>JAIEPJ010000269.1 GCA_019749835.1 Phreatobacter sp. | reverse complement strand
CGGTGGACGGAGGCTTCACCGCCCGCTGCGCCTGACGCCGCATCACGGCCGCCGGGTTCCGGTCGCGCCGGCTTTTCTGCCGGCAGAACGGATGCATGCGCCCTCCCGACAGGCTAAGGAGCCCGGTGACGTCGGGAAGGAGCAGCCATGCCAGGGTCGAAAGTCGTTCTGGTCACCGGGGCCTCGTCCGGGATCGGCCGCGCCACGGCTGACCTCCTGCAGGCCCGCGGCCATCACGTCATCGGCACGAGCCGCCGTGAGAAACCCGGCGAGGCGCCGTGGACCTGGGCCCGGCTCGACGTGACCGAGGACGCGTCAGTCATGGCCTGCATCGCCGGCGTGCTCGCCGCCCACGGCCGCATCGACGCGGTGGTGAACAATGCCGGCCTGGTGATGGCCGGCGCCGTCGAGGACACCTCGATCGAGGAGGCGCGCCGCAGCCTCGAGACCAACGTGCTCGGCGCGATGCGCGTCGCCAGGGCGGCGCTGCCCGCCATGCGGGAACGCGGTTCGGGCACCATCGTCAACATGGGCTCGCTTGCCGGCCGGGTGGGCATGCCGTTCCAGGGGATCTACTCGGCCAGCAAGTTCGCCCTCGAGGGTCTGACGGAAGCGCTTGCCCAGGAAGTGGCCGCTTTCGGCATCGATGTGGCGCTGGTGGCCCCGGGCGACACCGCGACACCCGTGGTCGACAACCGCGTCCGGACGGTCGCCTCGCAGGACCCGGCCTCGCCCTATGCGGCCGCCTGTGTCCGGGTCGTCGCGATGTACGAGAAAGACGAGCGGGCCGGCGTGCCGCCAGCCGGGGTCGCGGCGATGGTGACGGATCTCGTCGAGGGCCGCAGGCGCGGGCCGCGCTACGTCGTCGGCCCCGTCGGACAACGCGTCCTGGTGGCGGCGCGCGGCGTGGTGCCCGGAGGGGTATTCCGCTGGGGCATGTCGCGATATTTCGGGCTGCGGAGATGATCCATCGCCCCGCGGGATCGGCGTCGTCACGGTGCGGTGTCAGGGCAGGCGCGAGTTGCTGATTTCATGGGCAAAATGGCCCCTCGCGGTGGCACGCACCGGCCGGCGGGATCGGGCTGCCGTCTTGGCCCGAGGCTTGCCCGCAAACGCCAACCAAACTATAGCCTCTGCATCACCTCTTTGACGGTTTGGTGACCCTTGAAAGCAAAGCTGCTCCATGTCCGATAGTACGGTGCATCCCGAAGGCGGTTCGCAACCGGTCGCCGCGACCGCCCAGCTGACCGGGATTCTGCGCCGCGTGGCAACGGTCGGTGACATTCTGGAACGCTCGGTTGGCGATGCGACCCATCCGCTGAAGATCCAGATCGAACGTTTCGACAGCCCGGTCCAGGCGGTGATCGACGGCCGGCAGACCACCCTCTTCGGCACCAACAGCTATCTCGGCCTCAATTTCGACCCGCGCTGCATCGCGGCGGCGGAAACGGCGCTGCGCACCTGGGGCACCGGCTCCACCGCTTCGCGCGTCGCCAGCGGCAACCAGGCCGGCCATGCCGAACTCGAACGCACCATCGCCGCCTATTACGGGCGGCCGGATGCCATCGTCTTCTCCACCGGCTTCATGGCCAATCTCGGCGCGATCGGCGGCCTCGCCGCCGAGGGCGACCTCATCCTCTACGATGCCTTCTGCCATGCCAGCATCATCGATGCCTGCCGGGCGAGCGGCGCGACCTTCAAGTCGTTCCGCCACAACGACCCCGCCGATCTCGACCGCATGCTGACGGAGGCCACCGTGCCGCCGTCGCGCACCCTCGTCGTGCTCGAGGGCCTCTATTCGGTCTGGGGCGACCTCGGCGCGGTGAAGGATCTTGCGACCGTTGCAAAGAGGCACGGCGCGCTGGTTCTGGTCGACGAGGCCCATGGTCTCGGCCTCTACGGCGCCACCGGCCGCGGCGTCACCGAGGCCCAGGGCGCCGAGCATCTGGTGGATGCCGTTGTCGGCACCTTCTCGAAGTCAGTCGGCGTCATCGGCGGTTATTGCGTCACCAGCCATCCGGCCCTGAAGGCGCTGCGCTTCCTCGCCCGCGCCTATCTCTATACCGCCTCGCTGCCGCCCGCCGTGGTCGCCTCCGCCCGCACGGCGATCGGCATCATCGCCAGCGAGCCCGAGCGGCGCGCCGACCTCTGGCGCAAGGCCGAGCGTTTCTGTGCCGGCGTCGAGGCCCTCGGCTATTCGCTGTGCGCGGCGCCGGGCCCGGTCGGCGCCATCAAGATGCGCGGCCTTGTCCAGGGCCTCGGCTTCTGGCGCGAACTGCTCGAGCGCGGCATCTACGTGAATATCCTGGTGCCGCCGGCGACACCGAGCGGCGAGGTGCTGCTGCGCTACTCCGTCTCGGCGGCCCATACCGACGCCGATATCGACCTCTTCCTCGATGTCCTGGCCGACCTCTCGAAAGTGGCGCAGACCGCCTGACGCTTCCGGCCCGGCTGCCCGCCGGGCCCGTCGCCGTCAGAAAAGGACGATGGCCTCGGCGAGCGCCACCGCCTTGCCGGCCCCATCCTTGATGAAGATGCGCAGCGTCGCCCGCGCCCGGCCGTCGGCCTCATCGGCCCGCACCACGCGCCCCGACACGGTCACCGCGGCGCCGACCGGCACCGGCAGGGCAAAGCGCGTCGACAGCTTGGCGCAGCTGCCCTCCGGCAGCCAGCCGCCGAGCGCGGTATCGGCGAGGCCCATCAGCAGCATGCCCTGGACGATCGGATCGGCGAGGCCGATGGACCGTGCCGCTGCCGCATCCACATGAATCGGGTTGTCGTCGCCCGAGGCCGCCGCATAGCGGTGCACCATGGCCATGTCGACCGATGGGAACTCCCGGTCGGGCAGGATCGTGCCGAGCGGCAGGGGATGGTCCTGGGGCGTCACGGCACCAGCCTCAGAACGGCGTGCAGGCGCGCCACGGGCCTGTCCTCACGGGTGACCGCGACGTCGAGCGTGAGGTGGATCGCGTCCGTCCGCCTCACCTCGGCCACCAGGGAGAGCGGGGTGTCGAGCGGCAGTTCGGCAAGCATCTCCACCGTCTGCAATTCATGCACCGGCAGCGAGTCCGGCCGGTCGGCGGCGAGCTCCCTGACGAGGTTCACCACCTCGGGCCGTGTCAGCCAGCGGATCGGATAGGTCGTCGGCAGGCGGGTGCCGCCTGTGGCCCCGACGCTGGCCGCGAAAGCCGCCACGTCGGCGCCGGTGGCGACCACCGTGCAACTGGCTGAGCGCGTTTCCCCGACCAGGGTCACGCCGCCCGACCGATGGCCAGGGAAGCGTTGATGCCGCCGAAAGCGAAGGAATTGGTCAGCGCGACGTCGAAGGCATGGTCGCGTCCGACATTGGCCACGCAGTCGATGGGACAGGCCGGGTCCGCCTCGAGGAAGTTGATCGTCGGGGGCACGAACCCCTCTTCCAGCGCACGGATCGTCACGACCGCCTCGATGGCGCCTGCCGCCCCCAGCGTGTGACCATGGATCGGCTTGGTCGAACTGACCGGCACGGCGGCCAGCCGGTCGCCGAAGATGCGGCCGAGGGCCTCGCTCTCGGTGGAATCGTTGAGGATCGTGGCGGTGCCGTGGGCGTTCACATAACCGACGGACTCGGCCGACAGCCCCGCATCGGCCAGGGCCAGCGCCATGGCCTCGGCGGCACCACCGACATCCGGCTTCAGCATGTCCTTGGCGTCGCTGGTCGTCCCATAGCCGAGGATGCGCCCGCGCGTGCGGGCGCCGCGCGCCTGCGCGACCTCCTCCGCCTCGATGACGAGGGCGGCCGCACCCTCACCCAGCAGCAATCCGTTGCGGCCCCGGGAGAAGGGACGGCAGAGCTGCGGCGACAGCACGCGCAGCATCTCCCAGGCCTTCATGCCGCCGGGCGTGACGATGGCCTCTGCACCGACGACGATGGCCCGGTCGGTCATTCCGGCGCGCACCATGTGGAAGGCGATGCCGAGGGCCTGTGCCGAGGAAGCACAGGCGCTCGACACCACGAAGGTCGTGCCGGTGCAGCCATAGATCAGCCCGACATTGGAGGCCGAGGCGCTGATCATCGCCCGCGGCACGGTCAGGGGGTCCGGCCGCTTCTGGGTCAGCACCATGTTGCGCGTGGCTTCCTCGATCGTGCCGAGGCTGGCGATGCCGGTCCCGACGATTACGGAGGTCCTGGGGCCAAGCGGCAGGGCCTCGGCAAGGCCGGCATCCTTCACCGCTTCCTCGGCGGCGATCAGCGCCATCAGCGTGACCCTGTCGAAGAACGAGGTCTTCAGATGCGGGAAGAAGCGCTCGAGGGCGAAGTCCTGAACCTGGGCGGCGATGCGCAGGTTGTTGCCCATCTCGTAGTCCAGCACGATCTGCTTGACGCCGGACACACCACCGGCAGCCGCCTGCCACAGGGCGTCGACGCCCAGGCCGGCCGTGGTGAGCGCACCGAGGCCGGTGACGACAACGTTGCGGGGCGTCACGATCAGGCCTTCTGAGCTTTCTGGATATGCTCCTTGAGGACGGCGATCAGGCCGCCGACGTCCTTGACCTGGGCGAGGCTCTCGTCCATCGGCACATAGACTTGGAACTTTTCCTCGATGGCGGCGAGGATCATCATGTAATCCACGCTGGCGATGTTCAGCGATTCGAGCGTCGTTTCCGGCCCGACGCCGTTCAGATCGACCATTCCTTCTTTTGCGATAACCTCGACGAGGTCGCGCGTCAGCTGGTCGTCACCGAAAGCGGATGCGGTATCGGTCATTCCTTGGCCTTCTTGTTTCTTCTCGCCGTCGGTCGGGCCTGCCACCGTCACGCTAAGCGTTTCCGGCGCGCGCGCCAAGTGCTCGGCGGCCGCCGTGAGTGCCGGCGTCCCGACCGACGCTCGGTGCCTTCCTAACCTCTTATTTCCGTCCTATCTAGCGTCCAGTTGCACCGGATGTGATCCCGACGGCCCATCCGGTCATATTGATGGCGTGTCGCGAGGCTTCCCCATGACGATTTCCCGCCGAGGACTGTTCGCAGCAGCCGGTTTCCTCGTGCCGACGGCACCTGCCCTGGCCCAGGACCGTCTGCCGCCCGTCAGCATCCGCCGGTCCGAGGTCTCGGTGTCGCGCTCGCTCCCGATCGCTCGCCCCGACCTGCCCGTTCCGTCCGATCGCGGCATGCTGTTCTACGTCCAGCACGCCATCAACCGGAACGTCCTCGTCTACGCCGCCCGCCAGCGGCCGGATGGCGGCCTCGATCCGCAGCAGCCCGTGGAGGTCTTCTGGCGCCGCTTCGGCGATGAAAACGGCAACCGCCGGGAACTGTCCTTCTTCGAGCGCGTCTTCGCCTTCGGCGTCAGCACCCAGTCCATCGACCAGGCGCGCCACTCGGCCCGCATCGCCGGCTATCGCGAGCGCGATGCGGTGATCGATGTCGGCAATGACGGCACGCCGCGCGCGCTCATGACCGTCGGCGCGCGCACCATGCGTGTCGTCTATGCCTATGCCGAGGCCGAGGAGCGCCGGTTCATTCCAAAGATCCACCATATCGACATCCACGGCATCGACATCGCCAGCGGCGAGGCGGTGCGCGAGCGTGTGCGGCTCGACATGTGAGGCGGGGTCAGCGCGCCGGGGTGCCCCAGCCGAAATCATGCCACAGCCCGCGTGGAAACGGGTTCGGCAGGCGGTGGCGCTCGATGATCTGACGCACCAGCGGCGGCTTTGCCCGTTTCGGCTTCCAGGCGCCGTCGAAATGGTGGCAGAAGTGGATGTTGCGCGACAGCAGCGGCTTTCCCGCATAAAGGTCTGGCGGCACCCAGTAGATCTGTTCCAGGACCCCCACATCCCGCGGCTTCAAGGTGTAGAACAGCCGGGTGAGCGCCTTCGGCCCGGTGGCGTCCTCGACGTCATCGGTGGAGTCGATCGGCCGGCGGGCGACATTCTCCACCATGCGGTCGATGAAGGCCTTGAAGAAGGGGTGGCGCGGTGGCGCGCCGAACATGCAGTTGGCGAGCTGGAAGGGCTGCTCATAGCCGAGCTCGCGCTGGCGCTGCGGCATCAACTGGGCCTCGATGGCGAAGACGGCGGTGTCGGTAGCGCGGAAGATGTCGATCGGCCGCAGGCATTCCATGTCGAGATCGGCGTAGAAGCCGCCGTCGACATAGACGGCGACCACCCTCCAGAAATCGGCCTCGGCCACACCGAGTTTCAGCGTGTCGAAGGTCGGCAGAAGATCGGGGCAGTGCTGCGCGACATAGGCGCGGCGCGCCTGTGAATCGTAGAAGCGGATGTCCAGGCCGGGGTTCTCGTCGCGGATCGAACGCTGGAAGGGCACGAGATGGGCGGGGATATCGGCGCTTTCCCAGGTCTGGTGCACGATGGCCGGAATCATGTGTCGCCGTTGCCCCGAAGAAATCTGCGTCGCCGGGTTCAGTCCCGACCGGCCCGTTCGATGCGTGCCATGAGGCCGAGGCCGGTGGCGATCATGGCCAGAGGCATGAACCAGGCGGCGAACAGTGGAGGTAATTGCCCATATTCGCCGAGCCAGACAACGATATTGTTGGTGACATAGAGGAAATAGCCGGCGAGCCCGATGAGGATCATCGGCTTGAAGAGGGTGCGCTGGGCCAGCAGGGTCATCGCGAGGGCGGAGGCCATCAGCATCATGCCGAGCGGCAGCACAGCCTGGGCGATCCTGACGTGCCACCAGGCCCGGTAGGCGGGCTCCCCAAGTCCCTGGATGCTGGCGAGCTGGGACAGCGTCGATTGCGGCAGGAAGCGGGCGTCGATCCCCAGATTGGCGAGCCAGAGCGGTTCCAGCGGCAGGGCGATCCGCTCCTCGGCGAAGCGCCGCGCCGCGCCGGTCCCGCTTGCCGGTGTCGGGGCGCCCTCGGCCGTCGCGGTCCAGCGACTGCCGTTCCGGAAAACCCAGATCCCGGGCGTCTCGGCCGGGACGGCGCTGGCGGCCGCCATGCGGCCCGTCAGACGCCCGGCCTCCGAGAGTTCGAACAGCTGCACGTCGACCAGGGTCCGGTTGCGGAAGTCGATCCGCGCCTGGACCATATGGTTCGGCAGCACGATCCAGCGCCGCTCCTCCGGCTTCAGCCGCCGGTCGAACCACTCGCCATGGCCGCCAAGCCCGGTCTCGATCTGGATACCGACGGCGGTTGGCCGCAGGACCGCGAGCGCCGTCACCTGGAGCGCCCCCAGCAGCACCCCGAGAACGAGGATAGGCACCACCGACTGCAGCGGAGAGCGTCCGCCGTTCCAGATGACGATCCGCTCGCGCGACTGCGTCAACGTGATCTCCGACCAGAACAGGCCCATGAAACAGGCGAGCGGCAGCAAATTGCCGATCACGTCGCAGATCCGCAGCAGCAGGTACCAGAGCATGTGCAGAACGAGCCCCGGAACGCCGCCGGTCGCCTGGGCGACGACCTGGTTGGCCCGCGACGCGAGGTCCAGCGTCAGCGCCACGATCAGGAGGGCGGCCAGCACCGTCCCGATATGGCTCGCATGGGCGAGGGTGAGCGTGCGCGTATAGGTGCCGAAGGCGACGAGCCCGAAGCGGCGCCCCTTGTCATCGGCCGGAACGGGGGTCGGGACGGCGGTCACGAGCGGCTGAGCCCGGGGCGCGCGATCGCCGAGGAGCGCAGCGCCACAGCCGCGATCAGCCCGGAGCCGATGGCGAGGCCGCCGAAGGCGACCAGCATGAGCACGGGCCACAGGCCGATCCACAAAAGCCCCGACAGCACCGACGTCCCGGCGATCTCCATGATCATCAGCCCGGCGCAGGCGAGGGGCAGGACGAAGGCCTGGTTGGCGCGGGTGGTGAACGACAGGGCCAGAAGGGCGATCAGCGGCGCGATCAGGCAGAGGAGGCTGCGCCCGATACGCTTGGCCAGTTCCAGCCGTTCCGGGGTCCGCGCCATGGCGCCGACGAACAGTTCCGGCAAGGTCAGTTCGGCGATGTTCCGCCCGCGCGGGTCGAAGGGGACGACGTCGTTGAAGACGAGGCTCTGCTGGGTCGCGGTGCCGCGCAAAGAGGAGGCCGGCGCGACGGGCACGCGTTGGACCCCGTCGGCGGCTGCTCCCGGCTGCGGCGCCGGGAAGTCATCGACGGCGAAATCGTAGAGGTGCAGCGCCACACGGCCGTTGATGTCGGGGCCGATCAGGCGGGTGCCGTTGGCGACCACGACGCGTTCACCTCCGGCTTCGGTGGGCTGGCGCACGAAGAGGCGCGGCGTCGGCACGCCGTCGGAGCGCGGGATCACCGCCACCGTGCCGATTTTCGTCTCGAACAGCCGGTTGGCCGTCACCGTTCCGCCGGTGAGAGCGTGGTACTGGGCGGAGAACATCACCAGCCGGAAGGCGTAGCGCGACAGGGGATCGACGAAGCCGCCGACCGTGAGGGCGGCGATCTGCGCGACGATCCCGATGCGGATGACAAGGCGGATCAGGCCGTGCGGCGGAATGCCGAGGCTCGACAGCATGAGAAATTCGCGGTCTTCCCTGAGGCCGAGGGCGACCCGGTACACGGCGATGAGGATGGCGGTCGGCAGCGCCAGCTCGAACACCTGGGGCAGCATGGTTGCCATCATCGCGATGGTCTTCGCCAGCGAAGCGCGGATCTTCAGCACCTCCTCCAGCAGGCCCGAGATGAGCTGCTCGGCGACGAAGATGCTCTCGATCAGCAGGAGGACGAGGGCGACCTGAACGGTGACGTCGCGCATGATCCGCCCCGCCTGCTGGCTGGGAAAGCGACGGGCCCGCCCGGACAGATCCAGTTGCGCGACGAGCCGCCTCTTCAGGGCGAAGACGGTCCTCACCACCCCAGATGCCCCGTGCTGGCATCGGCTGGCGCCACGGTGTAGACAGCGCAGACCCTAAGCAGTCGGAACGGCAGCGGGCTGCCGCGCCCATCGGGGACGAATTCGGTTGCAGATTGCTGAAGCACGGTCACAGCGCGATTTTAGACGCTTCATCCGCCTCCCGCGACAACTCTATTCGGGAATGCCCGGATTTCAGCCGCCACTCGATCTGGAGCGGTTCCTGCTGCTCGATCCGCGCGTCGCACCCTTCTTCACCCACGGGGAGGCTGCCTTTTTTATCGCCCGCGATGCGTCCGGCCAGCTCCTCGGCCGCATCTCCGCCCAGTTCGACCGGCTGGCGCCGGCCGATCGTGCCGGAACCGGGCATTTCGGCTGTCTCGACGCGGTGGACGATCCCGCCGTCGTGGCCGGTCTCATCGCCGCCGCCCGTCGCTGGCATGCCGAGCGCGGCCGCCACCGCATCGAGGGCCCCTTCACCTATTCCATCAACGAGGAGGTCGGCACCCAGATCACCGGTCAGGATCGCGGCGACATGGTGCTGATGCCCTGGCATCCGCCCTATCTCGGCGCCCATGTCGAGGCCGCTGGCCTCGTCCCGGTCAAGGATCTTCTGGCCTATAGCGTGCCGCTCGCCCAGGGCGCGCAATGGCGGGGCGTCCGCTTCGCGCAATTGCCCGAAGGAAGTCCCATCAAGGTCCGCCAGCTCGATCTCGGCAACCTCGCCGGCGAGGCCGCCATCATGACCGAGCTCTACAACGCCTCCTGGCGCGACAATTGGGGCTTCATCCCGCTGGCGGCGGCGGAACTCACCACGCTCCTCCGGGTGATCCGGCCCATCCTCAAGCCGGCCCACGCGGTCTTCCTCGAACATGACAGGCGGGCCGTCGCCTTCGCCTTCATCATGCCCAACGGCTACGAACTGTTCCGCGGCTTCCGCGGCCGGCTGCTGCCCTTCAACTGGGCGCGGCTCATGTGGCGCATCTTCACCCATCGCTTCGCCGCCAAGCGGGTGACGCTGCTCGGCGTCAGGACGGACCTGCGCGACACGATTCTCGGGGCGCGGCTGCCGATCGTCGCCATCGCCAGGCTCATCGCCGCCAATCCGGAACCTGCCGAGATCGAGATGAGCTGGATTCTTGACGACAATCTGCGTATGCGCCGTATCATCGAAGGCGCGGGCGGAACCATTTCCAAGCGCTACCGGGTCTATGCCGATCCGGAACCGACGGGCGAGGGGCCATGAGCACGGCAGGCAGTACGGGCGTTCTCGCCCCGGTGGACGCCGCTTTTCTGGTGAGCCACCCCGCGCCGCTGGTGGCGCTGGTCGGCGGCGCCGGCCTCTTCCCCTATGGACCGGGAACGCTCGGCGCCCTCGTCGGCATCCCGCTCGGCCTGGCTTTGCAGGCGGCGCCGGCCGCCGTGGCGCTCGCCCTCGTGGCCGCGACCTTCGCCTTCGGGGTCTGGGCCTGCGGCGTCACCGCTTTGCGCTCGGGCGTCCACGACCACCCCGCCATCGTCTTCGACGAGACCTGGGCCATGGCCGCCGTCATCGCCTTTTCGCCGCCGGGTCTGCGGGCCGTGCTCGTCGGCTTCCTTGCCTTCCGCCTCTTCGACATCCTGAAACCCTGGCCGATCGGTCACATCGACCAGAACGTTGCGGCGGGCTTCGGCATCATGCTGGATGATGCGGTCGCGGCGGTCTTCGCGCTCGTGCTTGTTTTCGGGCTGTCGCGCCTCGGCTGGCTCTAGGCTCTCGCGGCCGGCGCCCGGCTCACACCCCGGCGATGACGCGCATGGTGAGCAGGCCGCAGGCCAGTGCGATGGCGATCCCCAGTCCGTCGAAGACTTGCATCCGCGTGATCCCGTCGTGACGAACGTCACTGTGGAACAACATGATGAATGAACCGTGTCGCAAGCACGGCCGCTTCGTTGCGGCATCATGTCGACGGGGCGGCGCTGCGGCGGGAGGCCGGTCAAAAACGGGCCGAGACCGCCGTCAGAGCACGAAATCCGTTCCCAGATAGACCGCCTTCACCCGCGGATCGGCGACGATGTGCTCGACCGAGCCGGACGCGAGGATCAGCCCGCCGTCGAGAATATAGGCACGGTCGACGAGGCTCAGTGTCTCGCGCACATTGTGGTCGGTTACCAGCACGCCGATGCCCCGCGCCGAGAGCTTGCGCACGAGGATGCGCACCTCCGACACCGCGATGGGGTCGACGCCGGCAAAGGGCTCGTCCAGCAGGATGAAGGCGGGATCGCTCGCCAGCGTCCTGGCGATTTCCAGCCGGCGCCTTTCGCCGCCCGAGAGGGCGCCCGCCTTGGAGCGGCGCACATGGGTGATGCCGAATTCCTCCAGCAGGGCATCCAGCCGCTGGCTCCGCGCCTTCCGGTCGCCGATGAGCGATTCCAGCACGATGAGGATGTTGTCCTCGACCGAGGAGCCGCGGAAGATCGAGGCCTCCTGCGGCAGGTAGCCGAGGCCCATCCGCGCACGCATGAACAGCGGCAGGCGCGTGATGTTCTTGTCATCCAGCATGACGACGCCGCTGTCGGGCACCTGCATGCCCGCGATCATCGAGAAGGTCGTGGTCTTGCCGGCCCCGTTGGGTCCGAGCAGGCCGACGACCTCGCCGCGCCGCAGGGCGAGGTCCACCCCGCGCACCGTGGGGCGGCCGTCATGCGATTTGACCAGCCGGCGCGCGATCAGCATGGCGCGGACCCTTCAGGCAGCGCAGACCACCGTTCCGCCCTCGGAACGGTCCTCAGCTGTCGCCCTGGATGAAGGCGATGGTCCGGTCGCGCGCTTCCGGGTCCGTGTACTGCTGGGGCGGCGATTTCATGAAATAGCTCGACGGTCCGCCGATCGGCCCGCCGATCTTGCGGTCGAGCGCGATGCGGCAGCAGCGCACCGCATCGATGACGACGCCGGCGGAATTGGGTGAATCCCAGACCTCCAGCTTGAGCTCCGTGTTCAACGGCACGCCGCCGAATCCGGTGCCCTCGATGCGGATATAGGCCATCTTGCGATCGTCAAGGAACGGCACGAAGTCGCTCGGCCCGATATGGATGTTGTCGGCGGAGATCGGCACGTCGATCTGGCTGGAGACGGCCTGGGTCTTCGACTTCTTCTTCGACGACAGGCGTTCGCGCTCGAGCATGTTCAGGAAATCGGTGTTGCCGCCGAAATTGAGCTGGTAAGTGCGCTCGATCTTGACGCCACGGTCCTCGTAGAGGCGGGCGAGCACGCGGTGGACGATGGTCGCCCCGACCTGGCTCTTGATGTCGTCGCCGACGATTGGCAGGCCCTTGTCGGCGAAACGCTTCGCCCAGTGCGGGTCGGAAGCGATGAAGACCGGCACGCAGTTGATGTAGCCGCAGCCTGCCGCGAGGGCGCACTCGGCATAGAACTCGCTGGCCTTCTGCGAGCCGACCGGCAGGTAGGAGATGATGACCTCGGCACGGGCGGCCTTGAGCACGGCGACGACATCGGCCGGCTTCGCCGTCGATTCGGTCACCACGTCGACCAGGTGCTTGCCGACGCCGTCGAGCGTCGGACCGCGCTGGACCGTCACGCCCGTCTCCGGCACCCTGGCGAACTGGATCGTGTTGTTCGGCTTGGCGAGGATGGCGTCGGCGACATCCCGGCCGACCTTGCGGCTGTCGATGTCGAAAGCGGCCACGATCTCCATGTCGCGGATATGGTAGTCGCCGACCACCACGTTCATCAGGCCCGGGATCGACTCACCGGGTTTGGCGTCCTTGTAGTACTGGAGACCCTGAACGAACGAAGCGGCGCAATTGCCGACACCGACGATGGCAACACGAATGGCAGACCGTGACACGAACTATCTCCAGGCGCTCGGGCCGAAATCCACCGGCTGCGCGCGGCTCCTTATACTTCATTGCTTCGTCATTTGAAGTGCTTCCGTGATGATGGTCACAGGCGCTGCAGGGCTGCTCGGCAACAGCCTCGTGAGGGTGGCTGCTGCGCGGGGTGTGGCCGTCACCGCATGGCTGCGCAGCAGGGCCGGCGAACGGACGCTGGCGGGTCTTGAGCTGCCGGTCGTCCTTGCCGATCTGGCGAGTGATGAGCTCGAAAAGCGGGTCGAAAGCGCCGGTGTGGTGGTCCATTGCGCTGCTCGGGTGGGAATCGGCCGGACCGATCAGGCGGGCTTCCACCGCGACAATGTCCTCGCGACGCAACGTCTGGCGAGCGCCTGCCGTGCCGTCGGCGCACGCCTCATCCATGTCTCCACGGTGGACACGCTGGTCTGGGGAACACGGGAAAAGCCGGGCGGCGAGACCCCTGCCGGACCGCAGGCAAGTGATACTGCTTACGCCACATCCAAGCGCCTCGCCGAGGCCGCGGTGCTCGCCGAGATCGACCGGGGGCTTGATGCGACCATCGTCCATCCCGGCTTCCTGCTCGGTCCCTGGGACTGGAAACCCTCGTCCGGCCGCATGATCCTCGCCGCCGCGCGCGGGCCCTTCACTGTCGCCCCGCCCGGCGGCAACGACTTCTGCCATGCCGGGGCCGTCGCCGAAGCCCTCCTCGCTCTGGCAGACCGGCGCCCGCCCTCGGACCGCTATGTCCTCTCCGGCGAGGCCCTGACCTATGCGGAGGCCTTCGGGCTGATGCGGCAGGTGGCCGGACGCCCGGCGCGCGTCATCCCCGCGCCGGCTGCCGCCGTCGTGGCGGCGGGATATGCGGGCGACCTGTGGGGACGTCTGTCCGGCCGTGAACCGGCCCTCAACAGCGCTGCGGCTGCCATCGCCTGCCAGCCGCACCATTTCTCCTCCGCCCGCGCCATCGCCGAGATCGGCTACCGTCCGCGCCCGGCCATCGAGGCCATGCGCGAAGCGTGGACATGGTTTGTCGAACGCGGCTATGCGTGACCGCCCGCCGCCCCGTCCGTCGATGAAAGCCCCGCCTTTGAAGATCGCACTCGTGAGCGACTGGTTCGTCCCGCGCCTCGGCGGCATCGAGCTGCAGATGCGCGATCTCGCCGTGGCGCTGCGTGACCGCGGCCACACGGTCCGGGTCATCTGCGGGGTTCACGGCGACTCTGACGTCGATGGCATTCCGGTCGAGCGTCTGCCGGGGCCGCGTCTGCCGGGCTTCGGCATCGCCTTCACCCCCGCCGTCTTCGCGTCTCTGCGGGCCGCCATCGATGCCGGCGGCGACGAGGTCGTCCACGTCCATTGCGGCAATGTCGCGCCGCTTGCCCATCATGCCGTCCAGCACTGTATCCGCCATCGCATCCCGGCGGTCGCGACCTTCCATTCGGTCCTGAAATATTACGACCTGCCGCTGATGGCGCTCGATGCCCTGCACGGCTATGCGCGCTCCGCCGTCCGCTTCACCGCCGTCTCCACCGTGGCCGGCGCCGCGCTGCGTCCGCTGCTGCGCGACACGCCCGTCACCGCCATCCCCAACGGGATCGCCCTTTCCTGGTGGCGCCAGCCGGACGCTATCGCACCGCGCCTGCCTGGCCCGGTCGAATTCATCTCGGTGACGCGGCTGCAGAAGCGCAAGCGGGCCCGCTGGCTGGTCAAGGCCTTTGCCGCCGCGGTGGCGCAGCTGCCGCCCGAGGCCGCCCGCCTGACCATCGTCGGCGACGGTGACGAGACGGCCGCCATCGCCGCCATCATCCGGCGCGCCGGCATGGAGGACCGCATCCATCTCGCCGGACGCGAGACCCGCGAGGCGATCCGCGACCGGCTCCACCGTTCCGACGTCTTCGTCCTGGCCTCGCGTCTCGAGGCCTTCGGCATCGCTGCCCTGGAGGCCCGCGCCGCCGGTCTGCCCGTCGTCACCATGGCGCAGTCCGGCGCCCGCGACTTTCTCCATGACGGCGAGGACGCTGTTCTCGCCGCGGATGACGACGCGCTGGCCGATGCGATCCGCCGCCTCATCGGGGCCCCGGCGCTGCGCGCCCGGATGATCGCGGCGGCGGCGGTGCCGCCGGCCGGGGTCGATTGGCGCGAGGTCGCGCCGCGCTACGAGGCGGAATATGCGGCGGCACAAGCCGCGGTCACCTGATCAGGGCTGGTCGAGGCGCCGCGCGCCAGTCTCGTCCCGCGGCAGCGCCCAGCCGAGATAGCCGAGGCCGACCAGCGAGGCGACGAAGAGCGCGCCGTGATGGATCAGCGCCGCCGCGGTCGCCAGCGGCAGCGGCACGCCGAGATACTGGTAGCAGAGGATGACGGTGGCCTCGAAGACGCCGAGATGGCCCGGCGAGACCGGCGCCATGGTGGCGAGGTCGAGCGCTGCCACCACCAGCACGGCCGCGGCGACCGACGGCTCGATGCCCACCGCGACCTGCACGGTCATGACCAACAGCACCTCGACGCCCACCTTGGCGAAGGCCAGGGCCACCACAGCCGCCGCCAGGAGTGGGCTGCGCAGCGGTTCGAGATGGTCGACGAAATCGGCGACATGGCCGATGAGGCGGGCCTTGCGCGGGCCGAGGCCGCTGCCGAGGCGCCTCAGTCGGTTACCGCCATGGGCGGCGACGAGCAGCGCCGCCGTGAACAGCGCCATGATGCCCGACAGGGCGAGGAGCCCGGAACGGATCCAGTCCGGAACGGGCACAAGCAGCGCCGCCAGCGCCAGCGTTGCCACCTTGCCGATGCCGGTCACCAACTGGTCCACCGTGTAGAGCGAGGCGGCGGCGGAGGCCGGCAGCCGGCCGCGCACGATCAGGAACCCCACCGAGGCGACCACGCCCGTCATCGGCAGCGAGGTATTGGCCGCCCCGCTCAGCGCCGTCACCTGGGCCATGCGGGAAAAGCTCGGCCGGTGCGCCCTTGGCGCCAGCAACTGCCATTGCAGGATCCAGAACGGCCATCCCGACAACGACACGAAGACCGCGAAGAGAGCCCAGTGCCACTTCGCCCCGGCGAGGGCGGCGAGGACGTCCTTCCATGGCAGCGCATAGGCGGCAATGCCCGCGAAGAGCACCAGCACGCACCAGCCGAGGATCCACCAGAGGCGCCGCGAGGGCGTTGCTGCGCCGTCCGTGGTGGTCGGGACGGTCATGCGGCGCTGCCCTTCGCCTGCACGCCGAGCTCGCGCATGGTCATGAAGGTGGCCCCGCGGCCCTTGAAATAGCCGATGACGGAGGCGAGCGCGTCGAGGGCCGGCTGTCCGGTGCGGAAGCGGCAGTCGTAGCGCAGGTTGGATGCGCGGAAGTCGACGAATTCCCAGGGGTGGACGAAGAGCACCACCGGATCGGGTAGCCGACCGAGGAAATATTCCCGCAGGAGCCGGGGGATGCGCAGCGCGCTGGAGGTGATCGAGGCGGGAATGCGCACCAGGCCCGGGGCGTTCTCCTCGCCCGGCACGTCCTTCTTGTAGCGCGCCTGCGAGGAATCGAGAGCGAAGCCCTCGTCCTGCAGCAGGTCGAGATAATGGCCGGGAAAGCGCAGATAGGGCGCGCGGAACGAGGTGATCGCGGCGAAGTCGCGCAGCCGTCGGGTCGAGTCCTGGATCTCCCAGCGGGCACTGTCCTTCGACATCCAGTCGAAGCGCTGATGCGTGACGCCGTGGCAGGCGAGCTCGTGTCCGCCGTCGACCACCGCCGTCACGGCGCCGGGATGGAGGCGCGCCGTCTCGCCGGTGGTGAACCAGGTGACCGGCACCGCCTCGCGGGCGAAGAGGTCGAGCAGGCGCGGCGCGCCCTCCGTCACGCCCCGCCACGTCCACAGGAAGGGCGGGCAGTCCGGTTCCATGTCGACGGTGAGCGCGACGCGCAGGGGCGGAGAGGCAGCGGTCATGGCCGCGCTCTTAGAGCATTTCGCCGGCGAGGGGGAGGGGCCTCGGCGTCCGGACGTCGGTGCCCGCTACCACCACGCCTTGAAGGCGGCGATGGCGGCGAGGTCGTTGGCGCCGGAGCTGTTCGGGCCGAAGGTGAGGGCGGCGAGATCGGAGGCTTCCGTCTCGATCGGCAGGCCGCGGCCGGGAATGACGACCCGCGGCACCCCGCGCCTCGCCAGATGGCCGGCGAACCAGACGTCGTCGACGAAGCGCAGGCCGGGCGCCTGACCGGAAAAGTCGTGCACCGCCGCGTCGAAGGCGCCGGGTGGCACCAGATAGCCCCAGGTCCCCAGCAGGATGTCGACCGGTTCGGGTGCGGCGAGGGCGGTGGCGAAGATATGCGGGAACCGCTTGGGATGGGCGCCCGGCACGATGCGCCAGCCGCGCCAGCCGATCGCCGTGCCCGGCAGGCGGCGATGCCAGGCGAGCAGCTGTTCGATGAAATCGGCGGGATAGATGACGTCGTCATCGACGACGATGATCGCGGCCTCGGGTTCGGCAAGGAGCGCCGGCAGCAGCTTGGTGGCCGGCCCCTCGTCCACCGTGTCGAGCACGTCGATCCCCGGAAAGGGCGGATCGAGCCGCGGATAGGGGAGGCCCGAGCGCCGCGACACGTCCGGCCGGGCGAGGATGATGCGGTCGGCCGCTACCGTCTGGTCCATGAGGCTGCGGAACACCGGCGCCAGCCGGTCCATGCGCTCGGGAACGGTCGTCAGCGTCACCACGATCCGCTCCGGCCGTGCCGGCGCGGCCGCCCGGGCCGGCGCCGCTCCACGCATCAATTTGCGTGCGCGGGCATGATCCTGATAGAGCCTAGCCGGCGTCATGCGCCGGAAGCGCATCAGCGCGTTGCGGATCATCATGGCCGGCTGGCCGGGGCGGTCCGAAAAGTGGGGCGCATCGCGACCTCGGATCTCTCTCTCGGGATGAGGACGGGCTCAATAGCACCGCACGCGGCAAACGGGGAGCCGGGTTGATGTCGGAAAGCTGGGTCTCGCGGCTTCTCGCGAGCCTTGAACGGGGGGCCTCGCTGCAGGACATCGCCCGCAGTGCGTCCTTTGCCGGAGCCCTGGCGAAAGTGGCGGCGCTGCTGGCGCGGACCGGCGTCACGCCGAACACGCTGACGCTCCTGTCGCTGGTGCCGGCCCTCGTGTCGGGTCTTTTCGCGGCCTATGGGGCCTTCGGCTTGGCGACCCTGTTCCTGCTCCTGTCCGGGGTCGTCGACATGCTCGACGGGCCGCTTGCCCGTTCCACCGGGACGGTCAGCCGTTTCGGCGCCCTGCTCGATTCGACCATCGACCGCATCACCGATGCCGCGCCGCTGCTCGGCCTCACCGTCTTCTTCGCGCCCTCCGGCTGGATGGTCGTCATTCCCGGCTTCACGCTCCTGACCGCCTATACGGTCTCCTATGTCCGCGCCCGCTGCGAGGGGCTGAAGGTGCAACTGCCGCCGCTGTGGATGCGCCGGGGCGACCGCATGGTGCTCATCGCGCTGTCCCTGCTCCTCGGCCTGTGGTCGCCCGCCCTCACCCTGGCCTGTATCGGCCTGGTCGGTGTCCTCAGCCTCCTCGCCTCGGCCGACGCGCTGCGCGTCGCACGCCATGTCATCGACGCCCGGCTGCCGGACGCGCGTTCCGCGACGGACGCGCCGGCGAGCCGCGACCCCGCGATCTGAGACCCCCGCCATGATCGATAAAGCCTGGACCCATCTGACAGGCCTCTGGGGCCGGTGGTGGTTTGCCCCGCTCGCGCCCACGCTCTACGCCCTGGCGATGATCCCGGCGGGGCAGCTGCGTCCCGAACATCTGCTCATCGCCGGCCTCGTCCTCGCCCTGGGGCTGTTCAACCGGACGACCCAGCGCATCACCGCCGCGCTCTATCCCGGCGTGCTGGTGGCCATCGCCTCCGATGCGATGCGCTTCGTGGTGCCGATCTTCGTCACCCCCGGGCGGGTCCATGCCTGCGACCTCCGGGCCCTCGAACTGACGCTCTTCGCCGTCGCGCCCGACACCACCCCTGGCGACTGGCTGCAGCGGCACACGGCGCCGTTCTGGGACGTCTTCTTCGCCGTCCCCTATGCCGCTTTCCTCTATGTCGTGCCGGTCTATGCGCTCTACCTCTTCGTAAAGGACCGGGAGCGCATGGGGCTCTTCCTCTGGGCCTTCGCCATCGCCCATGTGATCGGCTTCACCATGTGGCTGATCGTTCCCGCCGCACCGCCCTGGTACGTGCGGCTGAACGGCTGTGCCGTCGACGTGAAGGCCGCCGCCAATGCGGCGGGCCTGCTGCGCGTCGACGACCTTTTCGGCATGAGCTATTTCCAGCAGTTCTACGCCCGGGCCGCCAATGCCTTCGGCGCCGTGCCGTCCATGCATGTGGCCTTCCCGCTGATCGCGCTCTTCGCCGCCATGGGCCGCGCCACCTGGCGCACCTGGCCGCTCCACATCTTCTACGCCGTGGCGATGTTCATCGGCAGCGTCTATCTCGACCACCACTGGATCGTCGACGGGATCGCCGGGGCTTTCGTCGCCCTCGCCGCCGTGTGGATCGCCGCGCGCTGCCTCGGCCTGCCCTGGCCATGGCCGCCGCGGGCGCTGCCGCCGGCGGAGGCTCCGCGCCCGCCGGGCCCGTGAAACGCCAACGGCCCGGGATGAACCGGGCCGTCGTCGTCGCCCCGCCGTGCGAGGGGGCCTATTCCAGGCAGTCGAGCGGCACCACCGACGGATCGGCGTTCTGCAGGATGTCGCTCGTCGGCAGGGCTGCGCTGGCTTCCCCATCCGCCGCCCTGACATTGTTGGCGGCCAGGAAGCTGCGCACCAGGTCGAGCTTGATGCCGAAATTGATGTTCTGGGCGGTGCGTTCGCCCGAGATCTTGTCGATCTGCGAGACGACGACGCCGACGACAAGGCCGGAGGCATCCAGCACCGGACCGCCGGAATTGCCCGGCTGGGTCGGTGCCGTGTACTGGAACCGGCTCTGGTCGCCGAGCGCGCCGCGCAGGCCCGAGACGATGCCTTCGGTGACATTGACGCCGCCGAGCTGCGAGCGGGCGGGATAGCCCACCAGCACGACCTTCTCGCCGCCCCGCACGTTGACGCCGGCGCCGTTGCGCAGCCGCAGCGGCGTGGTGGAGGCGTTCTCCTGCACCAGCACGGCGAGGTCGGCCCCCTCGTCGGCGCCGATCAGGCGCAGCGGCACCCGCTGCCCGCCCGGCCGGGCGATCGCCACGGTCGAGCAGCCGTCAATGACGTGGTGGTTGGTCAGGACATGACCCGCTTCGGTGATGTAGAAGCCGGTTCCGGTGGAAGCGACCTGACCCGGCCGGCCGGCCCGGCCGATCGGCATCTCCGGAGCTGCGCACAGGTCCTGGTCGCGCTTTTCCATCGACTGGCCGCCTTCATAGACCACCTTGAGATCCCAGCGGCAGCCGGCCTCGGTCGGCAACCGGAGTTCCAGCCGGAAGCGGCGGGGCATCAGTTCCGACCCGAGGCGATCATCGCCCCAATGCGTGTCCGACACGGGGGTCAGATAGACCTCGCGGACGTCGCCGCGGCCGTTATTGGAGAAGACGACCCGCCGGCCATTGTCCGGTCCGCCACCATCGATCCGGAAGGCGTTGGCGCCGCCGAAGGCGATCTCCTGGCGCTGGCAGAGGTTCTGCCGCATCCGGCGCTCCTCGCGGCCGCCCTGGTAGACGATCCGCAGGTCGTAATTGCACTGGTCGTCACGCTCCACCCGCGCGGTGAAACGTGCGCCCGGCTGGATGCGGACCTCCGGGTTCAGCATGTCGTCGCCCCAGGAGGACACCTTGGACGAGGAGATGAACAGCGATTCGATCGGCCGGTCGCCTTCGTTGACGACGACGATCTGCGAGATGGACGGCTGCGCCGGGCGCTCCGTCGGACGCTGCTTGCGGTCGCCGCGTCCGGCGGCGACGGCCGGGCCTGTGACGACGAATTCGGTGGTCTCGCACAGGTTGACCGCGTTGCGGACCTCCTCGCGATCATTGTTGAAGCGCACCCTCACGTCATACTCGCAACCCCGGCGCGGCATGCGGACCTGGAACGAGCCGCGCGCCCCGATCGTTTCGCTGCCGAGGCGGTCCTCGCCCCAGGCGCTGGTGCCGCGCGGGCGGATATAGAGATGCTGGATCTGAACCGCACCGCGGTTCTGGACGACGAAAGCCAGCGGCTCGCCGGTGGCGGGCGCCGCCGGTTCGTTGTCCCCGCCCTCGCCGCCGAAGACCACCTCGCGCGCGGTGCACAGGTTGCGACCCGCGACATTGCGCTCGCCGCCGCCCTGGAAGGTCGCGACGACCTCGTAGGTGCAGCCCGCCGAGCGGCGGAGCCGCCCGGTGAAGGTCTGGTTGTTCTCGATCACCGCGGCACCGAGCAGATCCTCGCTCACCTCGCCGTTCGGCGACACCAGCTTCAGCACCTGCAGGGTCCTGCCCGTGCGGTTGCGCACCACGAAGAGGGCCACCGGACCCTGGCGCTGCAGGTCGGTGTTGGAGGTCTGGGTGCGACCGTTGAGGGCGATCTCGGTCCGGTTGCACAGGTCCAGCCCGAACCGGGTCTCCTCGCGGCCGTTCTCATAAACGGCGCGCAGGTCATGACGGCACTGGCCGGCCTCGACGGTGAAGGAATGGCTCCGGTTCCTCTCGACCGTGTCGCTGCCGAGCCGGTCTTCGCCCCAGGACACTTCGCCCACCGGCGTCACGTAGAGATATTGCAGCGTCGCATTGGCGCGGTTCTGGACCGTCACCTCGGTGGCTTCGGCGGCCTGCGGCCGACGCCGCTGCGCTTCCGCATCGGTGGCCTGCAGGAACATCAGGCAGGCGGCGGCGAGCACCAGTGGCGCCCGGTGGCGGATGAACAGCGACATCGAAGGTATTTCCCTGTCTCGCGGCCCGCCCCGGGGGCAGGCCATGGGCAGCCTATAGCGAGGGGCGGTTTCCGCAAGACTTCGCGCAGGCGGGGCTTTGTCCTGGCAACCTGCCCGCGCAGCAATATCGCTGAAACGTTTCGCCGCCGTCAGCCCATGAGATGACGGGCAACCGCCATATAGGCGGGCAGCGACACCGGGTCATTGGCGACATTTCCGGCGACCGGATAGGAGGCATAGCGGGCGATCACCATCTCGGCCTTCGGGTCGATATAGAGCGCCTGTCCGAAGACGCCGCGCGCCGTATAGGCCCCGTGGTCATTGTGGCTCACCCACCACTGGTTCCGGTAGGACCAGCCGGGCAGGGTGGCATAGCCGGCCGGCGCGAATTTTCCGGGATCGCCACCGCGGGCGATGGCGTCGGCCACGCTTGCGGGGAAAATCTGCCGGCCGTTGAAGGCGCCACGGTTGCGCATCACCTCGCCGAAGCGGGCGAGATCGCGCGTCGTCGTGTTGAGGCCGCCACCACCGCTTTCGATGCCGAGCCGGTCGACGTGGTAGTAGGCGTCCTCCTCGGCGCCCATCGGCTGCCAGATGCGTGTCGACAGCAATTCGCTCAGCGACTGACCGCTGACCCGCCGCAGGATCCAGGCGAGGACGTCCGTGTTCACCGTCTTGTAGGCGAAGACCCGGCCATGCTCGCCCTGCTTGCCGATGGTGGTGAGATAGTCGAGGAGCGAGAGCTGCGGCGTGCCGGGGATCGGCGGCGCCATGCCGTTGGCGCGGCGCAGCGCGAAAACATCCGAACTGGGATCGGTATAGATCTCCGAATAGGCGAGCCCGGTGGTCATATCCATGACCTCGCCCACTGTGGCGTCGCCGAAGCCGCCGGCGGCGAGTTCGGGGACATAGTGGGTGACCGGTGCCGCCGGATCGATGAGCCCGTCGGCCACCAGGATGCCGGCGAGCGTGCCGGTGAAGGACTTGGTCACGGACATGCCGATATGCGGCTGGTGCGGCTTGAGGACGCCGAAATAGCGCTCGTAGACGAGCTTTCCGCGGTGCAGGACGACGATACCGTCGGCATAGGTCTCGGCCAGGGCCGCGGCGAAGCTGATCGCCCGGCCATCCATCGTGATCACCGGCACCGGCCCGAGATCGATCTCGGCGCGGGGCAGAGGGGAGGCGGGGCCGCCGCCGCGCCAGACATTCACCGTCGGCACGATCTGGCGCACATGGCTCCACGACCAGCGTGACTGCGGGAAGGCGCGGAAGGAGCCGTCGGCATAGGTGATGGCCTTGTCGGCCGGCGGTGGGAAACCCTTCATCCAGCCGAGCGAGACCGGGTCGCTCGCGGCGGCATCGGGCGTTTCTGTTCTGGCGTCGGTCATGGAAGGGCTCCTGGGGGAGAGGCGCGATGCGAATGGGACAGCGTCTGGTGAAGGGCGCGCCGCGGCCCGAGTCGTACCGCAATGCGATACGTTCGTGCCAAAACATGTTGAAGCCGAAGAAGATTGCTGCTCATTCTACCGGCGCGGGCGAAATGAAAGTCACCGACCATAGCGGCGGTGGGCGACAAATCCACCCCGCGCAATGGAGAGGTGCCCGGCACCGGCGTGGCTTGTCGATGCAAAAACAGGCATGCCACGATGCTAGGCAGATTGTGTGCGAGGTTTCTTGATGCCGATCCTGCCCAGGGCGGATGTCGTATTGCGTGGCGGCCGTGTTTTCGTGGCCTATGGCGAGCCGGTCGCCGAGGCGATCGCGCTGTGGTCGGGCAAGGTCCTGGCCGTCGGCTCCTCCGCCGACATGGAGCCTCTGATCGGTCCGGCGACCAGGGTCGTGGAACTGCGCGGGCGTCTGGCCACACCGGGCCTTTTCGAGGCGCATGCCCATCTCCTGCCGATGGGCCTGTCCATGGCCGAGGTCGATGCGCGGCCGCAGAAGGCCGACACGCTCGATGCCCTGCTGGGCCTCATCCGTGCGGCGGCGGCGACGAAGAAGCCCGGCGAGTGGATCCTCGCCCGCGGCTATGACGATTCCAAACTCGACATCCGCCGCCATCCGCACCGGACCGAGCTCGACCAGGCGGCCCCCGACAACCCGGTCTACCTGGTGCGCACCTGCGGCCATCTCGCGGTGGCCAACAGCATGGCGCTGAAGATCGCTGGGGTCACGACCGCGAGCCCGGTGCCCGCCGGCGGCGCCATCGAGCAGACCAACGGCTCCCTGACCGGCCTCATGGCCGAGAACGGACGTCAGCCCGTCCAGGCGGTGCTGCCGGCCTATACCGACGAGGATCATGTCGCCGCCATCGAGCGCGGTGCCCGCTACATGAACACATTCGGCATCACCTCGACCATGGATGCCGCCGTCGGCATGCGCTCCGGCTACCGGGAGATCGTCTCCTACCGCAATGCCGTGCGCACCGGCCGCCAGCCGATCCGCGTCACCCAGTGCCTGCTCGATAGTCCCGGCGGCATTCTCGATCGCTGCTACGAGGAAGGGCTCGTCACCGGCTCGGGCGACGACATGCTGCGCATCGGCCCGGTGAAGATCTTCACCGACGGCTCCGCCGGCGGCAAGACGGCGGCCATGACCGCGCCCTATGCCGGCGAGGAGGAGACCCACGGCATCTATTGCCTCACCGACAAGCAGATGGAGGAGGCGACCCTGGCGGTCCATGCCAAGGGCTACCAGCTCGCCGTCCACGCCATCGGCGACGGCGCCATCGAGCAGACCCTCGTCGCCATGGAGAAGGCGCTGGCGAAATATCCGGATGCCGACCGCCGCCACCGCATCGAACATTGCGGCTTCAACACCATGGACCAGATGAAGCGCATGCGGGCCGCCGGCATCGAGCCGGTGCCGCAGCCGGTCTTCATCTATGATTTCGGCGAGCTCTATCGGCAGGTCATGCCGGACGCCCGCCCGGAGACAAGCTATCCCATGAAGACCTGGATCGACATGGGCTTCCAGCCGGCCGCCTCGACCGACGCGCCGGTCTGCGATGCCAATGTCTGGCCGAACTTCTTCACCATGCTGACGCGCAAGACGCACAAGGGCTCGGTGATCGGTGCCGGCGAGGCGATCTCCATCGAGCGCGCCATCCAGGCCTATACCGCCTTCGGCGCCTATGTGAACAAATGCGAGGACCATCGCGGCACGCTGAAGCCCGGCATGGCCGCCGATGTCGCAGTCTTCTCGCGCGACTTGCTCACGGCCGCGCCAGAGGCGATCCTGTCGGATACGCGCTGCGACCTCACCATTCTCGGCGGCGCCTGCGTCCATGACGCGACCGGCGAGTGGAAGGGCTGACGAGCATGGGAGTCCACCTCTTACACCGTGCCCTTCTGTCGGTCCCCGTGCTGTTCGGCGTGCTGCTTCTCGGCTTCATGCTGCTGCAGCTGGTGCCCGGCGACGTCGCCCAGGTCATTGCCGGCCCGCAGGCGACGCCGGAGGTGATCGAGCAGATCCGCAAGGATCTCGGTCTCGACCGCTCGCGCGTCATCCAGTTCTTCATCTACATCACGCGGGTGATGCAGGGCGATCTCGGCTATTCGATGATCAACAACACGCCCGTCATCCAGGAACTCGGCGAGGCCATCGGCCCGACCTTCGAGCTCATGCTCGGCTCGCTGCTGTTCTCCGTGCCCATCGGCATCGCCCTCGGCACCATCGCCGCCGTCAACCGCGGCCGCGCCCTCGACCGGATCATCATCGCCATCTCGGTCTTCGGCGTGTCGATGCCGGTCTTCTTCATCGGCCTGATGCTGATCATGTATGTCGGCTATCATTGGGAGCTGCTGCCCTTCCTCGGCCGCGCCGGCCCGCTCTGGACCCTCGACGGCCTCGCCCATGCGGCGCTCCCCTCGCTGACCCTTGGCCTCATCTTCATCGGTCCCGTGGCGCGCATGACGCGCACCGCCGCCCTCGAGGTGATGAATGCCGACTATGTCCGCACTGCCCGGGCCAAGGGCCTCGCCGAGCACACGGTCATCATCCGCCACGTGCTGCGCAACGCGCTGATCCCGGTCGTCACCCTGATCGGCCTGCAGGCCGGCTACCTGCTCGGCGGCGCCGTCGTCACCGAGACCATCTTCTCCTGGCCGGGCGTCGGCCGTCTCGCCGTCGGCGCCATCCTGGCGCGCGATCTGCCTCTCGCCCAGGGCTCCATCCTGATCCTCGCGGTCTCCTTCATCGTGATCAATCTCTTCGTCGATGTGCTCTACGGCATCCTCGATCCCCGGGTGGGCAAGCGATGACCGTCGTGACCGCAAACGAACCCGTCGTGGCCCCCCGTCGCTATGGCAATCTTCGCCGCCTGTTCCGCGACAAGCTGGCGATCACCGCCGCCGTTCTTCTCATCCTCCTCGTCCTCGCCGCCCTGCTGGCGCCCTGGCTCGCCCCCAACGATCCCTATCTGACCAACACGCGGTTGCGCATGCTCCCGCCGGTCTGGGAGACGCGCGGGCGCTGGGAGTTCCTGATGGGAACCGACGGGCTCGGCCGCTGCATGCTCTCGCGCCTGCTCTATGGCCTGCGCGCCACCCTGATGATGGGCGTCGTCGCCACTGCCGTCGGCGGCTCGATCGGCCTGCTCCTCGGCCTCTTCGCCGCCTTCTACCGCCGGCTCGACGGGCTGATCATGCACCTGTCGGACATTCTCCTGTCCTTCCCCGCCATTCTTCTCGGCCTGTCCTTCGCGGCGGTCGTCGGCCCGGGCATGACCGCGGTCGTCATCTCCCTCGCCGTGGCGACCATCCCCACGGTGGTGCGCGTCACCCGCGCCTCGGCGCTGGTGGTCATGGGCCAGGACTTCATCGAGGCCGGGCGGTCGATCGGCCTGAACGACCGCACGCTGCTGGTCCGCTACCTCGCGCTCAACTGCATCTCGTCGGTCTTCGTCTACATGACGCTGCGCTTCGGCCAGGTGATCCTTCTGGGCTCGGCCCTGTCCTTCCTCGGCCTCGGCGCCCAGCCGCCGGTCGCCGAGCTCGGCACCATGGCCTCCGCCGGGCGCAACGAACTCTTCCTCGCCCCGCATATCGCGGTCATGCCGAGCCTCGTCATCGTCGTGCTGGTGCTCTGCGCCAACCTTCTCGGCGATGCCCTGCGCGACATGCTCGATCCGCGGCTCAGACACACCTGAGCCGTCGACAGCCAAGGGCCCGGATCAACACGGGTCGGAACAGAACCCACGTCTTCAGAGGAGTTGGGAGATGAGTATGAAACGACTTGCATTGCTGGCCACCGCCATCGCCGGCGGCCTCGCCATGGCGACGCCCGCCCTGGCGCAGGCGCAGAACACGCTGACCATCGTCCGCGAGGTCGATTCCGACCGCTACGATCCGCATCGCTCGACGGCGCGCGCCGCCTCCGAGGTGCTGTTCATGCTCGCCGACACGCTGGTGTCGCTCGACCACGACATGACCTCGATCAAGCCGGGCCTCGCCGAGAGCTGGACCGTCTCGCCCGACGGCAAGGTCTATACCTTCAAGCTGCGCTCGGACGTGAAGTTCTGCGACGGCAAGGCGATGACCGCCGATGACGTGGTCTATTCGCTGAAGCGCTGGATCGATCCGGCCACCCGCTCGCCGGTGCGCTGGCGTGCCGGTCCGGTCGAGGACATCATCGCCAAGGACGCGACGACGGTCGAGTACCGCCTGACCGCGCCCTTCTCCGAGCTCCTCTACCAGCTCACCCAGAGCTTCGCCGTCGTCATCGACAAGGCGAATGTGGAAGCCCTCGGCGCCGATTTCGGCGTGCGCGGCTTCAACGGCACCGGCCCCTATTGCTGGGGCGAATGGCGTCCGCGCAACGACATGCGCCTGCGCCGCCACGACGCCTATCGCTGGGGCCCGCCGATCTACGAGAACCGCGGCCCGGCCCATATCCAGGAGATCGTCTGGCGCATCGTGCCGGAAGAGAACACCCGTCTCGCCGCCGTGCTGACCGGCCAGAGCCAGGCCACCCAATACGTGCCCTATTCGGGCATGGCGCAGATCCGGGCCAACCGGAACCTGCGCATCGTCGACAATCCGGCGGCGTTCTGGACCTATTTCATCGGCTTCAAGGTCGACAAGGCCGGCGTTGACGATCCCGCCGTCCGGCGCGCCATGGTCATGGCCGTCGACCAGGAGGCCATCTCCCGCGACATCAATTTCGGTGAGACGGAGCCGGCCTATTCCTACATCCACCAGTCCGCCACCGACTGGAACAAGGCGGTGGACTCGCGCCTGATCCGCACCAATGTCGCCGAGGCCAACCGCATCCTCGACGAGGCCGGCTGGGTGCGCGGCGCCGACGGTTTCCGTTCGAAGAACGGTGTCCGACTGTCGCCCCTCGCCTATGGCTTCACCGGCTCGACCTGGCAGAAGCTGATGGAGACCGTGCAGGGCGACCTGCGCAAGATCGGTGTCGACCTGCGCATCCAGCTCTTCGATGCGACGGTGGCCTGGGGCAAGCTCGCCACGCAGGAATTCGACCTGTTCGGCATGTCCTTCCCCTACATCACCGCCGGCGATGCGCTGAACCTCTACTTCCGTTCGACCAATGCGCCGACGCCGAACCGCATGAACTGGAAGGACGCCGAGACCGACCGTCTGCTGCAGACCGGCATGACCGCCGTGTCCGACGCGGAACGTGCGGCGGCCTATGGCCAGGTGCTCCAGCAGGTGCATGACGCGGCCGTCTGGATCCCGCTCTACCACGAGCCGATGAAGGTGGCGGCGAACTCGCGCCTCGCTCCCTTCAAGGCCCACAACATCTATGGTTGCGGTTTCTACAAGGGCCTCGACCTGCGCTTCACGCGCTGATGTGACAACCCCCGCGGCCGGGCGCCCTGTGCGCCCGGCCGTTCGTCTTGCGCCGTCCAGAAGAACCCGACACGCCCCGAGAGAACGCCCGATGCCCGTCACCCTGATCAAGAACGCTTCCTGGGTCGTCGCCTTCGACGGCCGCAAGCACACCTATATGCAGGGGGCCGACGTCGCCTTCGAGGACGACAAGATCATCCATGTCGGTCCGGGCTTTTCCGGCAAGGCGGCGACGACCATCGACGGTGCGGGCATGCTGGTCATGCCGGGCCTCGTCAATGTCCATTCCCATCCCGCCTCCGAGCCGATGGCCAAGGGCTGGAACGACGAGCTCGGCTCGCCGCGGCTCTACCAGTCCGCGCTCTATGAATTCATGCCGCTGTTCCGCGCCGATTCCGGCGGTGCCCCGGACATGGAGGCCATTCCCGCCTCCGCCACCGTCGCCTATTCCGAGCTGCTGCTCTCCGGCGTCACCACCCTTGTCGACATGTCGGTCGCCTGGGACGGCTGGCTCGACACCTTCGCCGCCTCCGGCCTGCGCGGCGTCCTCTCGCCCATGTACCGCTCGGCCCGCTGGTTCACGAAGAACGGCCACGTGGTCGAATATGAATGGGCCAAGGACGAGGGCGTCCCGGCCATGGAAGCGGCGATGAAGGTGATCGAGACGGCGGCCAGGCACCCCTCGGGCCGCATGTCAGGCATGGTCTCGCCGAGCCAGATCGACACCTGCACCCCCGGTCTCATCAAGGCGAGCTTCGCCGAGGCCAAGAAGCGCAAGCTGCCCTTCCAGATCCACGCGGCGCAGTCAGTGGTCGAGTTCCACGAGATCACCCGCCGCCACGGCATGACGCCGGTCGAATGGCTCGGCTCTCTCGGCGTCCTCTCCGACCGCTCGCTGATCGGCCACGGCATCTTCATGGACCACCACACCTCGGCCCACTGGCCGCGCCGTGACGATCTTCAGGATCTGGTGGATAGCGGCACCACCGTCGCCCATTGCCCGACCGTGTTCCAACGCCGCGGCATCGCCCTGCAGACCTTCGGCGAATATGTCCGCCGCGGCGTCAACATGGCCATCGGCACCGACACCTATCCGCACAACATGATCGAGGAG
>JAIEPJ010000061.1 GCA_019749835.1 Phreatobacter sp. | reverse complement strand
TGATCTATGGGATCGCGCTGGTCGTGCTGATGTTCTGGTTCCGGGAGGGGATCGTCGGGACCGTGGTCCATCGAGACCCTGACCGCAGGGGCGGGATCGGCCTATCTCACGGCGCTTGGCCAGCCATTCACCGCCCGGAACAGCTGCCGCTCCTCGAGTTCCACCCGCTCGGTGTTCTGGGGTGGTGGCAGCAGCGGTTCGTCCGCCGGCTCCAGTACCTCCGGCACGGCCTCGAGCCAGAGCCAGGGCGTCAGCCGATCCGGCTTCGGCTCGACGGCCCGAAGCTTCTCCAGCTCATCCAGGGGGGGATGACATGCAGCGGATCGCCATCGCCGAACGGCCCAACTGGCAGGCGCTCGCCGACGAATATGGCTTCGCCTATGCCATGCCGGGCGGGGAGCGCTACTGGGACGAGCGAGCCTACTACCAGTTCACCCTGCGCCAGATCGAGGACGACATCGAGGCGGGCACCAGCGAGCTTGTGGCGCTCTGCGGCGAATGGGCCGGCCGCGCCGTCCGCGACGAGGAATATCTCAAGCGCCTGAACATCCCCTCGACCTATTGGGACTGGATCGCGCAGAGCTGGGACCGGCACGATCCGAGCCTCTATGGCCGCTTTGACCTCGTCTATGACGGCAAGAGCCCGCCGAAGCTGCTGGAATTCAACGCTGATACGCCGACCTCGCTTTACGAGGCCTCGGTCTTCCAGTGGTACTGGCTTGAGGACCGGATCAAGGCCGGCCTGCTGCCGCAGGGCGCCGACCAGTTCAACAGCCTGCACGACCAGCTGATCGCGCGATTTTCGGCCTGGCCGACGGCCGGACTGCTGCACATGACGGCCTTTTCCGAGGAGCTCGAGGACCGCAAGAACGTCGAGTATATGGCCGAGTGCGCCGGCGAGGCCGGCCACCAGGTCGTGCTCCTGGATATCGCCTCGATCGGCCTCGACGGTGCGGGGCGCTTCGTCGACGAGGACAACCGCGAGATCAAGACGCTGTTCAAGCTCTATCCGTGGGAATGGCTCGTCCACGAGGAGTTCGGATCGGCCATGCCGGGCTCGCCCACGGTGTGGATCGAGCCGCCGTGGAAGATGCTGCTGTCCACCAAGGCGATCCTGCCCGAGCTGTGGAAGATGTCGCCGGGCCATCCGAACCTGCTGGAGAGCTATTACGAGGGCGACCCGGCGGCCTCCGCCATCGGGCGCGACCATGTCGCCAAGCCGATCTTCTCGCGCGAGGGTGCCAATGTGGAGATCCGCCGGGACGGCGTGACGGTGGTGGCGCCAGAGGGCCCCTACGACACCCTGCCACGGATCATCCAGGCGCTGGCGCCGGACGTTGTCTTCGACGGCATGCGGCCGGTCATCGGCTCCTGGATCATCGACCAGGACCCGGCCGGAATCGGCATCCGCGAGGATGCAGGCCTCGTCACCGGCAATACCTCCTGCTTCATCCCGCACGCCATCGTCGATTGACGAGGGGCGGCGGCGATCCCATCTCGGGTTGATCGGTCCGGGCGGGTCTGCGAGAACCCGCCCGGGCAGACCAGCCTCGCCGATGCGGCGCGAGAAGGGACACAGTCGTGATTGCAGCTCTCGAACAGGCGACCGTCGATGTCGGCGGCCTGCGCTTCGGCAACCGCCTGCCGCTGACCCTCATCGCCGGTCCCTGCGCCATGGAAAGCCGCGACCATGCGCTGGAGGTCGCCGCGGCGCTGAAGGAGATCACGGCCCGGGTCGGCATCGGCCTCGTCTACAAGTCCTCCTTCGACAAGGCGAACCGCACCTCCGGCAAGTCCTCGCGTGGAATCGGCCTGAAGGCGGCGCTGCCGATCTTCGCGGACGTGAAGGAGAAGCTGGGGCTGCCGGTGATCACCGATGTCCACGAGATCGACCAGTGCGCGCCGGTGGGTGAGGTGGTCGACATCCTGCAGATCCCGGCCTTCCTCTGCCGGCAGACCGATCTTCTGGTGGCGGCGGCCGAGACCGGCCGGGTCGTCAACGTCAAGAAGGGCCAGTTCCTCGCGCCCTGGGACATGGCCAATGTCGCCGCCAAGATCCGCGAGGCCGGCAACGCCAATGTCATGGTGACGGAGCGCGGCGTCTCCTTCGGCTACAACACGCTCGTGTCCGACATGCGGGCCTTGCCGATCATGGCCGAGACCACCGGTGCGCCGGTGGTCTTCGACGCGACTCATTCGGTGCAGCAGCCCGGCGGCAAGGGCTCGTCTTCCGGCGGCCAGCGTGAATTCGTCCCGGTGCTGGCGCGGGCGGCGGTGGCCGTCGGCGTCGCCGGCGTCTTCATCGAGACCCATCCGGACCCGGACAAGGCGCCTTCCGACGGCCCCAACATGGTGCCGCTGAGGCAGATGGAGGGGCTTCTCACCACGCTCGTCGCCTTCGACCGGCTGGCCAAGGGGCTGGGTTGAGGCCCTGCATGGGCTTCATGCCGGTCGCAAAAGCCCTAGACTGCCGCGGCTATTCCGAATCGGACTTCACCCATGACCGAGCGCTCCTGCCTCTCCATCGTTCTCGCCGCCGGCGAGGGGACGCGGATGAAGTCAGCCAAGCCCAAGGTCCTGCATGAGGTAACCGGCCTGTCGATGGTCGGTCACGTGCTCCGCGCCGTGGCGGCGGCCGGCGGCACGGCGGCGGCGGTGGTGGTAGGGCCTGACCGCGACGACGTTGCCGCCGAGGCGCGGCGGGTCAAGGCAGACGCCACGATCCATGTCCAGACCGAGCGGCTCGGCACGGCCCATGCGGTGCTGCATGCGGAGGCCGAGATCGCCCGCGGCTTCGATGATGTCATCGTTGCCTTCGGCGATACGCCGCTGGTGACGCCGCAGACCTTCGGGCTGCTGCGCGCGGCCCTGGCGTCGGGCGCGGCGGTGGCGGTGCTCGGCTTCGAGGCCGCCGATCCCCATGGCTACGGGCGCCTCGTGATGGAGGGCGGGTCCCTCGCCGCCATCGTCGAGGAGAAGGAGGCGAGCGAGGTCCAGCGTGCCATCACGCTCTGCAATGGCGGGCTGATGGCGCTCGCCGGCGGCACGGCGCTCGCGCTCCTGAAGCGCATCGGCAAGGCCAATGCGAAGGGTGAGTATTATCTGACCGATGCGGTGGCGCTTGCCCGCGCCGACGGCCTCGCCACAGCCGTGGTGCTGGCGCCGGAGGCGGAGGTGAGGGGGGTCAACGACCGTGTCCAGCTCGCCGAGGTCGAGGCCATCGCCCAGGCGCGCCTGCGCGAGGCGGCGATGCGCGGCGGCGTGACCATGGTCGCCCCCGAGACGGTGTTCCTCGCCTTTGACACGGTGCTCGGCCGGGATGTCACGCTCGAGCCGCATGTGGTCTTCGGACCGGGCGTCACCGTCGCCGACGACGTGACCATCCGGGCCTATTCGCATCTGGCGGGCTGCGTCGTGGACCAGGGCGCCATCCTCGGCCCCTTCGCCCGGATCCGGCCGAAGAGCCGCATCGGCAAGAAGGTCCATATCGGCAATTTCGTCGAGGTGAACCGCACCACGATCTCCGCAGGGGCCGAGGCGAACCATCTCGCCTATCTCGGCGATGCCACCATCGGCGAAGGCACCAATATCGGTGCCGGTACCATCACCTGCAATTTCGACGGTGCCGACAAGCATCCGACCATCATCGGACGCGATGTCTTCGTCGGCTCGAATTCCACGCTGGTGGCGCCGCTCACCATCGGCGACGAGGTGCTGATCGCTGCGGGCTCGACCATCACGCTCGATGTGAAGGAGGGCGCGCTCGCCTTCGGCCGCGCCAAGCAGGCGGGATTGCCCGGGCGGGGTGCGGAGCGCATCCGCCTCAACAAGGAGCGCCGCGCCGCGCGCAAGGCGCGGGAGCAGGGGAAGGGGTAAGGGGCGTCTCTGTCCGCCCGGCAGCCGCCCCCTGTCTCACATCGTCACAGCAATTCATTCGCGGCTGTGGGGGCACGCCGTTAAACCCGCCTTGGTTTCTGCCGGCGTATAAGCGGCGGATTCGGACATCGTGCGGCGAAGCGCGGTGGCGGGACGTGGAGAACGACACGCATGTGCGGGATCATCGGCATTCTCGGCAAGGAGCCCGTGGCGGGCCAGCTCGTCGACAGCCTCAAGCGTCTCGAATATCGCGGTTACGATTCGGCCGGTGTCGCGACGCTGGAGGGCGGTGTGCTCACCCGCCGCCGCGCCGAGGGCAAGCTGAAGAACCTCGAGGCCCTGCTGGCGAAGTCGCCGCTCTCGGGGACCATCGGTATCGGCCATACGCGCTGGGCGACCCATGGCGCGCCGACCGAGACCAATGCCCATCCGCACGCGTCCGAGGGCGTCGCCGTCGTCCATAACGGCATCATCGAGAATTTCCGCGAGCTCCGGCAGGAACTGGAGGCCAAGGGCATCGTCTTCTCCACCCAGACCGATACCGAGACGGTGGCCCATCTGGTCGGCCAGGGCATGAAGGAAGGCCTCAGCGCCGTCGACGCGGTGGGCGCTGCCCTGCCGCGGCTGCGCGGCGCCTTCGCGCTGGCCTTCATCTTCGAGGGCAATGACAACCTCCTGATCGGCGCCCGCAAGGGCTCGCCGCTGGCGGTCGGTTACGGCGAGGGCGAGATGTATCTCGGCTCGGACGCCATCGCGCTCGCCCCCTTCACCTCGGCGGTGGCCTATCTGGAGGAGGGCGACTGGGCCATCCTCGACCGCAATTCGGTGGAGATCCGTGACGAGGCCGGCCATGTGGTGCAGCGACCGGTGATCCGCTCCTCGGCCACCGCCTTCCTGGTCGACAAGGGCGACCACAAGCATTTCATGCTCAAGGAGATCTATGAGCAGCCCGAGGTCGTGGCCCGCACCACCGCCCACTATCTCGACATGGCGGCCGGCAAGGTGCGGCTGCCGGCGGATCTGCCCTTCGACTGGGCGGCACTGCCGCGCATCTCCATCGCCGCCTGCGGCACGGCCTATCTCGCGGGACTGACGGCGAAATACTGGTTCGAGCGCTTCGCCCGCATCCAGGTCGACATCGATATAGCCTCGGAATTCCGCTACCGCGAGACGCCGATGGTGCCCGGCGGCCTGATGATCGTCGTCTCGCAGTCGGGCGAGACCGCGGACACGCTCGCCTCGCTCCGCTATGCCAAGGAGAACGGCCAGCATGTGCTCGCCGTCGTCAACGTGCCGACCTCGACCATCGCCCGCGAGAGCCACATCGTCATGCCGACGCTGGCCGGCCCGGAGATCGGCGTCGCCTCGACCAAAGCCTTCACCTGCCAGCTCGCCGTGCTCGCCTCGCTGGCGATCGCCGCCGGCAAGGCGCGTGGATTCGTCAGTGCGGAGGACGAGGACAAGCTCGTCCGCGCCATGATGGAGGCGCCGCGCTACATGAACGAGGCACTGAGGCAGGAAGACCATATCGCCGGCATCGCCAAGCTGCTGTCGAAGGTGCGCGACGTGCTCTATCTCGGCCGCGGCACCTCCTATCCCATCGCCATGGAGGGCGCGCTGAAGCTCAAGGAGCTCTCCTATATCCACGCCGAGGGCTATGCGGCGGGTGAGCTCAAGCACGGGCCGATCGCGCTGATCGACGAGGACATGCCGGTCGTCGTCATCGCGCCCTTCGACAAGGTCTACGAGAAGACCGTGTCGAACATGCAGGAGGTGGCGGCCCGCGGCGGCCAGATCATCCTCGTCACCGACGCGAAAGGCGCCGAACACGCCGAGGTGGAGACACTGGCGACCATCGTCATGCCGGACGTGCCGGCTACCATCGCACCCATCGTCTATTCGGTGCCGATCCAACTCCTCGCCTATCACACGGCGGTGGAGATGGGCACGGATGTCGACCAGCCGCGCAACCTCGCCAAGAGCGTCACTGTGGAGTGAGGTTCAGGCGGTCCCGCGGGCTCGGGCCATGCGGGCCAGCACCACGGCCACATAGATCAGGAACAGGCCTGCGAAGGTCGCCATCAGCCCGTGCGGCGGCCACAGGTCCATGCCGAAGCCGGCGAGAGGCGGGCCAATCATCAGGCCGGCGGAATACATGACGACGAAGGCGGCATTGGCCTGGGCGAGGTCGGCACCGCGGAAGCGGCTGCCGAGATGGGCGAGGCCCACCGTGTAGAGCGCCGCGACGATGCCGCCCCAGACGAAGAGGAGCACCCGCAACCAGGTGACCGGGAGCGGCACGAAGGTCGCGATCAGCATGCCCGCCGCGCCGACGATGCCGCAGGCGAGCAGCACCTTGCGGCGGTCGATGCGGTCGGCGATCAGGCCGATGGGGATCTGGAAGGCGAGGTTGCCGAGCGCCATCAGCGAGACGAGCGTGGCGGCCCCCGCCACGTCGAGGCCGATGGCCGTGCCGTAGAGGGGCAAGAGGGCGAAGGCGCCGGTCTCCGCCGAGCCGAAGACCAGAGCAGCGAGGGTGGCGGCGGGGGCCGCCCACAGGAAGGTGACGAAGCCGGCCGAGGGTTTGTCGTCGATGACCGGGATCATGGCGCGCGCCAGCAGGACCGGCAGCATGGCGATGACGAGGAGGGCGGCCCCGGCGAAATAGGGGGCGGGTCCGGCGGCGCCGAGCACGATCAGCACGAAGGGGCCGGCGGCAAAGCCGATCGACAGGGCGCTGGCATAAACGCCGAGCACGAGGCCGCGCCGGTGTTCGGGCGCCGCCGCATTGATCCAGTATTCGGAAAGGACGAACAGGACGGTCAGGGCGAGGGAAAAGACGAAGCGCAACGGGAACCAGGCCCAGATCGGCTCGACCACGAGGAAGGCAAGCAGGCTGGCCCCGGCGAGGAGCGTCGCCCCGACGAGCAGCGTGTGGACACCGAAGCGCCGGGCCCAGCCGGAGATGAAGGGGGCGCAGACGATGGTGGCGACGCCGGCCATCGCCGTGTTCAGTCCGATCAGCGTGCGGGAGGCGCCCTTGGCATCGAGGGCGAAGGACAGCAGCGGGATGGACAGCGACAGGCCGATGCCGACGCTGACAATGCAGGCGATCGCCGCGCCGAGGGAGACGAGAGTCTGACGCGTGAAGAGGTCGGGGGCGGGCGCTGCGGTCATCAGGCCGCCTCCCATGAAGGCAAGACGGCCCGATGACAAGCGCCGATTGGCGGGATCAGGCCGGCGTGCCGACCGGCGCCGGGCTTGCCCGGGACGGCCGCGGCCGGCGCTTGCGGAAGCGGCGGCGGGCCCAGATGATCAGGCCGGTCGTCATCAGCGCCACGAACGCGAAGGAGATGATGACATTCATCAGCACCGACCACATGCCGGCGAAATTGCCTTCGTGCAGCAGACGGACCCAGTTGCGAGGGCTCGGCACGAGACCCTCGCGCGTCACCGAGAAGATGCGGTATTCACCGCCTTCGACAACGCGGGCGAGGAGCCGGCCGGCCCGGCCGCGGATCCAGACGAGGCCCGTGAGATCGTGGGCGGCGCCGACCTGGCGGACCGCCTCGACCATGGTCAGGGGGGCCGCCGCGGGCGTGGCCGGGGGCGTGCCGGTGAAGCTGATGCCCCAGGCGAGGAAGAGCCCGGTGAGCGGGCTGAGGATCAGCAGCGGCAGGAGGCTCCAGGCGACGCCCTTGTGCCAGCCCGAGACCGAGTTGGCGAAGCGCGGCCAGCCCATGGCGATGCCGAGTGCCATGAGCAGGATCATCGCCATGGTCGAGACATGGACGAGCCAGCCGAGGTCGAGCATCAGCGTCTCGTGCAGGACGCGGGAATAATAGAAAAGATTGGAAAGCGCGCCGTCCTCGGTGAGTTCGGCACCCGTGCGGATGTCGACGTCGATGGTGTCGTCGGGACGCACGCCGCCGATCGACAGGCGCCCCTCATAGGCGCGGAAGGTCAGGGAGCGGGCCTTGCCCTCGGGATCGTGGCGGGCGAGCAGTTCGACCATCCGGTCGGCAGAGAGCGTGCCGGGCCTTGCGGCACCGATCTGCGCGGCTGGCTCGACGGAGAGGATCAGCCCGGTGAGGATGATGACAGCCAGCGGCACCGCAAAAACAAGCGTGAGCCAACGGTGGAAGCGCAGCAGCCACGGCTTGAGCATGAAGGACCCCATCTGCGGCAGGTCGCCGCAGCCTTTCCCTAGATCACTTCTGATCAGGGACCTTGCGCTGCCTCAAATCACGACTTCGCGATGATCACGCGATGACCTCGCGGCGGAATTCCTTGCGCACCATGAAATAGAAGGGCACCGGCAGGAACTGCGAGAAGCCCTTGGCAATGCGGTCGCCGAGTTCCTCCAGCACGACGGTGGTGATGGTCGGCAGGTCCTCGTGCAGGGCCTCGTCGAGGGTCAGCCATTTCAACTCGGTGAGCTCGGCATGGGGCCCGACGACGCCGTCGATCCGGTGGGCGATCTTGTCGGCATCGCAAGCGAAGAACCGCGTATCGAAGCGCTTCGGCCGCCGCGGCGGGGTGATGGCACGGGCGACGAAGTGGAGAGATTCGAGATCGGGGAAGACGCCGTGCTCGGCGAAGGCCTCCCAGCCCTTCGGCACCCCATCCGGCGCGCCGGCATCGCGGGTGCCGAGCAGGAGACCGGTCTCCTCGCAGGTCTCGCGGATGGCGGTCAGCGCCAGGGAGCGGGCGCGCGCCATCGAGGGCCGCTGGACGCGGGCCATGAGGCGGGCCTGGGCGAGGTCGTGCAGGGTGCCGAAGACGGGCATGGCCCGGTCGTTGGGATCGCGACGGCCGCCGGGGAACACGAACTTGCCCGGCATGAACTTGAGGTCGTCGCGGCGCTTGCCCATCAGCACCTTGGGCTTGGTGCCCGACCGATCGATCAGGATGAGGGTCGCCGCGTCCACCGGCTTCTGGTTGGCCCAGCGTTGCTCGCGCTCGGTCTTGGTCAGGCGCTCGGCGAGAGCGATGCCCTTGTCACTCACTGGATCTGTCCCTGTTGGCGTTCGTCGCCGAACTCGTCGAAGCCGTGCATGCGCATGGCCCACTGGTATCCCACGACGAGCCCCTTGAGGGGAGGCAGCAAAAGGAGGGACATGACCACGGTCAGCGGCAGCCAGATGGCGGCGTGGATCCACAGTGCCGGCTCATAGGCGAGCTCGAACCACATGAGCAGCGGGACGATGACATGGCCGACCACCATGATGGTGAGATAGGGCGGGGCATCGTCGGCGCGGTGGTGGTGCAGCTCCTCGCCACAGCGGTCACAGACGGGCGCGACCTTCAGGTAGGAGGTGAACAGCCGCCCCTCGCCGCAGGCCGGGCAGCGGCAGCGCAGGCCCCGTTTCACGGCCGTCCAGAGGTCGCGCGACGGACGCGCATCGATGACGACGGGCTGGCCGGTGAGGATCTGAACCGTCATTTGCGGCCCTTCTTCTTCCAGGGCGGCCTGGAGGGCTTGTCGCCCGGCCGCGCGCGCCGTCCGTCGGAAAAGCCGTCGTCGCGCTTCTTGCGGCCTATGTGCGCTCCCCGTCCTGCTGCCGCAAGGCCGCTGCGGCCATCGCTCATCAGCTCGAATCGCAGGGCTCCGGCGACCGGGGCGGCCTCGACGAGCCGCACCGTCACCGTGTCGCCAAGGCGCCAGGTCTCGCCGGTCCTGGTGCCGACCAGGGCCTGCAGGCCCTCCTCGTAGCGGTAATAGTCGCCGCCGATGGTCGAAGCGGGGACAAAGCCGTCGGCGCCGGTGTCGTCGAGCTTCACGAAAAGGCCGGAGCGCGTCATCCCGGAAATGCGGGCGCCGAAGACATCGCCGACCCGCTCGGAGAGATGGGCGGCGATGAGCCGGTCGATGGTCTCGCGCTCGGCGGCCATGGCGCGGCGCTCGGCGGCGGAGATCTCGGCGGCGATCTCGGCGAGGGAGGCCGCCTGGCCGTCGGTCAGGCCGTCCGGGCCGAAACCGAGGGCGCGGATCAGGCCGCGATGGACGATCAGGTCGGCATAACGGCGGATCGGCGAGGTGAAATGGGCGTAGCGGCGCAGGTTCAGGCCGAAATGGCCGATATTCTCCGGGTCATACTGGGCCTGCGACTGCGATCGGAGCACAACCTGGTTGACCAGTTCGGCTGATTCCGTGCCCCTGGCGCGGGCCAGGATCTGGTTGAAATTCGAGGGCCGGAGCAGCGCCGCCTTGGGCAGGGCGATGTCGAGCGTCTTGAGAAACTCCTTTAGCGACAGGAGCTTTTCCATGCTCGGCGCGTCGTGGATCCGGTACATGCAGGGCGTGCGGTGCTTCTCCAGCGTCTCGGCGGCGCAGACATTGGCGAGGATCATCATCTCCTCGATCAGCCGATGCGCATCCAGCCGCTGCGGGATCACCACACGGTCCACAGTACCTTCCGGCGTCAGCACGATCTTGCGCTCGGGCAGGTCGAGGTCGAGCGGCTCGCGGTCGTCGCGGGCGCGCTTCAGGGCGGCATAGGCGTCCCAGAGCGGCTTGAGGATCGGCGCGACAAGACCGTCGGTCGTCTCGTCCGGATGGCCGTCGACGGCGGCCTGGGCCTGGGCATAGGCGAGCTTGGCGGCCGAGCGCATCATGATGCGGTGGAAGCTGTGCGTCTTGCGCCGGCCGTCGGCGCGGATGACGACGCGGCAGGCGAGGGCGGGGCGGTCCTCCCGGGGCTTCAGCGAGCACAGATCGTTGGAGATGCGCTCGGGCAGCATCGGCACGACGCGGTCCGGGAAATAGACCGAATTGCCGCGCACCGCCGCCTCGCGGTCGAGCGCGGTGCCGGGACGCACATAGGCGGCCACATCGGCGATGGCGATGGTCAGGATGAAGCCGCCGGCATTGTCCTCGGCGGGATCGGGCTCTGCGTGGACGGCGTCGTCATGGTCCTTGGCGTCCGGCGGGTCGATGGTGACGAGAGGGAGCTTGCGCCAGTCCTCGCGCTGTCCGACCGAGACCGGCGCGGCCCGCTCGGCTTCGGCCAAAGTGTCGGCGCGGAAGACATGCGGGATGCCGTGGACCTCAAGGGCGATGAGCGAGACGGCGCGCTCGGATTTGAGGTTGCCGAGGCGCTCGCGCACCTTGGCGACCGGCGGACCGAAGCGGGAGGTGCGCACGATGTCGACGGCGACGAGATCGCCGTCCCGGGCATCGCCCGTGGCCTCTTCCGGTATGGCGAGTTCCCGGCCGACATTCTTCTTGTCGATGGGAAGAAGCCGTCCGCCATGGCCGGGAACGGCGCGGAAGACGCCGATCGTGCGCGAGCGCCCGCGCTCCAGAATTTTCATCACCCGACCGACGGGGCGGGGATCGTCGCTGGGGGCGCTGCCGTCCGACAGGCGCACCAGGGCCCGGTCGCCGAGGCCCGGCACGGGATCGCCGGGGCGCGGGCGGTGCGGCACGGCGATGACGATGGCGGGGGGCGCGCCGTGCTCATCCTCGTCCCATTCGGCGGGCGTGCCGACGAGGTCGCCGTCGGCGTCGCGGGTGAGGATGTCGACAAGGACGACCGGCGGCAGGGCACCGTGTTTCGACAGCTTGCCGCGGCCCTTGGCGACGAGGCCTTCGTCCACAATGTCTTTCAGAAGCGCCTTCAGCGCCGTCTTGTCGGCACCGTGCAGGCCGAAATGACGGGTGATCTCGCGCTTGCCCACCCGGCCCGCCTGGCTGGCGATGAAGGCCAGCACCTCGTCGCGCGAGGGCAGGGTGGAGGGTGATCCGGTCTTGGCTCTGCGGGGCAAATGACGTCCAGGTCAGGCCGACGCGAAAGCGGACGGCGTGGTCAGGCTAGCCGATCGGCGGATTCGGGGAAACGCCGTTGACGCAGGCCCATCCCTACGCCATCGGCTTGGCGGCCTTGGGCTTCGAAGCGGTCTTGGTCGCGGCCTTGGGCTTGGCGTCGGACGCCTTGGAGGCGCTTTTCGCCGCCGCCTTGGGCTTCGCCGGTGCCTTGGCGGCCGCTTTGCCGCGCGCCGGCGGCTTGCGGCCGGATCCTGCGGTTTCGGCGCGCGCCGCAAGCAGCGGCACGGCCTCGTCCATGGTCAGGCTCGCCGCGTCCTTGCCCTTCGGCAGGGTGGCGTTCACCGACCCGTGCTTGACATAGGGACCGTAGCGACCGGCCATGACGGTGACGGGGCCGCCGAGGGTCGGGTGCTCGCCGAGTTCGCGGCCCGCCGGGGCGCTGCCGCGGCCGAACCGGCTCTTGGCGCCGCTCTCCTTAGCGATGACGAGATCGATGGCGCGGTTGGCGCCGATCGCCATAACATCGTCGTCCTTTTCGAGATTGGCGTAGGTCTTCTCGTGCTGGACATAGGGTCCGTAGCGGCCGATGCCGACGAGGATCGGATTGCCGCTTTCGGGGTGCCTGGCCACCTCCTTCGGCAATTCGAGCAGGGCGAGCGCCCTTTCGAGGTCGAGGCCGGCCGGTGTCATGCCCTTCGGCAGGGACGAGCGCTTCGGTTTGTCGCCCTCGCCGAGCTGCACATAGGGGCCGAAGCGGCCGTCGCGCACGGTCACTTCGAGGCCGCTCACCGGGTCGGCGCCGAGCTTTCGCGTGCCGTCGGCGCCGGCCGAGGCCGGGCCGTCGCCATCCGAATCCGGGCCGGGGGCGGCCAGCTGGCGGGTGAAGCGGCATTCGGGATAGTTCGAGCAGCCGATGAAGGCGCCGAACTTGCCGAGCTTCAGCGACAGGGCGCCGGTGCCGCACGACGGGCAGACGCGGGGATTGGTCCCATCGCCCTTGTCGGGGAAGATGTGCGGGCCGAGGCTGTCATTGAGCGCCGACAGCACGTCGGAGACGCGCAGTTCCTTGGTCTCGTCGATGGCGGCGGCGAAATCGCGCCAGAAGTCGCGGAGGAGCGCCTTCCAGTCGAGCTCGCTGTTGGAAACGAGGTCGAGCTTCTCCTCCAGCGCGGCGGTGAAGCCATATTCGACATAGCGCTCGAAGAAATTCTCCAGGAAGGCGATGACCAGGCGGCCCTTGTCCTCCGGGACGAGGCGCTTCTTGTCGATCTTCACATAGTCGCGGTCCTGCAGGGTCTGCAGTGTCGAGGCATAGGTGGAGGGCCGGCCGATACCGAGCTCCTCCATCCGCTTGACGAGGCTCGCCTCGGAATAGCGCGGCGGCGGCTCGGTGAAGTGCTGGGTTGTCGCGATGGCCCGGCGGGCGAGCTTCTCGCCGACGGTCATGGCCGGCAGGCGCTTGGCGTCGTCGTCGTCGCTGTCGTCGTCGCGGTCCTCGGTGTAAAGGGTCAGGAAGCCGTCGAACTTCACCACCTGGCCGGTGGCGCGCAGCTCCAGCTTGCGGCCCATGGATGACCCGAGGCCGCCGACGGTCGCGTCGATGTCCACCGTGGTGCGCTCGAGTTCGGCGCTCTCCATCTGCGAGGCGACGGTGCGCTTCCAGATGAGTTCGTAGAGACGCGCCTGTTCAGGCTCAAGGAAGCGGGCGACATCGCGCGGATGGCGCCGGGCATCGGTCGGGCGGATGGCCTCGTGGGCCTCCTGGGCGTTCTTCTGCTTCGAGGTATATTTGCGCGGGGAGCCCGGCAGGTAGCGGACACCGAAATCCTTGCCGATGAGATCACGGATCGCCGCGACCGCCTCCGGGGCGACGTCGACGCCGTCGGTTCGCATGTAGGTGATGAGGCCGACGGTCTCGCCGCCGATATCGGTGCCCTCATAGAGGCGCTGGGCCACCTGCATGGTGCGCGCCGGGGCGAAGCCGAGCTTCCGGCTGGCCTCCTGCTGCAGCGTCGAGGTGGTGAAGGGCGCATAGGGGTGACGCCGCGCGGGCTTGGCCTCGACGCCGGATATGGCGAAATGGGCCTCGGCCAGGGCCTTCTCGAAGGCCCGCGCCTCGGCCTCAGTGCCGACGTCCAGCCGCTGGATCTTCTGGCCGTCGGCGCCGACGAGACGGGCCTCGAAGGCTTCGCCCCGCGGTGTCGCGAGCGTCGCGACCAGCGACCAATATTCCTTCTTGCGGAAGCGCTCGATCTCGGACTCGCGCTCGCAGACCAGCCGCAGTGCCACTGACTGGACGCGGCCGGCGGAGCGGGCACCCGGGAGCTTGCGCCAGAGCACCGGGGACAGACGGAACCCGACGAGATAGTCGAGAGCGCGGCGGGCGAGATAGGCTTCCACCAGCGCGGTGTCGATGGACCGCGGCGCCGCCATCGCTTCCTGGACCGCCTGCTTGGTGATGGCGTTGAAGGTCACGCGCTCGACCGGCATGTCCTTGATGACGCGCTTTTCCTTCAGCGCCTCCAGCAGGTGCCAGGAAATGGCCTCTCCCTCGCGATCAGGGTCGGTTGCGAGGATGAGCTTGTCGGCGCCCTTCACCAGCTTGGCGATCTCGCCGATGCGCTTGGCGCCGCGGCCGTCCGCTTCCCAGATCATGGCGAAATCGGCATCGGGATCCACCGACCCGTCCTTCGGCGGCAGGTCGCGCACATGGCCGAACGAGGCGATGACCTCGTAGTCGGATCCCAGATATTTGTTGATCGTCTTGGCCTTGGCCGGCGATTCGACGATAACGACGTTCACGGCCACGCGCCTATGCCTCTCGGAAATCTCGGCTCGCCGATGATGCGGTGCCACAAGTTGGCCGGAACATGGGCACAAGGCCGCGCCAAGTCAAATGCCGCCCGATATGCACTTATGGCGTGCTCTTTATGTTGACATAAATTATAGGTTGCAAATACCGTCCGGTCCTCGGGTGACGTCTCAGGGCGGGAGTGGTGCATGTCGAGCCATGGCGGACGTCGCTGGACCGGATTGCAGAACGCCCGGCGTGGGGGCGTTGCGGCCGCGTCGCCGCATGTCCGGCGGGAGGATCTCGCCGTCTATCTCGCCAAGCTCGCCGGGGAGATGGTTGACCTCGCGCGCGCGGCCGACCTGCATCTCCTCGCTTATCTCGCCGACATGACGCGGCTCGAGGCCGAGCAGCAGGCGCGGATGATGCGGCGAAACGGTCGTTCTGGACCGCCGGCTCAGAGCAGCGAGACGCGGCCGCCGGGATCGCGGTGAAGGCGGCCGGCCAGTTCGAGCTCCAGAAGCGCCACGCGTACGGCTGCCACAGCAAGACCCGAGGCCCGCACGATGTCGTCGGGCGTCACCGGCACCGGCCCGAGCAGCGCGAGGATGCGCTGGCGTCCATCATCTCCGGGATCGGCTTCCTGCATGTCGTGCTCGTCCTCTTCGAGCGCCGCGTCTTCGGGCGGGCGGGCGAGGATGGGGTTGAGCACGGCGAGGACGTCGTCGACCTCCGTGACGAGCGTCGCGCCCTGCTTGAGGAGGCGGTTGGTGCCTTCGGCGCGGGGGTCGAGCGGCGACCCCGGGACGGCGAAGACCTCGCGGTTCTCCTCCAGCGCCAGGCGAGCGGTTATGAGCGAGCCCGAGCGCTCCGCCGCCTCGACCACGATGACGCCGATGGACAGTCCGGCGATCAGCCGGTTGCGGCGGGGAAAATCGCGGGCGCGGGGCTCATGGCCCATGGGCATCTCGCTGACCGCCGCTCCCGCCTGCAGCAGTCGCGACAGGAGCGGTTCGTGCTCGGCGGGGTAGACATGGTCCTGCCCCCCGGCGAGGACAGCCACCGTTCCTGTCGCCAGGGAGGCCTCATGGGCGGCGGCGTCGATGCCGCGGGCGAGGCCGGAGACCGTGGTGAAGCCGGCCTGTCCGAGGCCACGGGCGAGGATCGCCGCCATCTTGATGCCGGCGATGGAGGCGTTGCGCGAACCGACGAGGCCGATCATCGGCCGCGACAGGCAGGCCAGGTCACCGCGCAGGGCGATCAGCGGCGGCGCTGAGGCGATGCGGCGGAGGCGGTCGGGGTAGTCGCGCTCACCGATGGCGACGAAGCTGACGCCGAAGGCGGCGGCGCGGGCCATTTCCCGCTCCGCCTCGGCGAGGCTGGCGATGCTGATGGATCGTCCGCCGCCGCGGCGCGAGAGTTCCGGGACGGCGTCCAGCGCGGCGCTGGCGCTGCCGTAGATGTTGATCAGTTCGCGGAAGGTGCGGGGGCCGACATTTTCCGACCGGGCGAGGCGGAGCCAGTCGAGCCTCTGGCGATCCGTCAGGCGGATCGCGGCGGTGGGGCGCGCGAAGAGGTCGTCGCCCGGTGTGCTCATCCCGGCGGTTTCTCGCTTTTGGCGCCTATGCGGCTTTCGGTTCCGGCCAGGAGTCTGCCGATATTCTCGTGATGCTTGGCGACGAGAAGGACCGTCATGGCGGCGACGACGGCGACGGTGGGCCAGCCGAGGCCGGCGACAAGCAGGATCAAGGGTGTGGCGGTGCTGGCCGTCAGTGCGGCAAGCGATGAGAAGCGGAAGGCATAGGCCATGGCGATCCAGATCGCCGCACAGACCAGGAAGGTTGGCCAGTGGATGGCGACGAGAATGCCGAGGAAGGTCGCCACGCCCTTGCCGCCCCTGAAGCCGAGCCAGACCGGGAAGATATGGCCGAGGAAGGCCCCGAGCCCGGCGACCAGCGCCGCGGCTGGATCGAACAGGCCGGCGATCAGCACGGCCGCAGTGCCTTTGAGCCCGTCGAGGAGGAGGGTTGCCGCCGCGAGCTTGCGGTTTCCGGTGCGCAGCACGTTGGTAGCGCCGATATTGCCCGAGCCGATGGCACGGATGTCGCCGAGGCCGGCGCTGCGGGTCAGAACCAGACCGAAGGGGATCGAGCCGAGGAGATAGCCGAAGCCGAGGGCGGCGAGGAGCACGGGCAGGGATGCGGCTGCGAACATGGGGCGGGCACCGGAACGGGGAGGACAGGCTAAAGCCAATCGGCGGTGAAAGGCCATGCCCCCGACGCGCGGAGACAAAGCTATGCACGAAAAAAGTGTGGTCGCGCGGCTTCCACGACCGTCCGGCGTCAGTCAGCGAGTGCGTGTATGGTGCGCCCGCCGACGATCGTGCGCAGGACGCGTCCGCTCATGCGCGCCTCGTCGAAGGGTGAGTTCTTGCACTTCGACCGGAGGTCGTCGCGGTCGAGCACCCAGGGTGTGTCGAGGTCGAGGACGATGAGATCGGCGGGTGCGCCCCTGGACAGCGTGCCGCCGGGCAGGCGAAGCAGAGCGGCAGGCGCCGTCGAGAGGGCCCTCAGCAGGGCTGCGAGCGGCACCAGCCCGGCATGAAAGAGGCGCAGGGCCGCCGGCAGCATGGTCTCGACGCCGACCGCCCCGGGCATCGCCTCGGCGAAGGGCAGGCGCTTGGTTTCGACATCCTGCGGATCGTGGTCGGAGACGATGACGTCGATCGTGCCGTCGGCGACCGCGTCGGCGAGGGCGAGGCGGTCGTCCTCGGTGCGCAGGGGTGGAGTCAGCTTGCAGAAGGTGCGGTAGCTGCCGATATCGTTCTCGTTGAGGGTGAGGTGGTTGATCGTCACCGCTGCGGTGACCGGCAACCCCTCGTTCTTCGCCCGGGCAATGATGGCGAGCGAGTCGCGGCAGGTGATCGAGGCGGCGTGGTAGCGGGCGCCGGTCAGCTTGACGAGGCGGAGGTCGCGCTCGAGCATGATGGTCTCGGCCTCGACCGGAATGCCGGTGAGCCCGAGCCGCGAGGCGAATTCGCCTTCGTTCATGACGCCTTCGCCAACCAGGGCCGGGTCCTCGGTGTGATGGACGATAAGGGCGTCGAAATCGCGCGCATAGGTCATGGCGCGGCGCATCACCAGGGCGTCGGTCACCGAACGCGCACCGTCGGTGAAGGCCACGGCGCCGGCCTCCTGCAGCAGGCCGAATTCCGTCATCTCGCGGCCGCCGAGCTTCTTGGTGATGGCCGCCATGGGATGGAAATGGACGATGCCGGTGTCGCGGGCGCGGCGCAGCAGGAAGTCGACGATGGCGGGGTCATCGATGGCCGGATCGGTCGCCGGCTGGCAGACCAGCGTGGTGACGCCGCCGGCGGCCGCCGCCGCCGTCGCGGAGGCGATGGTCTCGCGATATTCGAAGCCCGGCTCGCCGACGAAACAGCGCATGTCGACGAGGCCGGGCGCGACGACGCGGCCGCCGCAATCGACGATCTCGCTGCCCTCGGGCGCGGTCCGGGCGGACAGGTGCGGGCCCGCATCGGCGATCAGGCCGTCCCTGACCAGAAGGCCGCCGTGACTTTCGGTGCCGGCCGCCGGATCGACCATCAGGGCGTTGGCGAGGAGGAGGGGGCGCTGTGCAGTCATCGGCAGGGCCCTCACGCGTTCGGCAGGTTGCGGGCGAGGGCTTCCAGCACGGCCATGCGCACCGCGACGCCCATTTCCACCTGCTCGCGGATCAGCGACTGGGCGCCGTCGGCGACGGCGGTGGAGATCTCGACGCCGCGGTTCATGGGGCCGGGATGCATCACCAGCGCGTCCGGCTTGGCGTAGCGGAGCTTGGCCTCGTCGAGGCCGAAATAGTGGAAGTATTCCTGGACCGATGGCACGAAGGAGCCGTTCATCCGCTCCCGCTGGAGGCGCAGCATCATGACGATATCGACGTCCTTCAGGCCCTCCTTCATGTCGCGATAGACCTCGACGCCGAGGCGCTCGACGGCGGCGGGCAACAGCGTCGAGGGGCCGATGGCGCGCACGCGCGCCTGCATCGCGTTCAGCAGGATGATATTGGAGCGGGCCACGCGCGAATGCAGGATGTCGCCGCAGATGGCGACCGTCAGCCGCTCGATCCGGCCCTTGTTGCGGCGGATGGTGAGGGCGTCCAGAAGGGCCTGGGTGGGATGTTCATGGGTGCCGTCGCCGGCATTGACCACCGAGCAATCGACCTTCTTCGCCAGCAGTTCGACGGCGCCCGACGCCGCATGGCGCATGATCAGGATGTCGGGGTGCATGGCATTGAGGGTGAGCGCCGTATCGATCAGCGTCTCGCCCTTCTTGATGGAGGACTGGGCCACCGACATGTTCATGACGTCGGCGCCGAGGCGCTTGCCGGCGAGTTCGAATGACGACTGGGTCCGTGTCGAGGATTCGAAGAACAGATTGATCTGGGTGCGGCCGCGCAGCGACGTGCGCTTCTTCTCGACCTGCCGGTTGAGGGTGACGAATTCCTCGGCGAGGTCGAGGAGGCCGGTGATCTCGGCGGGGGAAAGCCCCTCGATCCCGAGCAAGTGCCGGCGCTTCAGCACGAAGGACGAAGGGTCTTGGGTCATAAGCCCCGGGCTTTAAGCGGAGTCGGACGACCCCGCAAGCGCCGTCTCACTCCGCCGCGTCCTGTTTCCCCAGCCGCTTGTCGAGATAGCCGCCGACGATCTCCATCAGCGGGTCGACGGTGTTCTCGAAGAAGTGGTTGGCGCCGGGCACCACCTGCTGCTCGATGATGATGCCCTTCTGCGTCTTCAGCTTCTCGACGAGGCCCTGGACGGCGGTCAGCGGAACGACGGCGTCCTTGTCGCCGTGGACGATGAGACCAGAGGAGGGGCAGGGGGCGAGAAAGGAGAAATCGTAGAGGTTGGCCGGCGGGGCGATCGAAATGAAGCCCTCCACCTCCGGGCGGCGCATCAGCAACTGCATGCCGATCCAGGCGCCGAAGGAGAAGCCGGCGATCCAGCAGGTGCGGGCCTCCGGATTGATCGCCTGGGCATAGTCGAGGGCGGCTGCGGCATCCGACAACTCGCCGACACCGTGGTCGAAGGCGCCCTGGCTGCGCCCGACGCCGCGGAAATTGAAGCGCAGCACCGAGAAGCCGCGGTTCACGAACTGATAGTAGCAGTTGTAGACGATCTGATTGTTCATCGTGCCGCCGAACTGCGGGTGCGGGTGCAGCACAATGCCGATGGGGGCGGAGCGGACCTTGGCGGGATGATAGCGCCCTTCGATCCGGCCTGCCGGACCGTTGAAGATGACTTCAGGCATGGATAATCCTCGTCATGGGGCCCTCTTCGACATCGAAATCCCTCGGGAACCGGTGACTGCGATGGAGTTCCGACCTTGACAGGGCGGCAGGGCAACTCTAGAGTTTAGAATAATTCTAAACGCGCTCCCGTCGGCCTCTTCAGGTCGGGCCGGGAACGGCGTATCGGGGTCGGGCCTATAGCACGAACCCGTCATCCAATGCCAAGTTTTTCCGACAGGGCCTTTCCCCCCCGATGACCCGCGTCTATCTCGACCACAATGCCACGACGCCGCTTCGTCCCGAAGCGCGCGCGGCCATGGTCGCGGCCTTGGACGTGACGGGAAATGCCTCGGCCGTGCATCGCGACGGGCGCGCGGCGCGGCGCCTCATCGAGGAGGCGCGCCGATCGGTCGCGGCGTTGGTCCAGGGCGATCCGCGCTGCGTCACCTTCACCTCCGGCGGCAGCGAGGCGGCCGCGACCCTGCTGGCGCCCGGTTTTGTCGCGCGGGATGGCGCGTCTGATGGTTTTGCGCGCCTGATCGTGTCGGCCGTCGAGCATTCCTGCGTGCTGGCCGGCGGCCGCTTCGCGCCTGGCGCGATGGATGTCTGCCCGGTGGACGACGCGGGCCGCGTCGATCTCGCCCGTCTCGCCGATCTCCTCGCTGCCGAGGGAGGGCGCGCCCTCGTCGCCGTCATGGCGGCCAACAACGAGACCGGCGTCGTCCAGCCGCTGGCGGAGATCGCCGCGCTGTGCCGCGCCCACGGGGCGGCGCTGGTTGTCGATGCCGTCCAGGCGCTCGGCAAGATGCCGCTCGACCTCTCCCGTCTCGATTGCGACGCGCTTTTCGTCTCGGCCCACAAGATCGGTGGTCCGCAGGGCGTCGGTGCGATCGTCACCGCGTCGGAGGCCGTCGGTTACCCGTCGCTTGTGCGTGGCGGCGGTCAGGAAGGTCGCCGACGCGCCGGGACGGAGAATCTGGCGGGTATCGCCGGCTTCGGTGCGGCAGCCGTGGCGCTGGCTCCCGGCCTGACCGCGGAGATGCAGCGTCTTGTCGCACTCCGCGACTGGCTGGAGCGCGAAATCGTCACTATTTCGGGGGCGAGCCGCGCCGTTGGCTTGCCAGCGGAGCGTCTGCCCAATACGAGCCTGACGGTTCATCCGGGCCTCGAGGGCGAGACCGCGGTGATCGCCCTCGATCTCGCGGGGATCGCGGTGTCCACCGGCTCGGCCTGCGCTTCGGGCAAGATCGCACCCAGCCATGTGCTGGCGGCGATGGGACTGTCGGCGACGGAAGCCCGTTCGGCGCTCAGGGTGAGCCTCGGCTGGACGACGACGCCCGCCGATGCGGAACGTTTCGTGGCGGCTTTCGCCGCCCATGTGAGAACGATCGCGGCACGCGCCGCGTGATGGAATGCCAACCTGCGGCCCTTGAAGCCGCGAGGATGTGAGGAGAAGGCCATGCCCGCGGTTCAAGAGACCGTCGAACAGGTCCGTGCGATCGACATCGACCAGTACAAGTACGGGTTTTCGACCGATATCGAGATGGAACTCGCCCCCAAGGGCCTGTCCGAAGACATCGTGCGCTATATTTCTGCGCGCAAGAACGAGCCGGCCTGGATGCTGGAATGGCGGCTCGACGCCTACCGTCGCTGGCTGACCATGCGCGAGCCGGACTGGGCGCGCGTCGACTATCCGCAGATCGACTTCCAGGACATGTATTACTACGCCGCTCCGAAGTCGAACGCGGCGCCGAAGTCACTCGACGAGATCGACCCGGCCATCCTTGAAACCTACAAGAAGCTCGGTATCCCGCTGCGCGAGCAGGAGATTCTCGCCGGCGTCGCGCCGGAGAACCGCATCGCGGTCGACGCCGTCTTCGACAGCGTCTCGGTGGTGACGACCTTCAAGGAGGAACTGAAGAAGTCCGGCGTCATCTTCAGCTCGATCTCCGAGGCGCTGCACGAGCACCCGGAACTGGTGAAGAAGTATATCGGTTCGGTGGTGCCCACCACCGACAACTACTACGCGACGCTGAATGCAGCGGTCTTCTCAGATGGCTCCTTCGTCTATATTCCGCCGGGCGTGCGCTGCCCGATGGAACTGTCGACCTATTTCCGCATCAACGAGCAGAAGACGGGCCAGTTCGAGCGGACGCTGATCATCGCCGACAAGGGCTCCTATGTGAGCTATCTGGAAGGCTGCACGGCGCCGATGCGGGACGAGAACCAGCTTCATGCGGCCGTGGTCGAGCTCATTGCCCACGACGATGCAGAGATCAAATATTCCACCGTGCAGAACTGGTATCCGGGCGATTCCCAGGGCAAGGGCGGCATCTACAATTTCGTGACCAAGCGCGGCGATTGCCGCGGCGCCCGGTCGAAGATCTCGTGGACGCAGGTCGAGACCGGCTCGGCGATCACCTGGAAATATCCGAGCTGCATCCTGCGCGGCGACGACAGCCAGGGCGAGTTCTATTCGATCGCCGTGTCGAACGGTGCCCAGCAGGTCGATTCCGGCACCAAGATGATCCATCTGGGCAAGAACACCCGCTCCCGGATCATCTCCAAGGGCATCTCGGCCGGCCGCTCGCAGAACACCTATCGCGGCCTCGTCTCGGCCCATCGCCGGGCGACCAATGCGAAGAATTTCACCAATTGCGACTCGCTGCTCATCGGCAATGCCTGCGGCGCGCATACGGTGCCCTATATCGAGAGCAAGACGGCCTCGGCGGTCTTCGAACACGAGGCGACCACCTCGAAAGTGTCCGAGGACCAGATGTTCTACTGCATGCAGCGCGGGCTGACGCAGGAAGAGGCCATCGCCCTCATCGTCAACGGCTTCGTCAAGGACGTGCTCCAGCAACTCCCGATGGAGTTCATGGTGGAGGCCCAGAAGCTGATCGCCATTTCGCTGGAAGGCTCGGTCGGCTGATCCGGCCGACCTACTCCGTTCATATTCGCCGCGCCGGCGCGGCCCGTCCGTGATCGCAAGGACCACCCCATGTCGCTTCTCGAAATCAAGAATCTGACCGCCAAGCTCGCCGATGAGGACAAGCAGATCCTCAATGGCCTGAACCTGACCGTCGAAAAGGGCCAGGTGGCCGCCATCATGGGTCCGAACGGCTCGGGCAAGTCGACGCTGTCCTATGTGCTCGCGGGACGCGAGGACTATGAGGTGACGGATGGCGAGGCGCTGCTCGACGGCGAGAACATCCTCGAACTCTCGCCCGACGAGCGCGCCGCCAAGGGCCTGTTCCTGGCCTTCCAGTATCCGATCGAGATTCCCGGTGTCGGCCAGATGACCTTCCTGAAGGCAGCCGTGAACGCGCAGCGCCGCAAGAACGGCCTCGACGACATGCCGACGCCGGAATTCATGAAGCTGGTCAACGGGCGCGCCAAGGAACTCGGAATCTCGCCGGACATGCTGCGCCGTTCGGTCAATGTCGGTTTTTCCGGCGGCGAGAAGAAGCGCAACGAGATCCTGCAGATGGCGCTGCTGCAGCCGAAGCTGGCCATTCTCGACGAGACCGATTCCGGGCTCGACATCGATGCGCTGAAGATCGTCGCCGACGGCGTCAACGCCATGCGCTCGCCCGACCGCGGCTTCGTCGTCATCACGCACTATCAGCGCCTGCTCGACTACATCAAGCCGGACGTGGTCCACGTGCTGTCGGCCGGCCGTATCATCAAGACCGGCGGCCCGGACCTCGCCCTCGAACTCGAGGCCAAGGGCTATGCCGACATCGTCGGCAAGGCCGCGTGAGCATGGTCATGAACGCCATCACCCCCATCCGCACCCCCGCCGAACAGGCGCTGATCGGCGCTTTCGGCGCCCTGCGCGACAGCGGGCCGGCCAGCGCCGCGCTCGAGGGACTGCGCATCGACGGATTCTCGCGCTTCGAGGCGAGCGGCCTGCCGCACAGGCGTGTCGAGGACTGGAAGTATACCGACCTGCGTGCCCTCATGCGCGAGGCCCGGCCGCTGGCCGGCGCCCCCGACGCCTCCGTCCTTCTCGCGGCGAAGGTGGCTGTCGGTCGCCTGCCGCGGGTCGGCGGCAGCCGCATCGTCCTGGTCGACGGCTTCCACGCCCCGGACCTCGCCGATGGCGGTGCGCTTCCGGAGGGCGTCACGGTCTCGGATCTCGCCGCGGCCATGGCACAGCGGCCGGAAATCTCGGCGCTGGTGACCGGGCAGCCGGCGACGCGCGCCAATATCGCCTTCGCGCTCAACAATGCCTTCCTCACCGAAGGCCTGCTGATCGAGGTGGCGCCTGGAACCGAACTCGGTCATGCCCTCGACCTCGTCTCGATCACCTCGGACGGCGCGCCGCGCCTCGTCACCTCGCGCATCGTCGTGGTGGTGGGGGCAGGGGCCTCGGCCGGGATCGTCGAGACCCATCTCGGGCCGGCCGGCGTCGAGTACCAGAAGAACGTCGTCATGCAGGTCGTGGTGCGCGACGGGGCGACGCTGGAGCACGGACGCCGCCAGATCGAGGGCGACCAGGCCCTGCACCTCGCCACCCTCGAGGCGAGTGTCGGCGCCGAGGCGCATTTCGACTCCCTGACCCTGACGACGGGTGCCGCCGTATCGCGCAGCCAGCTTTTCGTGCGCTTCGCCGGGGAGCATTCCAACGTGACGCTGCGCGGCGTGTCGATGCTCAAGGGCCGCCAGCATGCCGATACGGCGCTGGTGATGGAGCACGCCGTGCCGCACTGCCAGAGCCGCGAGACCTTCAAGCACATCCTCGACGGCGAGGCCCATGGTGTCTTCCAGGGCAAGATCATCGTCCAGCCTGTCGCCCAGAAGACCGATGGGCGGATGATGAGCCAGACCATCATGCTGGCCGAGGGTCCGTCGATGGACAACAAGCCCGAGCTTGAGATCTTCGCCGACGATGTCGCCTGCGCCCATGGCTGCACCTGCGGCGAGCTCGACGCGGACCTGATGTTCTACCTCAAGGCGCGCGGCATCCCGCACAAGGAGGCCGAGGCGCTGCTGGTCGAGGCTTTCGCCCGCGAAGCCATCGAGGACTTCGGCGGTGGCCCGCTGGCAGTGGTCGAGGAACTGCGCGAGGCCATGCTCACCTCGGTGACCGAATGGATGCGGGCGAGGACCTGAAGCCATGACAGCGCCAGGCCAGCATCCGGCGGTCGCCAAGGGCGGCTACGATGTCGATCTCATCCGCAAGGATTTTCCGGCCCTGGCGCTGAAGCCCTATGGCAAGGACCTCGTCTATCTCGACAATGCCGCCTCGGCGCAGAAGCCGCGCGCGGTGATCGACCGCATCTCACGGGCCTACGAGAGCGAATATGCCAATGTGCATCGTGGGCTCCACTACCTCGCCAATGCGGCGACGGAGGCCTATGAGGCGGCGCGCGAGAGCGTGCGCGCCTTCCTCAACGCGCCCTCTGTCGACCAGATCATCTTCACCCGCAACGCCTCGGAGGCCATCAACCTCGCGGCCGCCTCCTTCGGCGGTCTGGTGATCGGCGAGGGCGACGAGATCGTCCTGTCGATCATGGAGCATCACTCCAACATCGTGCCCTGGCATTTCCACCGCGAGAAGCGCGGGGCGAAGCTGGTCTGGGCGCCGATCGACGAGGAGGGGAACTTCCTCATCGAGGAGTTCGAGAAGCTGCTCGGGCCCCGCGTCAAGATGGTGGCGCTGACCCATATGTCGAACGCGCTCGGCACCGTCGTGCCGATCAAGGAATGTATCCGGATGGCGCATGCGCGCGGCATCCCGGTGCTGGTCGACGGATCGCAGGCCTGCGTCCACATGGAGGTCGACGTCCAGGACATCGACGCCGATTTCTACGTCTTCACCGGCCACAAGGTCTATGGGCCGACAGGGATCGGCGTGCTTTACGGCAAGAAGGAATTGCTGGAGCGGATGCCGCCCTACAATGGCGGCGGCGAGATGATCTCGGTCGTGACCACCGAGGGCGTCACCTACAATGATCCGCCGCACCGTTTCGAGGCGGGAACGCCGGCCATCGTCCAGGCCATCGGCCTCGGCGAGGCGCTCGACTACATGCGCTCGATCGGCCGGCCGGCGATCCGCGCCCACGAGGACCGCCTGGTCCGCCATGCCCATGAGCGGCTCGGTGCCATCAACTCCCTGCGCATCTTCGGCACTGCCAGGGACAAGGGCGCCATCGTCTCCTTCGAGATGAAGGGGGCCCATGCCCACGACGTCGCCACGGTGATCGACCGCTACGGTGTGGCTGTCAGGGCGGGAACCCATTGCGCCCAGCCGTTGCTTCAGCGATATGGCGTGACATCGACCTGCCGCGCCTCTTTCGGTCTCTATAACACGACCGATGAGGTCGACCGTCTTGCGGAAGCCCTCCTCAAGGCCCAATCTCTCTTCGGCTGAGGCTTTGCCGCCTCGGACCCTGACCCACGGACCTTGAACCCGATGGACGAGACCCAGACCCTGAACACCACCGTCGGTGGTGACACCAACGCCATCCCGCCGGAAGAGCTGGACCGCCTGACCGACGACATCGTCGCGGCCATGAAGTCGGTCTATGATCCCGAGATCCCCTCGGACATCTACGAGCTCGGGCTCATCTATCGGGTGGACATCGACGATGCGCGCAAGGTCGCCATCGACATGACGCTGACTTCGCCGTCCTGCCCAGCCGCGGCCGAACTTCCCGGCATGGTCGAAAATGCCGTGGCGAGCGTGCCCGGCGTCTCCGAGGCCAAGGTAACCATCACTTTCGACCCGCCCTGGGACCAGAGCCGCATGTCGGACGAGGCGCGCGTCGCCCTCAACATGTGGTGACGGGGCGGCCGGCAACAGGGATTTAACTCGGCCGCTGCACTCTCTATATTGAGGGAAGCGCTTTGAACGCCGGACCTTGAATCCGGGCGCCTTCGGAGACCGAAATGCCATTGCCCAAGATGCAGGCCATGCGCCTGACCCAGGCGGCCGCAGACCGCGTGAGAGACCTCGTCGAAGCCTCTGGCCATGCGAGCGCCGGCCTGCGCGTCGGCGTCACCAAGGGTGGCTGCGCCGGCATGGAATATACGATGGAATTCGTCGATTCTCCGGCGAAGTTCGACGAGATCGTCGAGGACCGGGGTGTGCGCGTCTTTATCGACGCCAAGGCGGTGCTCTATCTCCTCGGCACCGAGATGGACTATGTCACCGACAAGCTTTCGGCGAAGTTCGTATTCAACAACCCGAACCAGACCTCTGCCTGTGGTTGCGGCGAATCGATCGCCCTGACGCCGGCGAGGCCCGAGGCACTCGGAACGGTGTGACGGTGGCGACGATCGATCCCGATGTCCTCGTGGATCTGTTCTCGCCCTTCGCGCCCGTGACGGTGCGACGCATGTTCTCGGGCTTTGGCGTCTATCGCGATGGCGTGATGTTCGCGCTGGCGATCGGCGGCGAGATTTTCCTGAAATGCGATGCCGAGAGCCTTCCCGCCTTCGTCGCGGAGGGTCTGACGCCCTTTGTCTATGCGACGCGCAGGGGCGAGACGACGGTCGGCAGCTACCGCCGGATGCCGGAGGCCTGTTTCGACGACGAGGACGCCATGAGGCGCTGGGCGACGCTGGCCTGGCAGGCCGGTCTCAGGGCGGGTGTGGCTCGACGCCGCCGTCCTGTCACGCCACCTTGAGTTCGGCTTCCGGATCGGTCTCGCAGACGACGCGGTTGCGACCGTTGCGCTTGGCCGCATAGAGGCAGCGGTCGGCGCGGTCGTACAGGCTGGCGACGGTATCGCCGGGCCGGAAGGTCGCGACGCCCAGCGAAATGGTGATGCGTCCGAGGTTCTCGCTAGTCGAGCGCTTGATCAGTTCCTTGGTCATCACAGAGCGACGAATGTGCTCGGCGACCGTCACGGCGGCGCGCAGCGTCGTGTCGGGCAGGATGATGGCGAATTCCTCGCCGCCATAGCGGCAGGCGAGATCCTGTCCCTTGACGTTCTGCTTCAGCGACAGTGCCACGAGGCGCAGAACCTGGTCTCCGGTGAGATGGCCGAACGTGTCGTTGAACTTCTTGAAATGGTCGATATCGCTGACCAGCAGGCTCAGTGGCATCTCGGACTTGTTGGCGAGCGACACGGCCTTGGCGATCGACTGATCGTAGTATTTGCGGTTGCCGAGCGAGGTGAGGGGATCGGTCAGCGACTCCGTCCTCACTGCGTCGAGATTGTCCTGCAGAAGCTTGATCTCGCTACGCGAGGCTTTCAGCCGCTGCTCCAGCGCCTTGTTGTTGGCCTCGATCTCGCGGGTTGAGCGAATGAGGTTCTCGATGATGGTGCGGACGCCCTCGGCCGAGCCGACCGAGGCGAGCCGGGCGGTGGCACCGGCGAGGTCGTTGCCGTAGGCATTGGCCTGACCGGCGGCCGAATCGATCATCGACATGACGTGGCCGATTTCGTCCATGACACGGTTGCCGACCACGTCGAGCTTCTCGCCCATGCGGTGCTGGGAGAGGAAGGTGTCGTAGATCGTATCAAGCTGTTCCTGCGATATGCCGCCCTTTTCGGACAGGACCATATTCAGAGCGTTAGACAGCTCGGCATAGTAGCCGGACGCGTAGCAGTACCAGATCTCGTAATTGCGCGGCATGGCCGCGAGGGCGCGGCCCTTGATCTGGGAGAACGCCAGCTCGCCGAAGCTGTAGCTACGCTCAATTTCGTCACGGTTGTCCATCGGGGGCAAGCCTGTCCTGGGCGGGAGGGAAATGCCATTGCGCCCTTCCGACCTCGGTGGGAGGCTAGCCCGAGAATGCTTTATCGCAGGTAAAAATTATACCTTACGCAACGTCATTTTCCGCGGTAGGTCACCGGGCGCAAGAGGAACTGCGGCATGTGCGACATGTCGGCCTCTTCGGAGGCGGCGGGACGCGCGGAACCGCGGTCGCGTGACACGGGAGCCTCCT
>JAIEPJ010000255.1 GCA_019749835.1 Phreatobacter sp. | reverse complement strand
TTCTGGCGTTCGGTTGCCACGGCCACCATCGACTGCTGGATCATCGCAATCGAATTGGTCCGCGCTGCCATGAATGACGACACGCCCATCACCGCAGCCGTCGTCATCGCCGCAGCGACAACCAGAGCCGGGATCTTCATGCTCATGCGGATACTGGCGAGTTTCATGGAATAGTGCTCTCGGTTGAGCTTTTGAGGCTATAGGTCTCACCTGAAATTTTCGTAAATTGGCTTAATCGATTTAAGGTATAAGCAAATGGCACGCATACCTGCGCCGTTTTGTGATTATAAATTGTTTTTTGGTGGTTTATGAGTAGCCGACCTCAAGTGCGGACCTGTGCATTTCGGTAAGACGGAAATGGCCGATGGTCGTCGGCCTGGTCCTTCAAACTCGCCTTGCTGTGGCCTTGTCGACCGCGTCTTCACTGGAGATCAGGCGTAGGCATCTGCACATGATAGTGGAGGACTGACCATCGAGTGGCCTTGCCGGATCACGTTTGGTCATGCCCAAAAAACACAGCTGCCCGGTTGTCCGCTAGCCCCGCCGATGTTTCACTGCCCCAAGGTCAAGGATGGTTTCTCACGATCCCCGGCTATTTGCTTTCGTCGGTGATAAGGGCAAATTTGAGCCACAAAGGAAAACACCCGCCGCAGGGGACACTATGGCAACGAACGGGCGGGGATCGGTGACAGAAGGCGACATCGTAGATCAAAGACACAGTTTGTGGGATTCTGCGGGGCGCAAGATGCTGCAACCCGTCGCGGAACTGTTCTCGCCAGCGGCGCGCGGTCAGCTCAAGGGCGCTATCGAGACCCATGTTATCCCGAGGCTGTTGACGGCGCATCCTCGGCTGACCGACCCGGGGTTCGAGTTCCGATCGTCATCGGCTGATGGCGTCTCCTACTCCTATGCCGAAGTCGAGGCGTTCTGCGAACTGTTGGTAGGGCGCCCTTACGCAGCTACCCATGCCTATATCGAGAGGCTTCTAGACCAGGGCTTCCCGATTGAGGCGGTCATCTCCTCGGTGCTGTGCAGCGCCGCGCGCCATCTCGGGCTACTATGGGATAGCGATCGCCTCACATTCGTCGATGTGACCGTGGGGCTGTCACGCATTCAACAATTGCTGCGCTCCTTCGGGCCATCCTTCAGCACCAATGTCGAGCGCCGCGGCGACGGTTTCCACATCCTTCTGGCACTGGTGCCCGGCGGAGGACACACGCTCGGCGTTTCTGTTGTCGAGGAGTTCTTCCGACACGCCGGATGGGATGTCGACAACCTCGGCGCAGTTCCGCGCGAGCAGTTGCTCGATCGCGTCCACGACGAATGGTTCGATGCCGTCGGCCTGTCGGCGAGTGGGGAGGTTTCTGACGAGGACATCGCAGCCACGATCGCCCTCGTACGAGACGCATCCGCCAATCCGCGGCTGTCGGTCGTCGTCGGTGGCTATCGGTTCACGGAGCGTCCCGACCAGGCCTTGGCGCTGGGGGCGGATTTTGGGGCGCGCGATCCGAGCCACGCGATCGCTCTGCTTGAGCCCCGTGTTTCGAACCCGATGCTTGAGCGGCAGATTGAACGCTAACGGACGCGGAGGGTGAGCCGCCCCAGGTTTGCCAGCGGACGCTTTATCTGCCTCATGCCGCTTCCACCCTGTTCCGCCCCGCGTGCTTGGCCCGATAGAGTGCGGCATCCGAAGCGCGATAGACCTCCGCACCGTCATCACCCTTGCCGACTTCGGCTGCGCCGATGCTAACGGTTACAGCGTGGTCGAGACCGGCACCGCCCGCGATCTCGGCGACCACTTGCTGTCGTAGCGCCTCGGCGAGTGGCATCGCCTGGCTCAGCGCTAAGCCGGGAAAAAACAGAGCGAATTCCTCGCCCCCTACGCGGCCCGCAAAGCCCCCTGACGAAAGAGTCCCCGAGAGAAGTCGGCCGATCAGGACAAGCACGTCATCGCCGGCTGCATGGCCGTAGCGGTCGTTGATCTCCTTAAAGTGGTCCACGTCGATCATCAGAAAAGTGCCGCCGGTCGCGGCACTGGCCGACGCAAGAGCATCGAAGAAGGTGCCGCGGTTGAGCAGGCCGGTAAGCTTGTCAATTCGCACCATGGCTTCAAGCGACTGCTTCGCTTCCGCTAGCTCGGCATTCGCGGCCGCAAGCTCGAGGTTCAGCGTCGCGATCCGATCAGAATTGCGGAACGCCGAGTACATCAGCGGCGGCGCTATTGCGAGCGGGCAGAGCGTTGATAGAGCAAAGGCAACGTTCGGCTCCTTCAGTCCTACCAGCAGATGGAAGGTCAAGGTCGCGCCGAACGACGCGATCGACGCGAGGCAAGCGAAGATCGCGGTCTTAACAACCGCTGTCGGTACCGTTCTGTTTCCCTCAGTAGTCGACCCATGCCCTCGCAAACCACCTTTAGAGATGGCGAAGCGGCCGCCCTGGCGCCATGATTTTGATAGCGGTTCCCCGCCGTCGGCTACCGGCCTCGGCGCTGTGCCAGCAAAGCGTGGGTCTATGACTTCCTTCATGTCGCCATCGACGAGCCGGCCCGGCTCAGCACCACCGCTAGAGGTTCAGGCTTGTGAAGATGGAATCCCTGCGCAAAGTCGACGCCGATACCTCTGACGCCGTCGAGCACTTCCTCGCGATCGACGAACTCGGCTACGGTCTGCACACCGATGACCTGGGCAACGTCGACGAAACACTGCACAGCGGCCTTGTCGAGCGGATCATTGACGAAGTTCCGGATGAACTGTCCGTCGATCTTTATGACATTCACCGGCAATCGTTTCAGGTATCCGAACGATGATACACCGGCGCCGAAATCGTCGAGTGCAATGCGAACGCCGAGCTCCTGTGCCTGCTCAATGAAGACAGCCGCATCAGCGATGTTAGTCACCGCAGCGGTCTCTGTGATCTCCAGCCATAACATCCGGCATATGGCAGGACCTGCGTCGATGAGGATGTTCATGGCTCGGCCATGGAAGGTTCGGTCGCCGATAGACTGCCCGGAAAGGTTGATCCCTATGCTGGCAACGTTGGCCAGTCGCCCGCTGCCTTTAAGGGTTGCTATAGCCTCCTTGAGCACCCATGCATCGATCCGAGATGCAAGGTTATATCGCTCGGCGGCAGGCAGGAACGCGCTGGGCATAATGAGACTTCCGTCATCTGCGCGAAGACGCAGCAGAACCTCGGCGCGCAGCCCATTATCGTTTTGCGCGAGCGGAAAAATCCGCTGGGCGTGAAGGACGAAAAGTTCCTCGTCGAGGGCCTGCTCGATCCGCGACGCCCACTGCATTTCACCGTGACGCATCCGCATCGCTTCATCGGTGTCAAACCACATATGCACGCGGTTGCGTCCTGCATCCTTGGCGGCATAGCAGGAGATGTCGGCCGCCTGCATTATGGCTTCAGCGGTCGCCCAACGGGTATCGATGGGGACCAACCCGATGCTCGCGCCGACCCGTAAACGCCGTTCCTTGTCGAAGAAACGGAAATCATTCATTCGCACGCAAATCGTCTCGGCGACGCGCTGAGCATTATTGATCGCACAGGAGTTTAGGATTACCCCGAACTCGTCGCCACCCAGACGCGCCAAAGTGTCGTCCTGGCCGATGCAATCGCCTAGCAACTTGGCGACCTTCTGGAGGACTTCGTCACCAACCGAGTGGCCGCAGACGTCGTTGATCAGCTTGAACTGGTCCAGATCGAGGTAAATCAGCGCGTGCGTGCCGCGGTCCTCACGGGTTTCGTTCAGTAGCCGTTGGAGCCGCGCCTCGAACTCCGCGCGGTTCAATAGGCCTGTCAGTGCATCATGACGAGCGCGGTAGGCCATCTCGTTGCTGAGTCTGCGCTCCTCCGTCACATCACGGAAAACAAGTACAACTCCAAGCCTCTCTTCCGCCTCGTTGCGGATCGGCGATACCGACATTTCAATGCCGTACTCATCGCCGCCGCGTGACACGAGCACGCTGGCATCGGCTCGACCCACGCCAGTGTCCCGCTGCAAGCATATGGCGACCAGATCGACCCATGGCTCTCTTGTATCGCCATTGACGATATGAAGAACCTCGCTGACCGGCTTACCCTTGGCTTCGGCGGACGGCCAACCGGTCATTCGTTCAGCCACCAGGTTGAGCCAGGTCACCCTGCCTAGCGCATCGGTGGTGATCACAGCGTCACCGATGGATCTGAATGTGACCCGCAGTAATTCGTGTTGATCTGCCAGTTCCGCGCAAAGGGCGCGGCGCTCGGTGATGTCCTGAAAGGCACCCCATAGCCTCACTGGTTTGCCGTCCGCGAGCTCGACATTGCCGACGGCTCGTACCCAGATCCGTTTGCCCTCGGCACGGATGAATGGCAGTTCTAGATCCCATCCCTCGCCAATCGTCATCGCGCGCTCTACCGCTGATGCAATGACTGGCCGCGCTTCCGGCGCATAGAACGTGATCGCTTTCGTGAGTGTCGGCTGGTAGTCCGCCGAGACACCGTGGATGACGCGCGTTTGGGCCGTCCACATCAACGTGCTGGCTTCGATGTCCAGTTCCCATCCTCCCACACCGGCCACTTCGCCGGTGCGGTTTAGCAGCGCCTCGCTCTTTCGCAGTAACTCATCCCGCCGCTTGCGCTCCGTGATGTCGAAGTGGGTGCCGAACATCCACTCCGGCTTACCGTCCGGCGTGCGGGTGAACACGCGGCCGCGGTCAAGGACCCAAATCCAATGGCCATTCCGGTGGCGCATCCGGGCCTCGCAATTGTAAAGGGCTGTCTCGCCAGCGAAATGCCTTTCCAGTAGTTCCCCGGACACCTGAAGGTCATCTGGATGAGCGAGATCTATCCATATCTGGATCGAGGTCTTTCCCAGTTCGGCGAGCGACCACCCGACGATTTCCGCCCATCGTTCGTTAAAGCGCGTTTCTCCCGTCTGGACGTTCCATTCCCATGTGCCGACGCCCGTGCCATCAATGATACTGGCAAGACGGCTTTGTTCGGCGACAAGTTGATCGCGCGCCGCGCGCGCGTCGGTCACGTCCTCCACAGACCCGATGTGGCATATGATCTGACCGTCCTTATCCCGGCTGGGGCGCGATCTTGCCCGCACGAAGCGTATTGTGCACTCTGGGCGTTTGATCCGGAACTCCATGTCGAAGTCGTCGCCGGCCTCAGCGGAACGCTGCCATTCTGAAAACACAGCCTCTCGGTCTTCAGGATGCAACGTCGACGACCATCCATGTCCCAGGCTCTGTTCAAGATTCAAACCGTAGATCGTCTGCCAACTCCCATTGGTATATTGGCATAAGCCATTTCGGTCGGTTGCGAACACTCCCAAAGGCGATGCTTCGCTGAGCGTTCGGAAGCGCTCTTCGCTGGCTGCCAGTTCGCGCGTCGCCGATATAAACTCCTCTCTGAGCCGATGCTCGGACTGGCGGGCGCGGCGCCCTTCCAGAAGGTCCACCGCAACTTTGGCAAGGTGGGAAAGGATCAGACGCTGTGCGTCGTCGAGGCGGCGCGGCTTGCTGTCGATGACACACAGTGCGCCCACATGCATGCCATTGCTCAGTTTCAGCGTGGCGCCAGCGTAAAAGCGAATGCTCGGGTCCAAGGCAAATGACGGATTGTCCGCGAAGCGCGGATCGGCCGTTAAATCAGTGATCTCCAGGATGCCGTCTTGCATAATCGCGTGCGCGCAGAACGCGACCTCGCGCGGTGTCTCCGACAAAGTTGGTAGCCCAACGTTCGCTTTGATCCACTGCCGCTCCAGGTCGATCAGGCTGATGAGCGAGATCGGGGTGCTGCAAACCAGTGCCGCCGCCTGCACCAGGGCGTCGAACTCCGCCTCGGGGGCCGAATCCAGAACGTCCAATTCCCGCAGGGCATCAATGCGCTGATCCTCATATGGGGGGATGGGGGTATGCACCATGTTCACCCCGATCACGTTCAGAGGGCAGAGAGGAAACACGGAACCTAGAGCCTCAACGTGGAGCCGGTCATTTGACGCTTTAGGCCCCTTGAACGCAGAGAATCATCAACTGTAACATTAACAATTCCGTCGTGTGAATAATTGGCGGCCTTGGCTCGATTAGCGCGCGGGTTTCAGAGCTTGTGTGGAGATGGATCGCATTGATTGCGGAACACTGCGCAGGTGTCAGAGTTTGGGCGGACAGCTTGGTCCGCGACGGGCACTTGCAATGCCTGTCTCCGTGGGGACAGCAACCGTCCCATGGCGGAAGTCTCGCCCTCGAAGCAGACACCGGCCGGCGTTTCGAAAGAGGACATTCTGGCGCGATTACCATCCCATATCAGCCCGAACGCTGACCAGGAGCCTTTCGCGTCCCATTGGCCAAGTTGGCCAATCCCCGGGCCTGTCGACGTGTCCGGTCCATCAATTGGCCTTCCGGATAAAGTTGGGGTTGGCACAGGCGCCCCGCTCATCCACTGCGAGTATCTCGCCATTTTGGGCTTTCTCCTGCAGAGGCCTTCGCGTGGGAGCCTCATGGAAGCAGTCGGTGACATCGGTCGTAGTTGCGGATGCATCGCGCAGCACACTCTCAGCCGTAGCTGGTCGCGGAGATGGACCTTTCGGCGGCGACCAAAGGGTGGGTCGCCGCCGAGATCAATCAGGCAGCCGCAAATTCGGTCACGAATGTCTCGACAACCGTCCGCAAGTCGGCGGCCTGGTTCGACAAGCCTCCCGAGAGCGTCATCAGCTGCGTGGAAGCGGCGCCAGTCATCTCTGCCGCATGACCGACACCGGATATGTTCTCCGTAACCTCCCGGGTACCCGCCGCCGCCTGCTGACAGTTCCGCGCAATTTCGGAAGTGGCGGCGCCCTGCTGCTCGACGGCTCCCGCGATAGAGGCGGAGATCTCGCGGATGCTCGCGATGACACGGACGATCTCCGTCATGGACTTCACGGTTCCGTCCGTCGCCTGCTGGATCTCGCCGACCTTGGCGCCGATGTCGTCGGTGGCCTTTGCCGTCTGTGTCGCGAGCTGCTTTACCTCCGCGGCGACCACGGCAAAGCCCCTGCCGGCTTCACCGGCGCGCGCCGCCTCGATCGTGGCGTTCAGAGCCAGCAGGTTGGTCTGGTCCGCGATACCCTTGATCAGGTTGATGACGTCGCCGATGTCGGCTGCAGCCGTTGCAAGCGATGCGATCCGGGCATTCGACGCTTCCGCCTCTTTGAATGCCGTTGTCGCCACTAAGGTGGAATTGCCGACCTGGCCGTTGATCTCGTGAACGGACGCGGCCATCTCCTCCGAAGAGGCTGCCACCGTCTGCACGCTGCTGGCCGCTTCTTCCGCCGCTGACGCCACGGCCTGGGCCTGACGAGAGGTCTCTTCTGCGGTGGCAGACAGGTTCTTGGCACTGTCGGCGACTTCCCCGGCAGATTTGGCGAAACCCATAGCCAGGTTCTGCATACGAGCGACGAAGCCAGACGCCAAGGCTTCGCGGCGGGCTAGCGCACTGCGCTCTGCTTCCTCGCGGGAGGCCTGCTGACGGCGCGCATCCTCGGCCACAGCGAGACTGTCGCGGAAGCTCAGCAGGGTGTTGGCGATAAGCCCCACCTCGTCGCGCTGGTTCTGGTAAGGAACGGGCGTCTGCAATTCGCCGGCCGCGATGCGGCCCATGGCGTTCGTCAGCGTTGTGATCGGAGACGAAACGGTCTTCGTGAGAACGAGTGTCGCTGCGACGCCGATCAGGAGCATAGCGATAGCGCTGATCATCACCGCCCAGGTGATGGCGGAGAAGGCGCTCACGCGGGCCGCTTCACGCGACAACAGCAGAGCGCGCTCGGCTTCGATGAGCTCGGCCATCTTCAAGCGAATTGAATCCATGGTCTTCTTGCCGGCGCCGGTGACTTCGAGGTCGCGTGCCGCTCCCCGGGTCGCTTCTGCTGCCATCAGGCGAATGCCCTTCTCTGCGACCTCGGTCCGCCATTCTTCAGCCGCGGCGGCGATGTCGTCGAGGCGCTTCTGCTGTGCGGCGTTGTCCGAGGTCAGTGCCTTGATCTTGCCGAGGGCGGTTCGGAACTGCGTGAAACCGCTCCTGTACGGCTGAAGGTTGTCCGCGTTGGCGGTGATGAGATAGCCGCGGAAGCCGGTCTCCTGATCCACCATGGCCGCCATGACCGCGTCGGCCTGATCGATGACTTGATAAGTATGAGTGGTCCAGCTATTCGCCTGTTGAACGGTCAATTTATTATAATAGATAACGGCATTTAGCGTTGCCGATAGCAATATAAGTACACCAAAAACAAATATGAGCTTCTTGGATATTGAGAGATTTTTCATGTCTGCCCCATATTTTCTGCGCGAAGATAAGTATTTATACGCAGTTCGGCGCCGAAGCGTCGGGTCACTTATCTGGAACGTTGGAGCGCTGAACTTTGTTCGGTCCATCCGAACAAGCGCGTCAACTTGGCAGGAGCGGGGGGCTTCCTAGCATCGACATTGGAGAAATGATGGTTAATTATACGTAAAGTTTCGGTAATTTTTGTCGCAGGCCAAAATGTGCACGCTGATGCTCGCTTTTGGAGCCTCCCGTCCGTCCGAACAAGGCCCGGAAACTCAAGCCTTCCTCCTGGGACGAGCAGGGCGGCGTAGAGGATCTTATAGGCATAGAGCGTCCATGAGAGCGTCGCCCGGCTCGCGGCCGGGAATACCGGAGAATCCCCAACTCCGCCGCCAAAGTGCAGATTTTCCGGACTACCGCTAAAGACCAGAGCACCGGGCCCTGCGTCAGCTTCGCGCCTCTAAAGCAGACACTAGCGGCACGCCCGACTGCTGACCTCCGGCTTCATCTCTTCAGCTCACCACGCCATTCGCCGCTGCCGCAGCCTCTTGCCAACGTTTCCTTCTCTATGGCCGTCGGGAGTACTATCCGGCCTGTCCAGCTCGTACGCCCAAAAAATTCAAGATTAGCTGGCGGAGCCGGCCTCGATCGGCTGCAGGATGAAGCCGGGGAAACTCACAATGTTGGCACTGTCGCCTAGTGTCGTGCTGACCGCTTCAAAGGTCTCCGATGTTGAGACAAGGACCTGTTGCCCATTCTGCGCCGACTGCGACGCGGCACGCAGAAACTCGAAAAGGCTGGAGGACTCTACTTCCTGCTGCCCGGGCTCGTCGAAGATAGCGAACCCAGGATGATTCACGTTGAAATCGCTCATCAGCTCCATACAGCACAGGTAATAGGCCCACTTGAGCCTAATCGCGTCACTCGCCGACATCTCGAAATTGATCTCTTTCTCCACCGGTTCGCCATTGTCGATGCGGAGCACAAGGGGGCGGAAATTATCGTGTGCGAGAGAAATCTCGTCGGGCTGAAAAGATCGGAAACCGTAGCGATCGAGATGACGGCGGATGGCGGTTTGCAGATAGTCGATCTTGCGTTTGTCGGCCGTGGTTAGTTCGTCAACCGGAAGCTGTCGCAAATTGCTGGTAGCCAGCGCCCACTCGGACGCAATCTCCCCGAGTTCGTCCAACAGCGAGTTCGCAAGCTCGTCGATGCTCTCCAAACGGTCAATAAAGGCCTGAAGCCGGACAATCTCCTCGATCGCTGCGCGAGATGGCGAGGCGTTGGGCCGTGTCAATTCCTGACGAAGCGCCCGCAACTGCTGCTGCTTGTCCTGGAGATCCCGTTCAGACCCACGATAGCGCGCGGCGATCTCCTGCAATCGCTCACGCGAGTTGAGCAAAGCCGAGCGATAAAGCTCGAGTTGGGATTTGACGAACGCGATGTTCTCATCGAGTGCCATTCCCACGTTTTCTACGGTCGGCAACAGTTCGTTCGAGACACCCTGATGGCACGTAGGGCAAACATGCTCCGACGCCGCGCGTCCAAGTTCAGAGCCAAGACGCTGCAGCTTTTGTGCATCCTGATTGCGCTTCAAATCCGTTTCAAGCGCGGCCACCCGCTCTTCGAGCGCCGCATTGTCCTGCGTTTCGGCGCCATACTCGCCCCGGACCGCCTCCAGGCCCGCCGATAGCGCGTCGAGCTGAGACCGAAGGTTTGTCACGCGCGCCTGGATGTCCGGCGCGGCCTGCTCGACTGTTTCGATCTGACTGGCCTCAAGCTCGGCTACCCTGCCGATGGCGATCTGTAGTACGTCCGAAAGCCGGGTCCATTCGCCCTGATAATAGAGCTGCAGGTCAAGCGTCGGCGCCGCCGCAAACTCTGCGCTCGGTTGGACTGCAAGACCCCTGATTCTACCCACGCGGGCTGCTGCTTCTTCCATGTCCTTGCGACGGTCCGACCAGCGCCCCAGCAACTCTGAGATCACCGCCCGCAATTCCGCACGCCGCCGGCGGTTTTTCGCAGCCTCCAGATCGAGCAAAAATTCCATGACCCGCCTTGCAACATCCTGGATGCGGAAGAAGGTAGGGAACGGACCTTGGATTGAAGACCATCCTCGCTTCTGCTCGACGAAGAGCATCGGGAAGATCGCCTCAAGATACAGTGGGCATTCCGTTCCGTCGTAGCGAGCGACAATGGGCAGATCCCAGTCGAGGAAACGCGCGAGAAAGGCGTGAAAGCCGCTCTCGCTCGTTGCCGACCCGCCATCTAGAACGAAGTAATCGCGTTGTTCGCCGCGCAGAACTTGGGAGCTCAACGACGGACCGTTCCAGGTTTGGATCAGCTTCGTGCTCTTTTCGCCGACCACAGCGCGATGGAGCACGACGATCTCTCCCTGCGCGTTGGCGATCTCAAGCTCGACATAGGATTGCAGGACGAGATCGTAAGGATCTTCCTTGAACTGGTGGATTTGCTCGCGCATCGCATAGGGAAGCGGAATCGTAAGCTGCGGGCCAAGCGACCGTTCAAGACCGAGCGCATATATAATGGCCTGCAGGCAGGTCGACTTGCCGGATGTATTCGGCGCCTGGACGACGTTTAGGCCGGCTTTGAACGGTATGTCGGCGCCGAAGGTACGCGTGGCCGTGAAGGAGCGCAGGCGCAGATGCCGGAGTTGAATCATGCCCGCACTTTCTCGCCAAGGAGCGCGCCGACCCCAGTTTCGGTTATCAGCTTGGCCAATTCGGCGACGGCAGTCCGCTCATCGACCAGCGCGTCCTCGACGCCCATCACGGCTGCCGCTGCATCGACACCGGTCTTGGTGAGCTGCAGCGCGGCCCGTCCGGTCGCCTTCGTCCAGATGGCTAGTTTCTCGCCGACGACAAAATCAACGGCGCGGGCGAATGCCGGTTCAACTCTTAGATTCCACGGCACTGCGGCGTGTGTGCCAGACAGGATCGTCTTCAACCTGTCCTGCTGACCCGAGCGAATGGCGTCGTTGATGATGTGGAGTTTGGCCAGGGAAGCGCGATTGGCGCGCGAGCTTCCCAGCATGGCCATGATGAGTGCGACGCGCCATGCAATGCGAAGATCGCCGGGAACGGGGACGGGACGGCGCCGAAATGAGAAACGCCGGTTGGCAAGATCGATCTCCGTCACGATCAGCCCGCCTCCGGAAAATCGAGCGGGCAGCGGATTAGCCAGTCGCTGACGGTACCCAAAGCGATCTGCGTGATGACGCCGGCTTGAATCGTAGGTAGCGCCTTTGCCAGCGATTCCTCGATCTTCTGGGTGCTGCTCTGCAGTTGTTCGGCAGGTAGGATAGAACTGGCGCCGACGGCAATCAGCCGGGTCTCTTCCGCTTCGATCGATTGATAGGCACGTTCCCAGAGCACCGCATGGTTCTGGCGCAGCTGATCGAGTGCATTCTCCCGGTAAAGATGCGCCTTCACATAAGCATCTCGCCGGGTGGCGATCTGCCGCGCCGTGACGGCCGGACCATAAGCTCGTCCGAGCTTCTCATCGATCCGCATTCCGATCGACGTCTCACCGGCGGCCGAAACATCCACAAGCGTCGGCATGTCTACGCTCAAGGGCGGGCCGAGCGATAAAGCTTTGAGCTGTTCTATCTCGCCGGCAAAATCCTCCTGCGAATGGCACAGAGCTTCGAAGTCGTCGGCCAGGAAGCTAAGGCTTTGGCCCTTAAGGGCAATGCCGCGATTGCGGACGTCAGCAACCACATCCTTGTTGTCCAGGAACGGGCAAAGCAAAATCCATCGACTGACCGAAATGCCCGACAGAATCGCTTGGATCGTGCTCTTGTTCTTGGAGAGCTTGGGAAGGTCCCGGCCCGCCTTCGCCTTCATCGCGCTGGCGGCTTTCTTAACGTCCGAAACCTCTTGCGGCGCATAGCATTGGTATAGGCAGCCATTGGTTGTGAAGAACTCCAGACCGGCGTCGCCGCTGACGGAGTCGGGTACAATCTGGACATTCTCTGGGCCGTGGCGGCGTTGGACGAGTTGCAGCGCGAACGCTTGCCACTCATCTCCTTTCCACGCGCGACGAAAGCCCATGCTGCATCCCCCTGCGCAATAGCCTAATGTGGGAAGTGGACGCTGCAAGAGGATTTATCAGAACGAGTGTCGCAAGAGGTTGCGCACGGCAGGATACATGGCAGGGCTATCGTCTGGCGACCACCGTAGATTCGTGGAAGTGCCTGACCACCGACACCTGACTATTGCCAAAAATCGTAGGTGAGATGTGGATGTCAAACTGTGATCTCCTTGATGCCAGCCCGCCGCGTCATATCGACCCCTAACGAGGGAACAGCTTGGTCAAGACGGTCACGCGCCCAAAAACTGCCTCTCGAACTCGCACCGCCGGCACCCGCTTGAGCGAAGCGCAAGCGGATATCCAGGACCACGAATAGACAAGCTCGGCACATACTGGGCATGTGGCCCGGCTTGCCCGAATTCGGACATTCTCAGTGGCTGCATCTCCGGCATCACGACTGCCACCTTTGGCGACTGCCCGGAAGCGGACGCTCCAGATGTCGGCTCGGGGCCGATAAGCGGTTGGCGTCCTGCGTCAGCTTCGCGCTCTCACAGCGGACATTGGGACCTCATCCGAAAACAGACCTCCGTCCGAGCGCTCTGAACCGGAGCCGTTGAAATGGACGGATCCGAATTTCGACAAGAGTCAGGAGCGGACCGTGCGTTCCCCGGCTTGGAGAGCAGTCGGCCTCCGCACTATGTCGGTTGCGGAGGCCGTTCTTTTACCAGGACGGCAGCACCGATCCCTGGAAAGTCCGCTCGATGAAGGCCTTTACCTCGGCTGACTGGTAGCTTTCCACGAAGGGCTTCACCCACGGCTTATCCTTATCCGCCTCGCGCACGGCGATGAGGTTGACATAGGGACCCTTCGGATCTTCGCGCAGCAGCGCGTCGCGGGCCGGGTTAAGGCCGACCGACAAGGCGAAGTTCGTGTTGATGACGGCGGCTGCCACGTCGTCGAGGGAGCGGGCGGTCTGCGCGGCCTCCAACTCGATGAAGCGCAGGCGCCTCTCGTTCTGCACGATGTCGGCGATGGTCGGCTTCAGGCCGACGCCATCTTTCAGCTTGATGAGGCCCTTGTCCTGGAACAGCAGCAGCGCCCGAGCGCCGTTTGTCGGGTCGTTGGGGATCGACACCTGGGCGCCGGCGGGTACCTCCGCCCAGGTCTTGTGCTTCTTCGAGTAGACGCCGATGGGGAAGTTCACCGTGAAGCCGACACCGACGAGCCCGTACTTGCGATCGGCATTCTGCTGATCGAGAAAAGGCTTGTGCTGGTAGGAGTTGAGGTCGAGGTCACCCGCCGCAAGGGCGGCATTCGGCAGAATGAAATCCGAGAACTCGACGATCCGGAGGTCGAGGCCTCGGGCCGCCGCAACCGGTTTCACGGCCTCGAGGATCTGTGCATGCGGGCCGGCGGTGACGCCGACGCGCAGCGGCGTGCGGGCCTGGGCCCGGACGAGGGCAGGGGCCGCGATGAGGCTGGCGGCCGTGCCGGCAAGGAGCGCGCGGCGGTCGATGAACATGGTCATGGCAAGTCCTTTCAAGAGATTGGGATGGGGAGGGGAGATGTCAGGCTGAGCGCAGGCGCTTGTTGACGCGCCGGGCTATCCAGTCGCCGAGGCTCTGCACGGCCTGGACGAGGGCGATGAGGACGATGACGACGGCCGCCATGACCTCGGGCATGAAGCGCTGGTAGCCGAAGCGGATGCCGAGATCGCCGAGCCCGCCGCCGCCCACCGCGCCCACCATGGCCGAGTAGCCGATGAGGCTGACGGCGGTGAGCGTCAGGCCGAGCACGATGGCCGGCAGCGCCTCGGGCAGCAGCACCTTGCGGACGATCTGCAGCGGCGTGGCGCCCATGGCGCGTGAGGCTTCGATCAGGCCGCCATCGACCTCGCGGATGGCGGCCTCGATGATCCGGGCGATGAAGGGCGTCGCCGCCACCGTCAACGGCACGATGGCCGCCGTGGTGCCGATGGAGGTGCCGGCGACGAGCCGCGTGAACGGGATGATCGCCACCACCAGGATGATGAAGGGCGTCGAGCGCGTGGCATTGACGATGAGGCCAAGCACCCGGTTGAGCGCGACCGCCTCGAACAGCTCTCCGCGCCCGGAGGTCGCGAGGAACACGCCGAGCGGCAGCCCGAGCGCCGTGCCGATGAGGCCGGCGGACGCCACCATGTAAAGCGTCTGGCCGAGGGCCTCGACGAGCAGTCTTGCGATCTCAGGTGACATGGCCGAGCACCTCCGCTTGCAGTCCGTGGGCGCCGGTCAGCGCCACCACGGCATCGACGACATCCGGGCGCGCCGGGATCGCGACGATGAGATTGCCGAAGGGCTTGCCGCCGATGGCGTCGACCTGTCCGGCGATGATAGTGACGTCGACGTCGAGGGAGCGCGACAGCCGCGAGATGACGGGCGCGGTCGCGTTGGCGCCGGTGAAGACGATGCGGAGCACCGTCTGCCGGGCCCCCTCCGGGTGCGGCGTCAGCCGCGCGGCGAAGGCTTCGGGAAGTGCGGCTCCCGTCACGGATGCGACGAAGCTGCGGGTCGTCTCGGCCTGCGGCCGGGCCAAGACCTCGTAGACGTCGCCGGTCTCGATGATGCGACCGGTCTCGATGACCGCGACACGGTCGCAGATCTCCTTGATAACGTGCATCTCGTGGGTGATCAGCACGACGGTGACGCCCGTGACGGCGTTGATGTGCTTCAGGAGCGCGAGAATGGAGCGCGTCGTCTCCGGGTCGAGCGCCGAGGTCGCCTCGTCCGAGAGGAGGACGCGTGGCCGCGTCGCGAGCGCCCGGGCGATGCCGACGCGCTGCTTCTGCCCTCCCGACAGCTCGGTGGGATAGCGGCCGCGTTTGTCGACGAGCCCGACGAGCTCGATGAGCTCATCGACGCGCCGGGTGATCTCATCGCGCGGCGTGCCGGCGAGCTCCAGGGGCAGCGCGATGTTGTCGAAGACGGTGCTTGAGGACAGAAGGGCGAAATGCTGGAAGATCATGCCGATCTCCCGCCGGAGCGCCCGCAGGCCCGCCGGATCGAGCGCGCCGACATCGAGGCCGTCGATCCGCACCGTGCCGGCGGTCGGGCGGTCGAGCCCGTTGATCGCGCGCAGCAGCGTCGACTTGCCGGCGCCGGACCGACCGATGATCCCGGTAATCGACCCCGGCGCGACGTCGAGCGTCACCGCGTCGAGGGCGGCGACGGCGGCCTGGCCGCCCTTGGCCGGGAAGCGCTTGGAGACCGCGTCGAAACGGATCGCTGCGCCCCCAGGGGGCGGCAGAGGCGCCGCATCGGCCGTGAGGGGAAGGGCACCTGCAAAGGGTGTCAGCGCGTTCATGACGACGGCCTCGCCGGCGCCCCGGCGGTTGCGCCCGCCGAAGTCTGGAATGCGATGGACATGGGAAATCCTGGAAGTTGGAGAGGCGCGGGCCGCCGCTGGTGTGGGAATGGGCTCAGGCGGCGAGGGCGGGGTGTCGGGCAGAACCAGGGCGGCCGCGCCGGCCAGCGTCGTGCCGCTCGGCCGCCGCTTGGCGCAGGGCCTTCAACGAAGCGAAAAGCTGGCTGTCGATGACCAAGAGCGCCGGGACGGCGGCAAAGAAGCGGTACCCCGAGCGTTCACGGAGGGCGAGACCGACGGCATCGTCGCCGAGTTCGATCAGCGTGACGTCGGAGCGGAGAGGCGGATAGGTGGGTGATCTGGACATGAAAAATCTGCCGCCGGACGGGCCGGCGTCTCCTTGGGAGGGGATGGCGAGGAAGAAAGGCGGTCGCGTCAGAACCGACGACAACAGCTCTCCCGATCGTCCGCCCGGCGGCAGGGTCCAGTTTGGGAGGAAAACGCTGGAGGGGAGGCTCCGGCAGCGATGGAATTCATCGGACTAACTCCTTGAGAGGGAGCCCACGAATGTCCTTCGTGGCGCTTTAGCCCTTGGTGACGCGGTGCAAGCTGCTCCATCAAATGCCGCGATGACGGGTCGAGGGATCGACCAACCATGACCTCACTATGCCTCGGCTAGGCTGCGGGCGTCAATGAAATCATCCTCTAAAAAGAACAGGCGACGGAGGCGATGTGACCAAATTTCGCACCAAGCGCAGAATGCGCACCTTCATTCCGTACACGCCATGGTGCTGATATCGATTTTCGTTCGTCATAACGAACGAATCCGCGCGATTATGGCGTTCCTGCAGAGGGGCGAAGCGGAGAAACTCCCTCTCCCGAGAGGCCGTTGCGACAAAAGACGTTCCTCCGTTAGCTCCGCCGCGCTGGTCGCGTCGCCCTTCGCCCGCTAGGCTCGGCCCGAGACCGGCGACCGAGGACCCTCCTGCATGCCGCATCCGTCGACCGATACCGCCCAGGCCGCCAAGACGCGCCTTCGCTGGCTCGACGACGACGCCGTCAACGGCGAGCCTCCGGCCGATGCACTCGATCCGATGCTCACCCCGCAAGATGTCTTCTTCGTACGCAACAATGGCGACATGCCCGCGCAGGCAGGCGAGGAAGGGTGGCGGCTTGACGTTACGGGCGAGGTCGAACGGCCCATGTCGCTCAGCATGGCGGACTTGATGCAGTCCTTCCCCGTCGTGTCGATCACGGCCGTGCTGGAATGCGCCGGCAACGGGCGCGCCTTTCTGAGCCCGCCCGTATCCGGCGCGCAATGGCGCGATGGGGCCGTAGGCTGTGCGCGCTGGACCGGCGTCAGGATGCGGGACCTTTTGGAGAGGGCCGGCGTGAAGCCCTCCGCCGTCTATACCGGTCATCACAGCCCCGACCGCAGCCTTGCGCATCCGGATCGGCCCGCGATGTCGCGTGGTATTCCCATCTGCAAGGCGCTCGCGGCCGAGACGCTCGTCGCCTTCGCGATGAATGATGAACCGCTGCCACGACTTCACGGCGGGCCGCTGCGAGTCGTCGTGCCTGGCTATCCTGGCTCTGCCTGGCAGAAATGGCTGCAGCGCATCGACCTGCGCGATTGTGAGCACGACGGCGAAAAGATGACGGGGACGGACTACCGGCTGCCGGTCAAACCCGTCAGCCCTGGTGATCCGCTCGACGGGGCAGTGTTTGCCGTCATCACGAACATGCCCGTCAAATCGCTGATTACGCGGCCGGCAGCCGATTTCTTGCATCGCGCGGGCAGCGCCCTCGAGGTCGCCGGCTGGGCATGGAGCGGGGCAAGGGCGGTGGCCGCAGTGCGTGTCTCAGCTGACGGCGGAGTGACCTGGACGCAGGCCAAGCTGGCCGAGGTGGGCGAATTCTTCGCGTGGCGCCGCTTCAGCGCCGGCCTCATGCTGCCGCCCGGTCCGGTCGTGCTCATGGCGCAGGCGACGGACGTGGAGGGCAACGCCCAGCCGGTAGTGGAAGCGCCATGGAATCCGCGAGGGTATTGCAACAACCTTGTGCATAGCATTTCAGGCCGCGTGATCTGAGAGACGGCCCCCCCAGCGAATGGCGAAGCCGGGACACACCCGGCGCGCGCAGCTTCATGCCTGGGCCTCCAGGCTGTCCCGCGGTGGTGCCGGCGGCACGGCATAGGCCGTCGTCGCTTTGATCCGCTCCATGGCGAAGCGGGAGGTCACGTTCTTCAGCGGCACCTTGTCAATCAATCGTTTGTAGAAGGTGTCGTAGGCGGCCATGTCCGCGATGACGACACGCAGCATGTAGTCGACATCGCCGGCCATCCGGTAGAACTCCATGACCTCTGGCATGGCCGCCACGGTGGCGGCGAACTGGGTCAGCCACTCGCGGGAATGATCAGACGTCTCCACCGATACGAAGACGGTGAGGCCGAGGCCGAGCTTCTCCGGCGAGACCAGCGCGACCCGCTTCTGGATGACGCCGGTCGCCTCCAGCTTCTGGATGCGCTTCCAGCACGGGGTCTGGGACAGATGGACCCGCGAAGCAAGCTCGGCGATTGAAATGCTCACATCGTCCTGGAGGATGGTCAGTATCTTGCGGTCGATAGCGTCCATGAAAGGTGATGTCCAACACGGGAAGATAAGAATAATTTTATCTTCATGCCGGAATGTCGCTCCGTAAATAGGATAAAATGTCAAATAAATCGGCATTCATGGCGATTTTTTCTCCGCAGGTTGGTTTTGCCCACGGCGGGCACCTATGTGCCGCCAACCTCCGGGTCCCGTGGGAAAAGTCGCAAGGTCGCTAGGGTCAGCCCGACGACGTCGCCGCGCGCTGCGGCGAAGTCCAGGCCCACCTCCGCTTCGATCGGCGGAAGGCCTTCCGCTAGCCGGATCTCCAGTCGCCGGCTCGCTGCCGATCGGGCGATGCCAGTGATGGTTCCGGTCAGGGCCGCACCCTCGGCGGATCCCACAGCGAGATCGCGGTTGCGGAGGAAGAGTGCCGCCGGGCCGGGCCTTGCACCCGGAGGGGCGGTCGCCAGGGTCTGCGGCCCGGCGCGAACCTGGCCGTCCTCGACGGTCACGTCGAGCCGTACGGCTTGGCCGACGAAGCCGGCGACGAAGGCATTGGCCGGATGATCCAGGACATCGTCTGGCGAGCCGACCTGTTCCACCCGCCCGCGATTGAGGATGGCGACGCGGTCGGCGAGTTCCACCGCCTCCTCCTGGTCGTGGGTGACGAAGACCGTCGTATGGCCGGTGCGCTGATGGATGTCGCGCAGCCAGCGCCGGAGGTCCTTGCGCACCTGCGCGTCGAGCGCACCGAACGGCTCGTCGAGGAGGAGGACGCGTGGTTCGACGGCAAGGGCGCGGGCGAGAGCCACGCGCTGGCGCTGGCCGCCGGAGAGCTGGCCGGGAAAGCGTTTGCCGATTCCCGGCAGTTGCACGAGGTCGAGCAATTCATCGACCCGGCGGAGAATCTCCTGCCGCGCCGGACGTTCGGCGCGCGGCCGCACGGTCAGGCCATAGGCAATGTTCTCGGCTACTGTCATGTGGCGGAACAGTGCGTAATGCTGGAACACGAAGCCGACTTTGCGGTCCTGGACCCTAAGGCCCGTCGCATCCTCGCCGCCGAAGTGGATTGTCCCAGCCGTGAGGGGCTCGAGGCCGGCGATCGAGCGCAGCAGCGTCGTCTTGCCGGAGCCCGATGGACCGAGCAGGGCCAGGAGTTCGCCGGGCCGAATGTCTAGATCGATGCCGTCGAGTGCGCGCGTCCCGGCGAAATCCTTGGCGACGCCGCGGACGGCGATGCCCGTCACGCCGGCGGCCTCAGTGTCGGCCCTTGCCGGCGAGCGCGTCGCCGTATCGCCATTCGAGGAGGGATTTGGCACCGAGTGTGACCAGGGCGAGGAGGGCGAGGAGGGCGGCAACCGCGAAGGCGCCAACGAAATTGTACTCATTGTAGAGAATCTCCACGTGGAGCGGCATGGTGTTGGTGAGCCCGCGGATATGTCCGGAGACGACGGCCACCGCGCCGAACTCGCCCATGGCGCGGGCGTTGCAGAGCAGGACCCCGTAGAGCAGGGCCCAGCGGATGTTCGGCAGGGTCACGGTGATGAAGGCCCTGAGGCCTGAGGCGCCCAGGGTCAGCGCTGCCTCCTCCTCAGCCGTGCCCTGTTCCTGCATCAGCGGGATCAACTCGCGGGCGATGAAGGGCAGCGTGACGAAGGTCGTGGCGAGAACGATCCCGGGTAGGGCAAAGATGATCTTGATGTCGTTGGCGGCGAGCCATGGGCCGAAAAGGCCTTGCGCGCCGAACAACAGGACGAAGATTAGGCCCGAGACCACCGGCGAGACCGAGAAGGGCAGGTCGATGAAGGTGATTAGCAGGCTCTTGCCGGGGAATTCGAACTTGGCGATGGCCCAGGCAGCGGCCACGCCGAAGACCAGGTTGAGCGGAACCGTGATGGCAGCCACGGTCAGCGTTAGGATGATGGCGGAATAGGTGGCGTCGTCCGCGAAGACCTCGTGAAGCGCGCCGACGCCCTTGCGTAGCGCTTCGGTGAAGATCGCCGCGAGTGGTAGCAATACGACGAGAGAAAGGTAGGCCAGGCCGATCAGAATCAGCGACCAGCGGACCCAGCGGGGCTCCGAAAGTGCCGAGGCGACAGTCGGGTTGCTGATCTCAGACATCTCCGAACCTCCGCCTGCTCCAGCTCTGGATCAGATTGATGACGAGCAGTGAGAGGAAGGAGATCGACAGCATGACCGTCGCGATGGCGGTGGCGCCGGCATAATTGAACTCCTCCAGCTGCACGATGATGAGCAGCGGCGCGATTTCCGAGATGAACGGCATATTGCCGGCGATGAAGATGACCGAACCATATTCGCCGACCGCCCGGGCGAAGGCGAGGGCAAAGCCGGTGAGAATGGCCGGAACCAGCGCCGGGAGAATGACCCGCAGCACCGTCTGCAGCCGGCCGGCGCCGAGGGTCGCCGAGGCCTCCTCCACTTCGCGGTCCAGGTCCATGAGGACAGGCTGGACGGTGCGGACGACGAAGGGCAGGCCGATGAAGACCAGGGCCACGAAGATGCCCCGCGGCGTGAAGGCGATCTTCAGGCCGGTGAGTGCCTCGACGATGGACCCCACCCAGCCGTTGCTCGCATAGATCGCCGCCAGCGCGATGCCTGCGACGGCTGTCGGCAAGGCGAAAGGCAGATCCACCATGGCGTCGACAAGGGGCCGGCCGGGAAAGCGGTAGCGGGTGAGGATCCAGGCGATCACCAGGCCGAAGACGGCGTTCACCAGCGCCGCGGCAAAGGACAGGTAGAAGCTGGTCTCGAGGGCGGCCCGCACGCGCGGCGTCGTCGCCACGGCCCACAGGCCCGACAGTCCGAGGCCCGAGGCCCGCCAGACCAGCACCGCCAGCGGGATGAGCACGATGAGGGCGAGATAGGACAGGGCGAAACCGAGCGTGAGGCCGAAGCCGGGCAGCGCGCTCGGCTTCGGCCTCAGCCACTCCCGCGACGGGAGGGTGAGTGCGGTCATCGGCTGGCCGCGCCCGGTCGGTGGATCTGGTCGAACACGCCGCCGTCTGAGAAATGAACGTTCTGGGCTTTCGACCAGCCGCCGAACACGCCGTCGATCGTCACCAGCCGGATCTGTGGGAAGCGGGCGAGGTCGACCCTGTCCGCATGTTCCGGCCGGTTCGGCCGATAGAAGTTCTGCGCGATGATCTTCTGTGCTTCCGGGGTGTAAAGGAAATCGAGATAGGCTTGGGCGACGGCTCGGGTGCCGCGCCTGTCGACGACCTGGTCGACGATGGCCACCGGCGGCTCCGCGAGGATCGAGAGGGACGGAAAGACGATCTCGAACTTGTCCTCACCGAACTCCTTCAGCGCCAGGTGGGCCTCGTTCTCCCAGGAGATAAAGACATCACCGACATTGCGCTGGGCGAAGGTCGTGAGCGACCCGCGCGCACCGGTGTCGAGCACCGAGACGTTCCGGTAGATGGCCTCGACGAAAAGCTTGGCGGCTTCCTCGTTCTTCTGGGTCCGGTCGAGTTCGTAGGCCCAGGCCGCGAGATAGTTCCAGCGGGCGCCGCCCGACGTCTTCGGATTGGGGGTGACCACGCCGACGCCTGGCTTGGCAAGGTCCGACCAGTCCTTGACGCCCTTCGGGTTGCTCTTGCGGACGATGAAGACGATGGTCGAGGTGTAGGGCGACGAATTGTTCGGCAGACGGGTTTGCCAGTCGGCCGGCAGCCGCCGCGAATGCTGGGCGATGGCGTCGATATCCCCGGCAAGGGCGAGTGTGACCACGTCGGCGTCCAGCCCGTCGATCACCGAGCGCGCCTGGCGACCCGACCCGCCATGGGAGGTGCGTATCGTCACCTGCTGGCCGGTCTTTTCCCGCCAGTGCCGGGCGAAGGCGTCGTTGATGGCGCGGTACAACTCGCGCGTCGGATCATAGGAGACATTGACGAGGGTTACGGGGGCCTGGGCTCTGACGGGGCGGGCGCCGGCGATGAGGGCGGCTGTGCCGGCGGCGCCGATGCCATAGGCGAGGACGGCACGGCGCGACAGGGCGGGGACATGGCGGGTCATGAGGCGCTCCGGATGACGTTGGTGGAGAAAGAGCATGACAAAGCGCCCTGCCGATCAACCCGAATCTGAACCGAAAAGAGAAAAAAGATCCATTTTTCGGCCCATGTTGTTGCTATGACGGAATATTCTTTCCGCGCGCCTCGAGGGAGCAAACGGCTCCTCGTCCGAAGGGATCGATGCGGCCTGGCGCGCCGATCAATCTTCGTCCCGGAAGGGACTTTCGCCTCGAAACCAGACAGAATGTTTGCCTCCGGTCACCGTTCGAGCTTCGATTAGGGAGGATCGTCATCTCCCGGAGATGCGTTCAAGAGAAGAAGTGTCCCTGATCGTTGCTTCCGGCCAAAGCTGGTTTTTATTTGGTCCTGTGCAATTCCAAGCCATTGTGTCCGCTGGATATTTTGACGTAATTCGAGGGCCCTCACCGCCGCAGAGCCGACCATGGCCCCCGCCAAGCAAAAAATTCTACTTCCCGCGATCCTCCTCGCGAACGACCTGCTCGATGGCGATGTCATCTTTTGGGCGACACGAGGCTGGTCGGTCGATCCCGCCGAGGCCACGGTGGCGCGTGACGAGGCGGAGGCCGCAGTTCTCCAGACGGTCGCCACAGCCGCGCTCAGCCGCGGCGAGGTCGTCGACGCCTATCTCGTCGACGTCACGCTGCGCGACGATGGCCTGCCCGTCCCCAACCATTTCCGCGAGCGGTTCAAGATCGCAGGTCCTTCCATCCGGCAGGACCTCGGCAAGCAGGCCGCCTTCGCCCATCTGCGCGGGAGGGCCTGATGTACCGATACGACCAGTTCGACGAGGCCTTCGTCCGCGAGCGCGTCGCCCAGTTCCGCGGCCAGGTGGCGCGCCGCATCGACGGCTCGCTCACCGAGGACGAGTTCAAGCCACTGCGCCTCAAAAACGGCGTCTACCTGCAGCTGCACGCCTACATGCTGCGGATCGCGATTCCCTATGGCACGCTGTCATCGGCGCAGTTGCGCCAACTCGCCCTCATCGGTGAGCGGTACGACCGCGGCTACGGTCATTTTACCACGCGCCAGAACCTGCAGTTCAACTGGCCGAAGCTGCGCGACATCCCCGATATTCTCGACCTTCTGGCCGATGTCGGGATGCACTGCATCCAGACCTCCGGAAACTGCATCCGCAACACCACCGCCGACCATTTTTCCGGGGCGGCGGCCGACGAGGTCGAGGATCCCAGGGCAACCGCTGAACTCATTCGCCAGTGGTCGACCATGCATCCCGAGTTCGACTACCTGCCGCGCAAGTTCAAGATCGCCGTGACCGGTGCGCCCCGTGACCGCGCTGCCATCCGCGCCCATGACATCGGCATCCAGGTGGTCCGCCATCCCGTGAGCGGCGAGGTCGGCTACCGCCTCTTCGTCGGCGGCGGCCTCGGCCGCACTCCGATGATCGGCAAGCTGGTGCGCGATTTCCTGCCGAAAGCGCACCTGCTCGCCTATCTGCAGTCGCTGATGCGCGTCTACAATCTCGAGGGACGGCGCGACAACAAGTACAAGGCGCGGGTCAAGATCCTCGTCCACGAGATCGGGATCGAGGAGTTCCGGGGCCGTGTCGAGGCGGAATTCGCAGCCCTCGATCCCGCCGCCATCGCCGCCGACCCCGAAGAGGTCGCGCGGATAGAGGCCTATTTCGCGCCTCCGGCCTTCGTGAAGCTGCCGGAGACCAGCCAGCGCCTCGCGGCCGACCGCGCGCGCTATGCCGCCTTCGACCGCTGGGTAGAAACCAACACCTTCCCCCACCGCCAGCCCGGCTATACGGCGGTCACCGTCTCGCTGAAGCCTGTCGGCGGCGTGCCGGGCGATGCCACGAGCGACCAGATGCGGACGGTCGCAGACCTCGCCGACGCCCATTCCTTCGGTGAGATCCGCGTCTCCCACCACCAGAACCTCATTCTGCCGCATGTGCGTCAGGACGAGCTGTACGCGCTCTGGACGGGCCTCGTGGGCGCCGGCCTCGCCGAGGCCAATGCCGGGCTCATCACCGACATCATCGCCTGCCCGGGCCTCGACTACTGTGCCCTCGCCACCGCCCGCTCCATCCCCATCGCCCAGGCCATTTCCCGCCGCTTCGCCTCGCCGGAGCGCCAGCGCGAGATCGGCGAGCTCGGCATCAAGATCTCCGGCTGCATCAACGCCTGCGGCCATCACCATGTCGGCCATATCGGCATTCTAGGCCTCGAGAAGTCCGGCCAGGAGAGCTACCAGGTGACGCTCGGGGGCGATGCCACCGAGAACGCCGCCATCGGGCAACTGCTCGGCCCCGGCATCACCGCGACGGAAGTGCCCGACGCCATCGAGCGGCTCGTCGCCGTCTATCTCGCCCGCCGACAGGACGGCGAGACCTTCGCGGAGGCCGTGCGCCGCCTCGGCATCGAACCCTTCAAGGCGGGCTTCCTCGCCGCGCCGGCGGAGAGCGCCCATGCCGCTGCTTGACGCCGACGGCTTCCGCGCCGACCCTTGGCAGCGCATCGCCCCCGGTGAACCCGTGACGGGCGAGGCGGTGCTCGTCGGGCTCGCCGAGCTTCCCGCCGTGATCGCCGGCCGCTCCAACACCCAGCGCATCGGCGTCGAGGTGGTGAACACCGTGCGCCTGCCCGAGCTCAGCCCCTTCCTCGGCCAGATCGACCTCGTCGCCATCGCCTTTCCCGCCTTCGCGGACGGTCGCGCCTTCAGCCTAGCCCGCCAGTTGCGCGAGGCCGGCTTCAAGGGGGCCGTGAGGGCGGTCGGGCCGGTCATCGCCGATCAGTTCACCCATCTCGTCGCCTGTGGCTTCGACGAGGTCGAGGTGCCGGACGCCATCGCCGCCCGCCAGCCGGAGGACCAGTGGCGGGCGGCGCTCGCCTCCTATGGCGCCACCTACCAGACCGGCTATGGCGCCGGCGCCAGCATCCTCGAGCGCCGCCGGGCGCTGCGGGCGGGGCAGGGGACGGCGTCGTGAACGCCGACCTGTCGCACCGCTTTCCCGAAGTCGATCCGCGGGACCCCGCCACCATCCTCGCCGCCACGCGGACGGCCATCGACGGCCGCATCGTCTTCACCACGAGCTTCGGCCTCGAGGACCAGGTGATTACCCACCTGATCGCCTCCGCCGGCCTCGCCGTCGATATCGCCACCATCGATACCGGCCGCCTCTTTGCGGAGACCTACGAAGTCTGGGCGCGGACGGAGGAGCGCTACGGCCTGCGCATCCGCTCGGTCCATCCCGATGCCGATGGGCTCGCCACGCTTCTCGCCGCTCAGGGCGTGAACGGCTTCTATGCGAGCGTCGCCGCGCGCAAGGCCTGCTGCGAGACGCGCAAGGTCGTCCCCCTCGGTCATCTGCTCGCCGGCGCGGCTGCCTGGGTGACGGGCCTGCGCGCCGACCAGTCCGGTGCGCGTTCAGAGGTCTCGCACTGGTCGAGGGACGAGGCTCGCAACCTCCTCAAGGTCAGCCCGCTCGCCGGCTGGAGCCGCGCCGACGTCGCCGCCTACGCCGATCGCCAAGACATCCCGCGCAACGCCCTCCATGCGCAGGGCTTTCTTTCTATCGGCTGCGCGCCCTGCACCCGCGCCGTCGCGCCGAGCGAGCCGGAGCGCGCGGGGCGCTGGTGGTGGGAGGCCGAGGCCGGCGGCGAATGCGGGCTGCACATCACTCCCGACGGCCGCCTCGTGCGCGCTGCTGCCCCGGCCGCCGAGGGGATCCCGGCATGACCACGTTGTCCCATCTCGACAGGCTGGAAGCCGAGGCCATCGGCATAATCCGCGAGACGCTCGCGACATCAGAGCGCCCGGTCCTGCTCTATTCCATCGGCAAGGATTCCTCCGTCCTCCTGCATCTCGCGCGCAAGGCGGTTCATCCGGGCCGGCTGCCCTTTCCGCTGCTGCATGTCGACACGCGTTGGGAATTCCAGGAAATGGGCCGCTTCCGCGACGATCTCGCCCAGAAGCTCGGCCTCGACCTCATCGTCCATGTGAACCGAGAGGGCGTCGCTGCCGGCGTGAATCCCATCGATTCCGGTTCGCGCATCCACACCGACGTGATGAAGACCGTGGCGCTCAAGCAGGCGCTGGATGCCGGCCGCTATGATGCGGCCTTAGGCGGCGCCCGCCGCGACGAGGAGAAGAGCCGCGCCAAGGAGCGCGTCTTCTCGGTGCGCACCCGCGATCACCGCTGGGACCCCAAGAGCCAGCGGCCCGAACCCTGGCAGCTGTTCAACACGCTGAAGAAGCCCGGAGAGAGCTTCCGCGTCTTCCCGCTCTCCAATTGGACCGAGCTCGACGTCTGGGCCTACATCGAACGCGAGCAGATCCCCGTTGTGCCGCTCTATTTCGCCGCCGAGCGGCCCGTGCTCTGGCGCGAGGGCACCTGGATCATGCGCGACGACGAGCGCATGCCGCTGCTGCCCGGCGAAGTCGTCCAGCACCGCATGGTCCGCTTCCGCACCCTCGGCTGCTACCCGCTCACCGGCGCGGTCGAGAGCACCGCGACCACCGTTCCCGAGATCATCGCGGAGATGCGCGCCTCGCGCTCCTCCGAGCGCCAGGGCCGCCTGATCGACTTCGACAGCGCCGGCTCCATGGAGTTGAAGAAGCAGGAGGGGTATTTCTGATGGGCGCCCTCGCTGCCGAGACCGCCGCGCCGGTGCCGGCCCCGGCCAATGATGCCGCCCCCGCCAGCCGCTCGCTGCTGCGCTTCATCACCTGCGGTTCTGTCGACGACGGCAAGTCGACCCTCCTTGGCCGCCTGCTCTACGAGGCGGGCGTCATTCCCGACGATGTCATCGCGACGCTCGAAGCTGACAGCGCCCGCATCGGCCGGGCCGACCGCGGCCTCGACTATTCGCTGCTGCTCGACGGCCTGCAGGCCGAGCGCGAGCAGGGCATCACCATCGACGTCGCCTATCGCTATTTCTCCACCGCTCGCCGCGCCTTCATCGTCGCGGATACGCCGGGCCACGAGCAGTACACCCGCAACATGGCGACCGGCGCCTCGACCGCCGACCTCGCCATCATCCTCATCGATGCCGGAAAGGGCGTGCTGCCGCAGACGCGCCGCCACGCCCTCATCGCCGCCTTCGTCGGCGTCCGGCAGCTTGTCGTCGCCATCAACAAGATCGACCTCGTCGGGTGCGACGAGGGTCGCATCCGCACCATCGAGATGGCTTTTCGCTCTACCATCGCTGGCCTCGCTTTCGACAGCATCACGGTGATCCCTCTCTCAGCCCGCGACGGCGACAATGTCGCGACCCTGTCGGCGCGCACCCCCTGGTATGACGGCCCGACCTTGATCGGCTGGCTGGAGGCCGTCGGCGTCGACAGCGCCAGCCGCACGCGCAGCCTTGCCTTGCCGGTGCAGTGGGTGAACCGCCCCGATGCCACGTTCCGCGGCTTCTCCGGGACCATCGCCGCCGGCACCGTGGCTCCGGGCGATGCGGTCGAGGTCTGGCCCGCACGCCAGCCGGCCCGCGTCTCCCGAATCGTGACCTTCGACGGTGACCTGCCGCGCGCTGGCGCAGGGACCGCGGTGACTCTCGTGCTCGATCGCGAAATCGACGTCTCGCGTGGCGACGTGATCGTGGCGGCGGGAGCGGCGCAGCCGGCCGTGCGCGTGCGCACCAGTCTTGAGGCCAAGGTGCTCGTCACCGGCCAGGCGGCGCTAACCGCCGGCGCCACCTATCTCCTGCGCCTCGGCACGGCCTCGGCCAATGCCACGGTGGAGACGGTCGTCCACGGCATCGACATCGCCACCTATGCGGAGCGCGAGCGCTCCCAGGTGGAGACCAACGAACTTGCCGTGGTGCGCCTGCGCCTCGACCGGCCGTTGGCGGTCGCTCCTTACGCGACCCTGCCTGCCGTCGGCGCCTTTATCCTGGTCGACAAGGTCACCCACGAGACCGCGGCCATGGGCACGGTCCTTGGCGAAGCGGCCTCGGCGCAGCGCCTGCGGCTCCAGCTGGTCAGCCACAGCTTCGAACAGGCGATGGTGCGCACCTATGGCGGCGACTGGCGGCGCAATCTCGTCCCCGCCACCACATGGCGGCTCGGCAGTGCCCTGCTGCTCGGCGTCGTCGTCGGGGTTCTGACCGGCCATCCCGGCTATGCCGCTGCGGCGGCCGCCGCCGATGCGCTGGCCCGTCCGGTCCTGCGCCACCTGCACCGCAGCCTCTGGGGCCGCTGGAACCGCCGGCGCGACCCGCTGGTCGAGAACGGGGGCGGCATATGAGCG
>JAIEPJ010000197.1 GCA_019749835.1 Phreatobacter sp. | reverse complement strand
GACGCTCGGCAAGTCCATGCTGATGGTCTCGGTGTCCGGGACGGCCGTCACCGTCGAGATGCTGATGGGCCAGCAGGCGCCGATCCAGCCCACGGGGTTCGGCGGTTCGGTGCCGCCCTGGGGCGGCCAGCGCTGACCTGCCGAGCGGTCGATCGTGTGGCCTCAGGCCGCCCGCTCGGTCCGGACATAGGCGAGGACCGTCGCGCCGATCAGGAACATGATCGCCAGCATGCCTAGCCCCGCCCGCTGGTCGTTGAGGGCGAGGGTCACGACGCCTGCGAGGAACGGCCCGACAAAGGCCGTGACCTTGCCCGACAGGGCGAAGAGGCCGAAGAACTGGCCGATCTGCGCCCGCGGGGCGAGCTGCACCAGCATGGAGCGGGACGCCGCCTGGAGCGGGCCCGCCGCCGCGCCGATCAAGCCGCCGAGGGCGAGATAGACCTGTTCTGGGCCGGTTGCGAAGAGGCCGTCGCCCGGTGCCGGCAAGGCGGTCTGGAAGACGAAGAAGACGTGGCCGGGGCCGATCAGCAGGATGGTGATGACGGAGAAGGTCAGGACGAAGATCGAACCGAGGATCACCCGTTTCGAGCCGATCGTGTCGTCGAGACGGCCGCCGAGCAGGGCGCCCGCTGTACCGGTGATCGTGAGGAAGATTCCGAAGAGGCCGATCTCGATGGTGGCCCAGCCGAAGACGCCGGCCGCATAGATTCCGCCGAGGGCGAAGAGCGCCACCAGCCCGTCCATGTAGATCATGTTGGCGATCAGGAAGACCAGCACATTGCGGTGCCGGCGGACCTCCTTCAGCGTTGCCGCGAGGCTCGCCATGCCCGAGCGGACCGCCGCGCCCATGCCCATCCGGGCGGGCACGTCGGGCGTGAAGAGAAAGAGCGGGATGATAAAGATGATGAACCACAGGGCCGTCAGGGGGCCGGCGGCGCGGTCACCCTCCCGTTGCGCGGGATCGAGGCCGAATAGCGGTTCGAGCCCGACCAGGGTGCGCCCGGTCTCGGGGCTGGCGACCAGGAAGCCGAGCATGAAGATCAGCGAGGTCATCCCGCCGAGATAGCCGACCGCCCAGCCGAGGCCGGACAGCCGCCCGATGCGCTGCGGCGGCACGAGGGTCGGCATCATCGAATTGTTGAAGACGGTGGCGAATTCGGCGCCGATGGTGGCGATGACAAAGGCGACCAGCACGATCGCGACGGTTTCGGGTGCCCCGGGCTTGCCAAGCCAGAGAAGCGAGGCCCCGATGATCAACAGCAGCCCGAAGACGGCGATCCACGGCTTGCGCCGGCCGGAGGCGTCGGCGATGGCGCCGAGTACCGGCGAGAGGATGGCGATGGCGACGCCGGCGGCGCTGGTGGCGAAGCCCCACATGGCCTGGCCGTCGACCGGGTTGGCGGCGATGGCACTGGCGAAGAAGGGGGCGTAGACGAAGGTGTTGATCAGCGTGAAATAGGGCTGCGCCGCCCAGTCGAAGAGGACCCAGCCGGCGATGGCCTTGCGGGGCGCCGGCTGGACGGCCGTGTCGCCGGAGACGGTGACCGGAGGCAACATGGGGGACCTTGGAAAAGTGCCGCGGCGGATCGACGAATCAGGCGTCGCCCTGGTGTGCGTATGTCGAATGCGATGCGGAAATCACAATCAGGCGAGGCGTTTTATTCGGGCCAGCGGGCCAGGCCTTCCGGACCATCGGCGGGCGTGCGCGCCACGTTGAGGACCATGGCCAGCAGCGAATAGATGCCGATGAGGGTCGGGATCTCCACGGCGCCCTGCTCGCCATGGCGGGCGACGATACGGGCATAGGTGGTGTCGGACCAGCGCTTCGTCGTCAGGAGCTCAGCCACCGCATCATAGATCAAGGCTTCGTCGGCGCTCATGGCGTCGGGGCGGCGGCCGTCGGCGATGGCTGCGAGGATCTCCCTGGACACACCGGCCTTCTCCGCTTCCATGGCATGGACGGACCATTCGAATTGCTGCGACCAGGAGCGCGCCACCTGGCAGATGGCGAGCTCCTTCAGGTCCTCGGACAGACAGGAGCCGTAGCGCAGGCGGCGACCCAGCGCCTCGACATCGATCATCACCTTGGGCGAGCGCATCAGCGGCGCATAGGGGCCGAAGGGCTCCACGCCGCGGCGTTTGCGGAAATCCGCCGCCGCGGCTTCCTGATCGGGCGTGTAGGCGGCGGGCGGGATGGGCGGCAGGCGATCGGGGGCGGCCATGGACGTGTCTCGCGCCGGTTGTTCTTATGGGGTCGCGCGGAAGTGACCGACTCACCTCCGCCATCGCGCCCATCATGGCTCTCGCGGGCGGCTTGCCAAGAGCCGCCGCTGCGGGGCGGCAGTGCATCGAGAGAGGACGGAATGCGTCATCGGAATCGTCTGGCCGTCTGGGCACTCGCCGCCGCCTGGCTGATGGCGCCGGCCGCGATCGCCCAGCCCTCGCCTGCACAGGCCATCGCGTCCTGGCCGATCATTGCCGAGACGGCGCGCGTCCATCCGGCGCTGGCGCCGAACGGCATGGTGGCGAGCCAGGAGGCGCGGGCAACCCGCGTCGGGGTCGAGATCCTGAAGCGCGGCGGCAATGCGGTCGACGCGGCGGTGGCGGTCGGCTTCGCCCTGGCGGTGACGCTGCCACGGGCCGGCAATCTCGGCGGCGGCGGTTTCATGCTGGTCCATCTCGCCGAGCGAGGCGAGACCATCGCCATCGACTATCGCGAGACGGCGCCGGCGGCAGCGACCGCGACCATGTTCCTCGGCGCGAACGGCGAGCCTGATCCGCGTCTGTCGCGCGATACCGGGCTGGCGGCCGGCGTGCCCGGCACGGTGGCGGGCCTCGCCGAGGCGCATCGCCGCTATGGCTCCGGGCGGCTGAGCCTCGCCGAGCTGATCGCGCCGGCCATCCGGCTCGCCCGCGACGGGATCCCCGTGGACGAGGACCTCGCGGATTCTCTGCCGCGGGCGGCGGCGCGGCTCGGCCGCTTCCCCGCCTCGCGGCGCATCTTTCTCAGGCCTGACGGCAGCGCCCTCGGCCATGGCGACCGTCTGGTGCAGGAGGACCTCGCCCGCGCGCTCGAGGCCATCGCCCAGCAGGGGCCGGCCGGGTTCTACGAGGGCGCGACGGCGGAGCGCATCGTCGCCGCCCTGGCAGAGCATGGCGGCATCATGACGGAGGCGGATCTGCGCGCCTATCGGCCGGTGATCCGCCCGGCCGTGCGCGGCAGCTACAAGGGCTATGCCATCGCCTCCATGCCGCCGCCCTCCTCGGGCGGGGTTCATCTCCTGCAGATGCTGAACCTGCTGGAGCCGATGGATCTCGGACGGCGCGGCCACAACAGCGCCGAGACGATCCATCTCATGGTCGAGGCGATGAAGCTTGCCTATGCCGACCGGGCGCAGCACCTCGGCGATCCCGACAGCGTCACCGTGCCGGTGCGCGGGCTCACCGCCAAGGCCTATGCGGATTCGCTGAGGGGACGGATCGATCCGGAGCGCGCCCGTCCCTCGGCCGAGATTCGCGCCGGCGATCCCGCACCGCACGAGGGCGAGCAGACGACGCATTTCTCGGTCGTCGATCGGCAAGGCAACGCCGTCTCCAACACCTATACCCTCAACTTCTCCTATGGCCTCGGCCTCGTCGCGGCGGGCACCGGGATCCTCCTCAACAACGAGATGGACGATTTCGCCGCCAAGGCCGGTGCGGTGAACGCCTTCGGCCTCGTCCAGGGCGCCGCCAACCTGCCCGGGCCAGGCAAGCGCCCGCTCTCCTCGATGACGCCGACGATCCTGTTCCGCGACGGCAAGGTGGCGATGGTCACGGGATCGCCGGGGGGCAGCCGCATCATCACCATCACCCTTCAGACCATCCTCAATGTCATCGACCACGGCATGAACATCGCCGAGGCGGTCGCCGCTCCACGCATCCATCACCAGTGGCTGCCGGATGCGATCGACATCGAGGGCGGGTTGTCGGTCGACACGCTCAGGCTGCTGGAGGCGCGGGGCCACCGGGTCGCGCCGCGCGGCGCCTTCGGCAACGTCAATGCCATTCTCGCCGTGCCTGGAGGCTGGGCCGGGGCGGCGGACAGCCGCCAGCGCGGCACCCTGGCTGCGGGGCATTGAGCGGGCGAGGCCAGCGACGCCTCTTGCCACAACGCTGTCAGCAAGGGGCCGGTTGCGGGAGCCGGTCCCATTGACCGCAACGCTGCTTTGTTCTCATAATGTTCTAATGAACAAAGGCCGAACGATCCACGCTTTCGATGCCGGTAAGCCCTCCGCCCTGAGGGTCTCCGGCCTTGCCGCGCGCTTCCATGCCTGGCGCGGCATTTCCGGACGGCGCTATCTCGCCACCGTCCATGCCGCCGCGACCGCTCCCGCCTATCAGGGGGCCGTCATCGTCCTTGCCCGTGCCGAAGCCGACGGCACGCGCGTAGCGCTCTGGGCCGGCCGCTCGCCGGCTTCTCCCGCGGCGCTGGCGCAACTCGCGCAGATCAAGCGTGCCGAGGAGGTGCATATCCACCTCATCGCCGAAAGCGAGGCCGACCGTGCCGCCGCCGAGGCCGATCTCAGCACCGTCGCGCCCGAGGGCGCCGCGGTGCGGCCGGCGCTGATCTCTGCCTGACGGGACGGCGGCGACGCCGCGCCTGTCATCGGCCGGTCACCCGGTCTCGGGCCGGGATCACGGCCTGAGAATGACCTTGCCCTGGGCCCTGCGGCTGGTCAGTTCGCCGAGGGCCTCGGCGATCTTCTCCAGCGGCCAGCTGCCGTGGACATGGAGGGAGAGCTTGCCCTCGGCGGTCCAGCGGGCGACCTGCATGAGGTTGTCGCGGTTCTTCTCCGGCTCCTTCTGGGCGAAGGCGCCCCAGAAGACGCCGCGGATGTCGCAGCCCTTGAGCAGGGTCAGGTTGAGCGGGATCTTCGGGATCTCGCCGCCGGCGAAGCCGATGACCAGAAAGCGCCCCTCCCAGGCGATGGCACGCAGCGCCGGCTCGGCCAGCTTGTCGCCGACCGGGTCGTAGATGACGTCCGGTCCCTTGCCGCCGGTCAGGGCCCTCAGGCCCTCCTTGAGGTCATGGGTGGCATAGTTGAGCGTCTCGTCGGCGCCATGGGCGCGGCAGAAGGCGAGCTTCTCGTCGGAGGAGGCGCAGGCGATGACCCGGGCGCCCATGGCCTTGCCGAGTTCGATGGCGGCGAGGCCGACGCCGCCGGCGGCGCCGAGAACGGCCAGGGTCTCGCCCGGCTTCAACTGAGCCCGGTCCTTCAGCGCATGGATCGTGGTGCCGTAGGTGATGATCATGCCGGCGGCCTGTTCGTCCGACAGCCCGTCGGGGATCGGTGCCAGCGCCGCGGCCTTGACGACGACATGGGTGCGCGCGGCTCCATGGGCGATGTTGCCGAGGACGCGGTCGCCGACCTTGAGGCCGCTGACCCCGGCACCAAGGCTCTCGATGCGGCCGGCGAATTCGGAGCCGGGCGAGAAGGGAAGCTCCGGCTTCACCTGGTACTTGTTCTGGATGATCAGGTTGTCGAAGAAGTTGAGGCCGACCGCCGCGACCCTGACGACCGCCTCGCCGGGTCCGGCGACCGGATCGGGCAGATCCTCCACGACGAGGCTCTCGGGCGGCCCATAGGCCTTGCACAGGACGGCTTTCATGACGGCGCACTCCAGGAGACGGGTTGCAAAGGCTTCGGCGGCACCCCGCGCCAAGTCAATCCCGGTCGAAGGAAGGGAGGTGGAAGGCGGCCGCGCAGCGCTTTTCGCGGTGCGAACCATGGCAGCCGGCCATGAACGGGACTTCTGATTGCCTCATTCGGTGCTATTCTGGCTTGCATGACTCTCCTGCGCAGCGACAGTGCGCCCGGTCTGGCGCCCGGATCGAAGGTCTCTTCCCGGCCTTCGCTGCTCCGCGCGGTGCTGCGGCCCTCCTTCCTGGTCCCCGCGCTTCTGGTCAGCCTCGCCCTCGGGCTCGGTGGTGGCTTCATCGCCTTCGCCGAGAGCGCGACGCGCCCCTATGATCCCGACAGCCCGCGCACCGAGGCGATCGTGGCGATGACGGGCGGCTCGTACCGGGTCAGCGATGCGGTGACCCTGCTGGGTGCCGGCCATGGTCGCCGCCTCCTGATCAGCGGCGTCAATCCGATGGTGCGCGAGCGCGAGCTCGCCCGGGCCGTTCCGGCCGCCTCGCCGCTCATGGCCTGCTGCATCGACCTCGACCACCGCGCGCTCAACACCCGCGGCAATGCCATCGAAACCGCGAAATGGACGCGGCTGCACGCCTTCCGTTCGCTGCTCGTGGTGACCTCGAGCTATCACATGCCGCGGACCATGCTGGAGTTGCAGCGGATCATGCCGGACGTGCGGCTGGTTGCCTTTCCGGTCCAGACCGGGGCGCTTCATCCGCAGCGATGGTGGAAAGACGCAGCGAGCGTGAAGATTCTCGGCGTGGAATATGCCAAGTACCTGATGGCGGCGGTGGGACTGCGGCTGGACCGGGCAACGGCCGATCCACCCGTCCCGCCGCTGCGCACCGCCCGCAGCTGATCCGCCGGACCGGGCGGCAAGGACCCGCCCGATGCTCCATCTGCGCTCTCTCGTCTTCAACGTCTTCTTCTACCTGTGGACGGGGTTTCTGCTCCTCGTCATGATCCCGCTCCTGCTGCTGCCCGGCGACCGCCTCATCCTCGGCATCGGGCTCGTCTGGGGGCGGGGCAATCTCTGGGCGCTGCGGGTCATCTGCGACCTGAAGGTCGAGTGGCGCGGGATGGAGAAAATCCCCGAGGGTGCCATCCTCGTCGCGGCCAAGCACCAGTCGGCCTGGGAGACCTTCGCCTTCTTCCTGCCGTTCCGCCGGCCGGCCTATGTGTACAAGCGGCAGCTCGCCTATGTGCCGCTGTTCGGCTGGGCGGTGTGGAAGGCCCGGCAGATCCCGGTCGACCGCGGCCGCAAGGGCGAGGCCCTGGCCTCGATCACGGCAGGGGCCAAGATCGCGGCATCGATCGGCCGGCAGGTGATGATCTTTCCCGAAGGCACGCGGCGGCCGGTGGCCGCGCCGCCGGACTACAAATATGGCGTGGCCCATCTCTATCGGACGCTCGATCTGCCATGCCAGCCGGTGGCGCTGAATTCCGGCATGTTCTGGGGCCGCAAGTCCTTCACCCGCCGGCCGGGCACCGTGCTGGTCGAGTTCCTCGATCCGATTCCGCCCGGCCTGTCGCCGACCGAATTCGCCGAGCGGCTGGAGGCGGATATCGAGGGCGCGACCAACCGGCTGATTGCCGAATCGCGGGCGCGGGGCGAGGGCGAATAGTCCCCTTTACCCCTGCGGATGGAAGAAATTGTAGACCGCCTGGGCCGTCGCGGCATTGATGCCGGGGGCCCGCTGGAGGTCATCCAGGCTGGCGCGCTCGATCGCCTTCAGCGTGCCGAAATGGTTGAGCAGGGCGCGTTTCCTCGCCGGGCCGATGCCGCCGATCTCGGCGAGGCCGGCCGAACGGATGTCCTTCTTGCGGCGGCCGCGATGGGTGCCGATGGCGAAGCGGTGCGCCTCGTCGCGCAGGCGCTGGACGAAATAGAGCACGGGATCGCGCGGCTCGAGCCGGAAGGGCTCGCGTCCCGCCATGTGGAAGGTCTCGCGCCCCGCCTCGCGGTCGCGGCCCTTGGCGATGCCGACGAGCGGCACGTCGGTGATGCCGAGGCCTGTGAGGATCGCCTGGGCGGCGGCGAGCTGGCCCGGCCCGCCGTCGATGATGACAAGATCGGGCCACGAGCCGTCGGCTTCGACTTCGATTTCCGCCTCGTCCGCGGCGCCGGCTGCGGCCTCCGTTTCGGTGGTGGCCTTGGGGGCATCCTTCAGCAGGCGTTTGAAGCGCCGCTCAAGCACCTCGCGCATCATGCCGAAATCGTCACCGGGGGCGATGTCGGACTTGATGTTGAAGCTGCGGTAGTCGCGGCGGCGGAATCCCTCCGGACCCGCCACGATCATGCCGCCGACGGCGTTGGAGCCCATGATGTGGGAGTTGTCATAGACCTCGATGCGGCGCGGCGGGGCGGCGAGGCCGAAGGCTTCGGCGAGGCCCTGCAGCAGCTTGAGCTGCGAGGCACTCTCGGCGAGCTGGCGCCCGAGGGCCTCGCGGGCATTCTGGGCGGCATGGTCGACGAGGTCCTTCTTCTCGCCGCGCTGCGGCACCTGCACCTCGACCCGCCGGCCGGCGACGGCGGACAGCGCATCGGCGAGGACCGGCTGGTCCTCGACCGCGTGGGACAGGAGTACGAGGGCCGGGGGCGGCTTGTCGTCGTAGAACTGGGCGACGAAGGAGGCGAGCACCTCTCCCGCCTCCAGCGACCGGTCGGCCTTGGGGTAATAGGCGCGGTTGCCCCAGTTCTGGCCGGTGCGGAAGAAGAAGACCTGAATGCAGGTCTGTCCCCCGTCTTGCACAGCCGCGAAAACGTCGGCCTCCTCGACGCCGCGGGGATTGATGCCCTGGGTCGCCTGGATGGCGGAGAGGGCGGCGAGGCGGTCGCGATAGACGGCGGCGCGCTCGAACTCCATGGCCTCGGCGGCCTCCTCCATCTGGCGGGCGAGGACCTGCTTCACCGCCTGGCTGCGACCGGAGAGGAAGAGCTTGGCCTCCTTGACCAGGGCCGCATAGTCGTCCGGTGCGACCTCGTCGGTGCAGGGTCCGGCGCAGCGCTTGATCTGGAAGAGCAGGCAGGGGCGGGTACGGCTGTCGAAGACGGCGTCGGAGCAGGAGCGCACCAGGAAGGCGCGCTCCAGGGCGTTGATGGTACGGCCGACGGCCCAGGCCGAGGCGAAAGGACCGAAATAGTCGCCCTTTGCGGTACGGGCGCCGCGATGTTTGGTGATGCGCGGGGCGGTGTGGTCACCGGTGATGAGGATATAGGGAAAGGACTTGTCGTCCCGCATCAGCACGTTGAAGCGGGGGCGCAGCTGCTTGATGAGATTGGCCTCGAGCAGCAACGCCTCGGTCTCGGTCTTGGTCGAGACGAATTCCATGGCGGTGGTGGCGGCCACCATCCGGACGATGCGGCTGACGAGGCCTGTCGGCCTTGTATAGGAGATGACGCGGCGTGCGATCGACTTCGCCTTGCCGACATAGAGCACCTCGCCCTTGGCGCCGATCATCCGGTAGACGCCGGGACCCCTGGGGGCGTGTTTCACCGCCGCCTTGATGACCTCCATGCCGGCGGCGACCGTGCCCTCGGCCGGCGCCTCGTCCTCCTCGGCGGCGAGGTCGAGGATGAGGGTTTCGGGCTCGTCCGCGGCGGCAGCCTCAGGGTCCGAGAGGTCGGGGTCGATATTGGTGCGGCCGGCGCGAGTCATGATGGGCGATATATAGGCGATCGCCGCGTCCGGCATCTGGCATCAGCGATGGCGGGAGCCGCTATTCCCGCAAGCCCGTGACATCCGGCGTTTGCCAGATCAGGTGCTGGCCGCCGTCAACGGGGATGGTGACGCCGGTCACGGCGGTGGCGCCCGCGAGATAGAGGACGGCGCGGGCGATCTCGTCGGGCGGGCTGCCGGTCCGGGTCAGGGTGGCGGCGGTCTGGCGGGCGAAATCCTCCGGACCCTGGCGATGGCCCTGGAGACTGGGGCCCGGCGCGACCGCATTGACGCGGATCTGCGGGGCAAGGGCCTGGGCCATGGCCACGGTGGCGGCGGCGAGCGCCGCCTTGGTCAGGGCGTAGGAATAGAATTGCGGGGTCGGCTTCAGCACCCGCTGGTCGGTGATGTTGATGATGCAGCCCCCGGCCGGGGCCTGCGCCGCGAAATCCTGGGCGAGGAAGGAGGGGGTCTGGATGTTGACGCGGAACTGGCGGTTCCACACCTCCCGCGTCAGCGTGCCGAGCTGGTCGTCGGCGAATTCGCTGGCATTGTTGACGAGCAGCGTGAGCGGGCCGAGGGCGGCGACGGCGGCGGCGACGAGGCCGTCGACATCGGCCGGTTCGGCGAGATCGGCGGTGACGACGACGGCACGGCCGCCCGCCGCCACGATGCGCTGCGCCAGGGCCTCGGCTTCGCCCTGCGACCGGTTGGCGTGGATGGCGACGGCATAGCCCGCCGCCGCCAATGCCTCGACGATGGCGCGGCCGACCCGCTTCGCGCCGCCCGTCACCAGGGCCGTGCCGATCTCGCTCATCTGCGTTCCCATCCCCTGGTGTCGCCCGCGGCGACGACATGGTCCCGGTGGTGCCGATATGCCACAGGCGGCGTTGCCGGGCTGGCCCCATATGGAGTCAGTATCGGCAGGGCCATCGACTTGCGCCCGGGGGTCCTGCCGCATTGCGTCATGCTCTACGCCGGCTCCGGGACCCCGGTTCACTGGCACAGCCCGCGGAAGGCCCGCCGGGGGCCATGATTGTGACACATGTCGAGAAAGGAATTACAGTAAATATTCAAAAAAATACAATATTCATTTTTCAATACGCGAGCAGTAACGGAATATTTCCCAATTTTACTTGGCATCATGTGCCTCATTTCAGCCAATAACCGATGAAAATGAGGGTATGCGTCGTCGAGCGACGGCTACGCAATCTTTCGTCGGTAACGCTCCATTAAGGACACGGCGAAGGAACACGCGAAAATTCGAATGAATGCGGTTATAGATTGTTCACCGCATCACAACAGGGGCGCTGCCGGTTGCCGGCACCGTTCGTGGGACAGGAGTTGACCATGAAGAAGTTCGTCTGGGCCGCGGCCGCGGCCGCCACGCTCGCCACCCCGGCCTTCGCAGCCGACATTCCGCGCCGCCAGCCGGTTGCCGACGCCATCTATGCCCCGGCCGCCCCGGCTGGCGTGTGGACCGGCTTCTCGATCGGCGCCCATCTCGGCGGCGCCTTCGCATCGAACTTCCGCAACAATGCCGGCTACGGGCTCGGCAGCGCTTCGGGCGTCTTCGGCGGCCTGCAGGCCGGCTATGACTGGCAGATCAACCGCGTCGTCCTCGGCGTCGCCGGCGACATCTCCTACGGCAGCATTTCGCGCCGCTTCGTTGCGGTCGGCCCGGCCGTCGACGTCCGCGCCAGCGAGAACTGGCACGGGTCGCTGCGCGCCCGTCTCGGCTATGCCGTGCAGGACAACCTGCTGCTCTACGCCACGGGTGGTCTCGCCCTCGGCCAGATCCAGGCCCGCGAACTCGCTCCGGCGGTCGCCCGCCAGACGCGGTCGCTCACCGGCTGGACGCTCGGCGTCGGCGGCGAATACATGTTCACCCGCAACGTCTCGGCCCTCGTCGAGTACCGCTACACGGACCTCGGCCGCTCGGCCTTCACGGCGCTCAGCGGCGCGCCGCGCATCGGCATGAACAGCCACACGATCCGCACCGGCGTGAACTACCGCTTCTGATCCGCCTCACGCAGGCGTGTCCACCGACGGCCCGGGTTCGCCCGGGCCGTCGTCGTTTTCAGACGTCCCGGTTGATCGGCCGCATTGCCAGCCCGGCCCCCGCGCTCTAGAAAATGGGCATGGCGCTGACAGACTTGGCCAATCCGACACGTTTCCTCGCGCTGGTCGCCCGCGCGCTGCCGTGGCTCGCCGCTGCGACCGCCATCGTCATGGCCATCGCCTTCTATCTCGCCTTCTTCGGTTCGCCCGCCGACTACCAGCAGGGCAGCACCGTCCGGATCATGTATGTCCACGTGCCGTCGGCCTGGCTGTCGCTCTTCTGCTATGCGCTGATGGCGGCGGCCTCGATCGGCACGCTGGTCTGGCGCCACCCGCTCGCCGATGTATCGGCCAAGGCGGCGGCGCCCATCGGGGCGGCCTTCACCTTCATCTGCCTGGCCACCGGTTCGCTCTGGGGCCGGCCGATGTGGGGGACCTGGTGGATCTGGGACGCGCGGCTGACGTCCCAGCTCATCCTCCTCCTCATGTATCTCGGCCTGATGGCGCTCTGGCGCGCAGTCGACGATCCCGGCCGGGCCGGCCGCGCCGCCGCCGTCCTGACGCTGGTCGGCACGATCAATCTGCCGATCATCAAGTTCTCGGTCGACTGGTGGAACACCCTGCACCAGCCGGCCTCCGTCTTCCGCCTCGACGGACCGACGATCCATCCGTCCATCCTGACCCCGCTGCTGGTCGCCGCGATCGCCTTCACCCTGCTCTTCGTCACGCTGCATCTGGCGGCGATGCGCAACGAGATTCTGCGGCGCCGGGTGCGCGCCATGCAGATGGTGGCAGCGCAGCGCGAGATGCCGGCGGGCGCCGCGCCGGTTCCGGGAGAGTGAGCATGTTCGGTTCCGATCCCCATACCGGCTTCATCCTCGCCTCCTATGCGGTGACGGTGATCACGCTGGGCCTTGTCGCGGGCTGGATCGTCGTCGACCACCGGACACAGAAGGCGCGGCTGGCGGACCTCGAGGCCCGCGGCGTCACCCGCCGGTCGGCGCGCGGCGGAGACCTCGCGTCGTGACCGACACCGCAGCCTCGGCGCCGAAGCGCCGCTCGTGGCTCGCCTATCTGCCGCTGGCGCTGTTCGCCGGGCTGGTCGCCGTGTTCGTCGTCGGACTGCGTGGTGATCCGCAGCGCCTGCCCTCCGCCCTGATCGGCCGGCCGGCGCCGCAATTCGACCTTGCTCCGCTCGCCGGCATCGACCGGCCGGGTTTCCGCACCGCCGATCTTGCCGGCCATGTCACCGTGGTCAACGTCTTCGCGTCGTGGTGCATTCCCTGCCACGAGGAACACCCGTTCCTGATGGAACTGGCGAAGGACACGCGTATCCGCATCGCCGCGATCAACCAGAAGGACCAGCCGGACAATGCGCGCCGCTTCCTGGGCCGCAACGGCAATCCCTATGCGCTGGTCGGAGTCGATCCGGCCGGGCGGGCGGTGATCGACTGGGGCGTCTATGGCGTGCCCGAGACTTTCGTCGTCGGCCGCGACGGCACGATCCTGTTCAAGCATGTCGGTCCGATCACCGCGCAGGTGCTGGCGGGGATCATCCGGCCGGAGGTCGAGAAGGCGCTGGCGCGGTAGGGGCGGGCTCAGCCTCCCCCGAATCGCCGGGATGCGCCGGTTTCCCGGTCGCCGCACACTCTGGCCTGGCAGCGGAGGAACCGCGATGACCGAACTCCTCATCGAACGCCACGGGCCGGTAGCGGTACTGATCCTCAACCGGCCGCAGGCGATGAACGCCCTGTCGCAGTCGCTCATCCGTTCGCTGACGGCCGCGGTCGACACACTCGGCCGCGACGAAACGGCGCGGGTCCTGGTGCTGACCGGGGCCGGCGAGCGCGCCTTCTCCGCCGGTCTCGACCTCAAGGAACTGGGCGCCGCGCCTGGCCTCCTTGGCACGGCGGAGGGGGATGGCCAGAGACCTCATCCGATTCGCGCCATCGAACAGTGCCCGAAGCCGGTGATCGCCGCGGTCAACGGCGTCGCCATCACCGGTGGGCTAGAGCTGGCGCTCGCCTGCGACATCCTCATCGCCGCCGAGACAGCGCGCTTCGCCGATACGCACCAACGCGTCGGTGTCATTCCCGGCTGGGGCCTGAGCCAGAAGCTGTCCCGCATCATCGGCCCTTCCAGGGCGAAGGAAATGGCCTTTTCCGGCCGCTTCGTGACGGCATCCGAGGCCAGCGCCTGGGGCCTCGTCAGCCGCGCCGTGCCGCCGGGCGACCTGATGGCCGAGGTTCTGGCGCTGGCAGGCGAGATCGCCGAGGTCGATGCGGGCTATCTCACTGCCTCCAAGCGGCTGATGGATGCGGGTTACAGCCTGCCCCTCGGCGAGGCGATGGCGCTCGAGGCTGAGTGGTCGCGGCGCCACAACAGTGCCCTCAGCCCCGGCGAAATCGCGGCGCGCCGGGAGGGCGTCCAGTCCAAAGGGCGGTCGCGCTGAACGGCGGCAGACCCGTCGTCATCATCACGTCACGCGAAGAGGGTGTTGACGGACGGGGCGCGGCATGTCCAAAAACGCGCCGCTATCTCATCCGGGTCCCGGCTTCGCCGCCGCGGGCCCGTTTTCAGTTTCCATGCAAGATCGGAGACCTCGCATGAGCTCATGGCCCGTCCATCATGAAATCACCGGACCGATCGTCATGATCGGCTTCGGCTCCATCGGCCGCGGCACGCTGCCGCTGATCGAGAGGCATTTCAAATATGATCAGACGCGCCTGACGGTCATCGATCCCGTCGACACCGATCGCAAGCTGCTGGACGAGCGCGGCATCCGCTTCGTGCAGGACCATGTGACCCAGCAAAACTACCGGGACCTGCTGACGCCGCTGCTCACCGCCGGCGGCGGCAAGGGCTTCTGCGTCAACCTGTCGGTCGACACCTCCTCCGTCGACATCATGGAACTGTGCCGCGAACTCGGCTGCTTCTACATCGACACGGTGGCCGAGCCCTGGGCGGGCTTCTATTTCGACACGTCGAAGGGTCCGGCGGCGCGTTCCAACTACATGCTGCGCGAGCGGGTGCTGGAGGCGCGGGAGCGCAATCCCGGCGGCATCACCGCCGTGTCCTGCTGTGGCGCCAATCCGGGTATGGTGTCCTGGTTCGTCAAGCAGGCGCTGCTCAATGTCGCCACCGACCACAAGGTCGATTTCACCGAGCCGAAGACCAAGGCGGAATGGGCAGCGCTGGCCGCCAAGGTCGGGGTCAAGGGCATCCACATCGCCGAGCGCGACACCCAGCGCTCGAAGAAGCCGAAGCCGCCCAACGTCTTCGTCAACACGTGGTCGGTCGAGGGCTTCGTGTCGGAAGGCATGCAGCCGGCCGAACTCGGCTGGGGCACGCACGAGACCTGGATGCCGGCCAATGCCGGCACGCATGAGACCGGCTGCGGCGCCGCCATCTACCTGCTGCAGCCCGGCGCCAATACCCGCGTCCGGTCCTGGTGCCCGACGCCCGGCGCGCAATACGGCTTCCTCGTCACCCATAACGAGGCCATTTCCATCGCCGATTACCTGACGGTGCGCGACGCGACCGGCAAGGTCACCTACCGGCCGACCTGCCACTATGCCTATCATCCGGCGAATGACGCGGTGCTGTCGCTGCACGAGATGTTCGGCGCCGCCGGCAAGCGCCAGGACAGCTGGCACATCCTCGACGAGAACGAGATCGAGGACGGCATCGACGAACTCGGCGTGCTGCTCTACGGCCATGCCGGCAATGCCTACTGGTACGGCTCGCAGCTCTCCATCGAGGAGACGCGGCGCATCGCCCCCTACCAGAACGCCACCGGCCTGCAGGTGACCTCGGCCGTGCTCGCTGGCATGGTCTGGGCGCTGGAGAACCCCGAAGCCGGCATCGTCGAGGCCGACGACATGGATTTCCGTCGCTGTCTCGAGGTGCAGAGGCCCTATCTCGGGCCGGTGATCGGCACCTATACCGACTGGACGCCGCTGGCCGGGCGCCCGGGCTTCTTCCCCGAGGACATCGACACCTCAGATCCCTGGCAGTTCAGGAACATCCTCGTCCGCGACTGAGCGGACCGGGACGGGATTGCATGCGAAGGGCGGGCCTCAGGTCCGCCCTTCGTCTTTCTGTTCGTTGAAGGAATGCCCCACCCGCCCCCTCCCCTCTGGCGAGGGGAGGGGGACTTCGACGTCACGCATATCCGGATCGCGGTTCAGCCAGGCACGACCGGCGCAGAAGAGGCGGTCGGTTGTAGTCCCCCTCTCCTCGCGCCAGCGAGGGGAGGGTGCGGGTGGGGCCTTCTGGCTCGTGACAGTCGCCCTCAGGCTCGGCTCTCCAGCACATCCTCGAACAGGCCGAGCGCGGCGGCGGCGAAGGCACGCATATTGGCGGCGCGGTCGTCCGAGCCGGTGCGCAGGGTCATGGCCATGACCGTCGGTCCGTCGAGGCCGAGGCAGGCATGGCCGGCGGGGTCGCCGTAGCGGTTGCCGGTGGGACCGGTGGCCCCCGTCTCCGAGAGGCCCCAGGTGGCGCCGTGGCTCTCGCGGATGGTCTTCGCCATGAGCGCCGCCCAGGGCTCGGAGGCCGAGCGGATGCCGGATTCCACCATCTGCCGGGTGGAAATGCCGAGCAGGGCGTCGCGCGCCTTCGGCGTGTAGACCACGGCGCCGCCGAGATAATAGGCCGAGGCGCCGGGGACCGAGAGCAGGGCCGCCGAGATGAGCCCGCCAGCGGAGGATTCCGACACCGCGACACTCTCCCGCCGTTCGACGAGCAGGCGGCCGATGCGTGCGGCGATGGCGTCGAGATCCATGGACGTCTCCGATCTGAAGAGGTCCGCGGACCCTGCCCGAGCCGGCGGGGCAGCGCAACGCGGCCGTCGGGCGGAGCCGGCGCATCGTCGCCGGCGGTCCGGTGAGCAGTCCTATGGACGCTTGCCGAGCGGCCGCTTGGCATCCGTCTTGCCATGCGGAGACGACGTTCAGCGCCGCTGCGCCGCCCAGCCAGGATTTGCCATGACCCGCGCCCTCGCCGCTGTCGCCGCCATCCCCGATGACGACGCGGCTGCCCAGAAATCAGGCATGTCGCCACGGGTCTCCCATGCCAAGCCCTTCATCGCCTTCGAGAAGGTCTCGGTGCGTTTCGGCAAGGGCGACAAGCAGGTCCAGGCCCTGGCGGAGACGAGCCTGTCCATCCACGAGGGCGATTTCGTCGCTCTGGTCGGTCCCTCCGGCTGTGGCAAGTCCACGCTCCTGAAGCTGGTCGGCGACCTGCTGAAGCCCTCGACCGGCCATGTCTTCGTCGCCGGCCGCGAGATCGGGGCGACACCGATCCGCATCGGCATGGCCTACCAGAATCCGACCCTGCTGCCGTGGCTCACCATCCGCGACAACGTCATGATGCCGCTGAAGATCGTGGCGCCGTTCCGGTCGCAGTTCAGGGCCAAGCGGCGGGGCGAGTTCCGCGACCGGGCCGAGGCACTGTTGGCGCAGGTCGGCCTCGCCGGCTTCGGCGACAAATATCCCTGGCAGCTCTCGGGCGGCATGATGCAGCGGGCGAATCTCTGCCGCGCCCTCGTCCACGAACCCGATCTGCTGCTCCTCGACGAGCCCTTCGGCGCGCTCGACCAGTTCACCCGCGAGGAGCTCTGGCAGATCATGCAGGAGCTGTGGATGGCCAAGAAGACCACCGTGCTCCTCGTCACCCACGACCTGCGCGAGGCGGCCTTCCTCGCCAACCGCATCTGCGTGATGAGCGCCCGGCCGGGCCGGATCCTCGACGATTCGCCCGTCGGCTTCGCCCGCCCGCGCAGCATCGACATGACCTACGAGCCGGATTTCGTGGCGCTGAACCAGCAGTTGCGCAGCCTCATCGTCGCGGCGCGCGGCGGCACCGGCATCGTCCAGGCGGGAGGGCACTGACATGGACGGGATCATGGACCTGGTGCGGCGCAAGTCCGCCTCCATCGCGCTGATCATCGGCGTCTTCGTCTTCTGGGAGCTTGCCTGTCTCATCGGCGGCATTTCCGACATCGTTCTGCCGCGTCCGACCCAGATCATCGCCTCGCTGATCGAGTATTGGCCGGCGATCCAGCCCCATGCGGCGCAGACCCTGTTCACGACGCTGGTGGGATTTGCCATCGGCGTCGTCATCGGCATCCTGTTCGGCGTCGGGATCGGCTCCTCGCGCCTCGCCTATGACACCGCCTATCCCCTGCTCGTCGGCATCTCCTCGATCCCCAAGGTGGCGGTGGTGCCGATCTTCGTCCTGTGGTTCGGCGCCGGCACCGTGCCGGCCATTCTCACCGCGGCGATCATCTCGATCTTCCCGATCGTCGTGAATGTCGCCACCGGCATAGCCACGGTGGAGCCGGAGCTCGAGGACGTGATGAAGACGCTGAAGGCGTCGAAGTGGGACATTCTGTGGAACGTCTCGCTGCCGCGCTCCATGCCCTATTTCTTCGCCTCGCTGAAGGTGGCGGTGACGCTCGCCTTCGTCGGTTCGGTGGTGGCCGAGACGGTGGCCTCCAACCGCGGCATCGGCAACATGATGATGGTGGCCTCCTCCACCTTCAACGTGCCGCTGGTCTTTGCCGGCCTCTTCATCCTCGCCGGCCTCGGCGTCGGGCTCTATGCGCTGTTCTCCATCGCCGAGAGCCGCGTCACCGGCTGGGCCCACCGGAAGGATCTGGCGGTGACCTGACGCTTCACCGCGTCATGCCCGGGCTCGTCCCGGGCATCCAAGACTTGAATACCCGGGTGCAGGAATGCGTGGATAACCGGGACAAGCCCGAGCATGACGTTCGGGAAGGCGGGCCGGAGACGACTCATGCGCATTCTCACCTGTTCCGTCCTGGTCGACCGCGACGGCACCCGTGGACCCTCGCGGCTGACGCTCGACGGCGACAGGATCGCCGCGGTCGAGGCGCTGGCGCCGGGGGAGGCCCATGACGACCTCGTGGTCATGCCGGCGCTGGCCAATGCCCATGACCACGGCCGCACCATCCGCACCTCCTCGATCGGCGGCTTCGGCCGGCCGCTGGAGGTCTGGCTGCACCGCCTCAGGCTCTTCGCGCCGCTCGACCCCTATCTGGCGGCGGCGGCGCCCTTCGCCCGGGCGGTCGCCGGCGGGCAGGGCGCGATCATGGTCCATTATACCGGCGTGCAGGGCCTGACCCCCTATGTCGACGAGGTCCGGGAGGTGGCGCGGGCCGCCGCCGATGCCGGGCTGCGCATCGCCTTCGCCATCGCCATGCGCAACCAGAACCCGCTGGTCTATGGCGACAGCGCGCCTGTCCTCGACCAGCTCTCAGGCGCCGCGCGGGCCGAGGTGGAAAAGCGCTTCCTGTCGGTGGCGCCGCTGCCCGTCGCGGCGCAGCTCGAACGGGTCGACGCGGTGGCCGAGGCGATCGGCGGGCCGATGGTCGATGTGCAATATGGGCCGCAGGGCGTGCAATGGGCGACGCCGGAGCTTCTCGCGGCCATTGCCGAGGCCTCGGCGACGACGGGGCGGCGGGTCCACATGCATCTGCTGGAGACGCGCTACCAGCGCGACTACGCCGATGCCGTCTTCCCGCAGGGTATCGTCACCTATCTAAAGGAGATCGGGCTCCTGTCGCCGCGGCTGACGCTCGCGCATTGCGTCTGGGCGCGGCCGGACGAGCTGGAGCTGCTGGCGGAGGCGGGTGTCACGGTCTCGGTCAATACCTCGTCGAATCTCGCCCTGCGCTCGGGCCTCGCGCCGGTGGCGGCCATGCTGAAGGCGGGGGTGAAACTCGCCATCGGCATCGACGGCCAGGCCTTCGACGAGGACGACGACCTCCTGCGCGAGATGCGGCTGATCTGGTCACTCCATGCCGGCTGGGGCTTCGACCGTGCCCTGAGCCCGGCCGACGTGCTTGAGGCCGTGCTCGCCACCGGCCACCGGACGCTGAATTCGCCGGTGACCGGACGCCTCGCGCCCGGGGCGCCGGCCGATCTCGTTCTCGTCGACCGGGCGGTGCTCGACGCCGACGCGCTGCTGCCGGTCGAGCCGGTCGAACTGCTGTTCGCGCGGGCCACGGCCCGCCACGTCAAGGAGACGATCGTCGCCGGCCGCACCATCGTGCGGGACGGCACGGTGACGGGAATCGACTCCGAGGCCGTCCACCGGGAAGTCCGCACCCGGCTCAGGGCGGGTATGACAAGCTCCGAGGGGTTCCGGGCGGTCCTTCCGGAGTTGGAGACGACAATCTGCCGCCACTTCACCGAACGGCTGGGCTGTTGCTAAACGGGCCGCTTGGCCTAGATTGCCGCATCCCTCTCCCGCTGCTTCAAGGATGGCATCATGGTCCTGCGCTTCCTCGCGAAACTCGCCGTTGCCGGCGTCGCGACACTCGGTCTCGCCGCCACCGCCGCCGCGCAGGCCCCCAGGGAGCTCCGGATCTTCAACTGGTCGAACTATATTGACGAACAGGTGCTGCGTGACTTCGAGCGCGAGTTCAACGCCAAGGTCACCTACGACACCTATGATTCCAACGAGGTGCTGGAGACCCGGCTGCTCGCGGGGCGTACCGGCTACGACATCGTCGTGCCCTCGGCGCCCTTCCTGTCGCGGCAGATCGCGGCCGGTGTCCACCAGCGGCTGGACATGGCGAAGATCCCCAACCGCACCAACTTCTGGCCGGACATCCTGCGACGCACCGCCGCCTATGATCCCGGCAATGCCTATTCGGTCACCTATCTGTGGGGCACCACCGGCATCGGCTACAACGTCGCCAAGATCCGCGAGCGGATGCCCGACGCGCCGCTCGATTCATGGAAGCTGGCCTTCGATTTCGACACGCTGGCCAAGTTCCGCGATTGCGGCATCCATTTCATCGACACGGCCGAGGACTTCCTGCCCTCGGTGATGCGCTATCTCGGCCGCGACCCCAATTCCAAGCGCGCCGAGGACTGGGAAGCCGCCGCCTCCCACGTCCAGCAGCTGCGCACCCTCGTCACCAAGTTCCACTCGTCGGAATACATCTCGGCGCTGGCGAACGGCGACATCTGCCTGGCCGTCGGCTATTCCGGCGATATTTTCCAGGCCCAGAAGCGGGCGAAGGAAGCCAGTAACGGTGTCGACATCCAGTACGTCATCCCGAAGGAAGGCGCGCAGATGTGGTTCGACCAGATGGCGATCCCCGCCGATGCGCCGAACGCCGACCTCGCCCATGCTTTCATCAACTATGTGAACCGGCCCGAGGTCATGGCGAAGATCGCCAGCTTCGTCTCCTATGCCAGCGGCAACCTGGCGGCGCGGCCGCTGGTGGTCCCGGCGGTGCGGGATAACCCCTCCATCTATCCGCCGGATGCGGTGATGGCACGGCTCTTCACCGTCACCAGTCCGGACGCGCGTCTGCAGCGCGTCATCACCCGCGCCTGGACGCGGGCGAAGACCGGCCGCTAGCGCCGTGGAGCCTCCCGAACGTCCTTCCCGTGGTGCCTTCGCGCCCTGGGATGAGCCGGCCGCCCGGCCGCTCGTGGTCTTTGAGGGCGTGACGAAGCGCTTCGGCGCCGAGACCGCCGTTTCCGACCTGACCCTCGCCATCTACGAGCGCGAGTTCTTCGCGCTGCTGGGGCCTTCGGGCTGCGGCAAGTCCACCCTGATGCGGATGCTCGCCGGGTTCGAGACGCCGAGCGCCGGCCGCGTGCTGCTGGCCGGACAGGACCTCGCCGGCATGCCGCCGCATGTCAGGCCCGTCAACATGATGTTCCAGTCCTATGCGCTCTTCCCGCATATGAGCGTGGAGAAGAACATCGCCTTCGGGCTGGAGATGGACGGTCGGCCGCGCGACGAGGTCGGTGCCCGCGTCGCCGAGGCGCTGCGCATGGTAAAGCTCGAGGGCCTCGCCGGGCGTCGGCCGCACCAGCTCTCCGGCGGCCAGCGGCAGCGGGTGGCGCTCGCCCGCGCCCTGGTGAAACGGCCGAAGCTGCTGCTCCTGGACGAGCCGCTCGGCGCCCTCGACCGCAAGCTGCGCGAGGAAACGCAGTTCGAGCTGATGGCGCTGCAGGAACGGCTCGGCCTCACCTTCATCATCGTCACCCACGACCAGGACGAGGCCATGACCATGGCGACGCGCATCGCCGTGATGGACAAGGGCCGGATCGCCCAGGTGGGAACGCCACCCGTCATTTACGAGGCGCCGGCGACGCGCCATGTCGCCGGCTTCATCGGCGAGATCAACCTGGTGGAGGGGACGGTCTCGGGCTGCGATGGCCGCCGCGTCACGGTGGCGACGGCGGTCGGCGATCTGACCGTCGCCGATGCCGCGGACAGCGTTGCGGTCGGCCAGGCGGTGGCTGTGGCCTGGCGGCCGGAGAAGACGCGCATCGTGCGGGCAGGCGAGGCGATCTCCAATGGCCGTGCGGTCATTTCCGGGACGGTGCACGACATCGGCTATCTCGGAGGACGCACGACCTATCACGTGGACGTCACCGGCCTCCGGCTGAAGGCGGCGGTGGCGAATGCCGCGCGCAGCGTCGAGCGACCGCTCGGGACAGGCGAGGCGGTGAAGCTGGCGGTGGCCCCGGACGCGCTGTTGTTGCTGGTGCGATGATGGCGCGCCGCGCGTCCACCTCCGATCAGATCGGCCTTGCGGGTGACGCCGCCACACCTCTCCCCGGTGGGGAGAGGTCGACGAGCGCAGCGAGGCGGGTGAGGGGGCTCCACAGTGCTGCCCGCTTCCTCCCCCTCACCCGGCCTGCGGCCGACCTCTCCTCGCCGGGGAGAGGTGAGGCGGCGGCGTGGCCGGGGAGTGTTCAGACCGTCTCCGGGTGCCTCCGATGAGCGAGCGCGCCACCCGCCGCACCATCATCCTCGTGCCCTATCTGTGGCTGGCGCTGTTCTTCCTCGTGCCCTTCGCCATCGTGGCGAAGATGTCGCTGTCGCAGGTGGCGACCGCCATCCCGCCCTATGTCCCGACCTTCGGCCTTGCCGACGGTCCGACCGGCTGGCTCGCCAAGGCGCGCGAGTTCTCCCTCGACAATTACGGTGTCATCGTCGGCGACCGGCTCTATGTCGACGCCTTCCTTGCCTCGCTGCGCATCGCCGCGATCGGCACGGCGATCCTTCTCGTCATCGGCTATCCCATCGCCCATGCCATGGCCCGCGCGCCGGAACGCTGGCGGCCGATCCTGGTCATGGCGGTGATCCTGCCGTTCTGGACGAGCTTCCTGATCCGCGTCTACGCCTGGATCGGCATTCTCAAGCCCGAGGGCCTGCTCAACGAATTGCTGCTCGGCCTTGGGCTGATCGGCGCGCCGCTCGCCATCGCCAATACCGAGACGGCGGTGCTGATCGGCGTCGTCTATTCCTATCTGCCCTTCATGGTGCTGCCGCTCTACGCGGCACTGGAGCGCATGGACCGGACGCTGCTGGAAGCGGCCCAGGATCTGGGCTGCCCGCCATGGAAGGCGTTCTGGCGCATCACCGTGCCGCTGTCGCTACCCGGTATCGTCGCGGGGTCGTTCCTCTGCTTCATCCCGATCACCGGCGAGGTGGTGATCCCGGATCTTCTCGGCGGTTCCGACACGCTGATGATCGGCAAGACGCTGTGGACGGAGTTCTTCTCCAACCGTGACTGGCCCGTGGCCTCGGCGGTTGCGGTGCTGCTGCTGGTCATCCTGGTCGGGCCGATCATGGTCTACCAGCGTCAACAGGCGCGGCAGATGGAGGCGGGACGATGACCTCTCCGCGCTCGCGCCTGCTCGACGCCACGGCCCTGACGCTCGGCTTCGCCTTCCTCTACCTGCCGATCGTCATCCTGGTGATCTTCTCCTTCAATGCGAGCCAGCTCGTCACCGTCTGGGGCGGGTTCTCGACCCGCTGGTATGCGTCCATCTGGCAGAACCGCCAGCTGATGGACGCCGCCTGGATGACGGCGCAGGTCGCCGCCGCCTCGGCCGCCTTCGCCACGGTGGTGGGGACCCTCGCGGCGCTGGCGCTTACCCGCTACGCCCGCTTCCGCGGCCGGACGCTGTTCTCCGGCCTCGTCTATGCGCCGATCGTCATGCCGGAGGTGATCACCGGCCTGTCGCTGCTTCTCCTGTTCGTCTCGCTCGGCATCGACCGGGGCTTCTGGACGGTCACGGTGGCGCATGCGACTTTCACCTGCGGCTTCGTCGCGGTGGTGGTGCAGTCGCGGCTCGTCACCTTCGACCGGTCGCTGGAGGAGGCGGCGGCCGACCTTGGTGCCACGCCAGCACAGGTCTTCTTTCGCATCACCCTGCCGATCATCGCCCCTGCCGTGGTGGCGGGCTTCCTCCTTGCCTTCACCCTGTCGCTGGACGATCTCGTCCTCGCTTCCTTCACGACGGGGCCTGGGTCGACGACGCTGCCGATGCGCATCTACAGCCAGGTGCGGCTCGGCGTGACACCGGAGATCAACGCCATCTCGACCCTGATGATCGCAGCCGTGACAGTGCTGGTGATCGCCGCCTCGCTTGCCACCAAGCGCAGTGCGTCGGCGCATTGACGGCCGGGTGGTTGACCCGGGGGCCGCGACGGTGATTTCTGGCGGCAGACCCCGTCCGTCCCGCGAGCACCCATGTCCGCCGTCGCCAATCTTCTCGGAATCCTCGACCTCGAACGCCTCGAGGTAAACCTGTTCCGCGGCAAGAGCCCGCAGGACGGCTGGCAGCGCGTCTTCGGCGGCCAGGTCATCGGCCAGGCGCTGGTGGCGGCCTGCCGCACGGTGGAGGAACGCCGGCCGCATTCGCTGCACGGCTATTTCGTCCTGCCGGGCGACCCCAAGGCGCCGATCATCTACGAGGTCGAGCGGGTGCGCGACGGGCGCAGCTTCTCCACACGGCGGGTGAGGGCGATCCAGCACGGGGCGGCGATCTTCTCGCTGTCGGCCTCCTTCCATGTCGAGGAGGAGGGCGAGGAGCACCAGTTCGCCATGCCGGACGTGCCGCCGCCGGAGGATCTCAAGTCGGAAGCGGACGTGCGCCAGCTCTTCCATGCCCACATGCCCGACGCCATGAAGGCCTATTTCGCCCGCGAGCGGCCCATCGAGATCCGCCCGGTCGAGTTCGGCCGCTATACCGGCGAGAGCCAGCCTGAGGGCAAGTTCCATGTCTGGATCCGCACCACCGCCCCTTTGCCGGACGACCCCGTCGTCCACCGCTGCGTGCTCGCCTATGCCTCCGACATGACGCTGCTCGACGCCGCCAATGTGCCGCATGGCCGCTCGTTCTTCGACCAGTCGGTGCAGGCGGCGAGCCTCGACCACGCCATGTGGTTCCACCGTCCGTTCCGGGCCGACGACTGGCTGCTCTATGCCCATGATTCGCCGTCCGGCCAGAACGCGCGCGGGTTTACCCGCGGCTCGATCTATACGCGACAGGGCGTGCTGGTGGCCTCCGTCGCCCAGGAAGGACTGCTGAGGAAGAAGCGCGGCTGAGACTCCTGCCTTATTGGTAGGCAATTGTCGGGTCCGAAGACGGCTGAACGGGGGCGGCCTCCGGCCGCTGCCCAAAAAGTCGGCATTGGCCGTGCCATGGCCTGATGGCAGCCACCTTCTCCTTTCTCAAGTCATTGGCAATGCGTTGAAAATCGCCACGTTTCGACTGTGGCACGCGACTTGATTCCCTGATCGCGGTTCGGTCGGCAGCCTTCGGGTTCGCGGTCCGCTCGCAGACACACACGCTTCCGCAGGACCTCGTCCCAACGGAGCCAATTCGGGGATGACGACATGAAGATCGTAATGGCGATCATCAAGCCATTCAAACTGGAGGAGGTTCGCGATGCCCTCACGGGGATCGGGGTCCACGGCCTGACCGTCACCGAGGTGAAGGGATATGGACGCCAGAAGGGCCATACCGAGATCTATCGTGGCGCCGAATATGCCGTGAGCTTCCTGCCGAAGCTGAAGATCGAGGTCGCCGTGCCCGGCACGGATGTCGAGAAGGTGGTCGCGGCTATTGCCGGCGCCGCCAAGACCGGCCAGATCGGCGACGGCAAGATCTTCGTGACGTCGATCGAGCACGCCGTCCGCATCCGGACCGGCGAAACCGACGTCGACGCGCTGTGACGCACCCTCCCACCGCACAAGACATGCCTCTGGAGATTTTCCACATGATGAGATCGAGCCTTTCCAGGTGGGGCCTCGGCGCGCTGGCGCTGGCGGGCTTTGCCGCGGCCCTTGCCGAACCCGCCCTTGCTCAGGCGCCGGCCGCAACCCCGCCGAAGCCGACCGCGGGCGACACCGCCTTCGTTCTCTTCTCGTCCTATCTGGTCCTGCTGATGGTCATCCCCGGCCTGGCGCTGTTCTATGGCGGCCTGGTCCGTGCCAAGAACATGCTGTCGGTGCTGACCCAGGTCTTCGTGATCGTCGCGGTCGTGTCGATCATCTACGTGATCTACGGCTACTCGCTGTCCTTCACCTCGGGAGGCGGGCTGAACGCCTTTGTCGGCGGCTTCTCGAAGGCCTTCCTGATGGGCGTCGACGCCACCAAGACCGTCCCGACCTTCTCCAACGGCGTCGTCATTCCGGAATATGCCTTTATCCTGTTCCAGATGACCTTCGCCTGCATCACGCCGGCCCTCATCGTCGGCGCCTTCGCCGAGCGCGTGAAGTTCTCGGCGCTGCTGCTCTTCACCGTGCTCTGGGTCACCTTCATCTATTTCCCGATGGCCCACATGGTCTGGTACTGGGCCGGCCCCGACGCCATCGCCGATGCCGTCAAGGCGGTCGCTGCCGCCGGTTCCGACGCTGCCGCCAAGGCTGCGGCCGAGGCGAAGCTCGCCGAGGTCAAGGCTGATGCGGGTCTCATCTTCTCGTGGGGCGCCCTCGACTTTGCCGGCGGTACCGTCGTCCACATCAATGCGGGCATTGCAGGCCTCGTCGGCTGCCTCGTGATCGGCAAGCGCATCGGCTACGGCAAGGAACTGATGCCTCCCCACTCGCTGGTCATGACGCTCATCGGCGGCGCCCTGCTCTGGGTCGGCTGGTTCGGCTTCAATGCCGGCTCCAACCTCGAGGCCAACGGCACCGCCGCCATGGCGGCGATCAACACCTATGTCGCGACCGGTGCCGCGACCCTGTCCTGGCTCTTCGTCGAATGGGCCGCCAAGGGCAAGCCGTCGCTGCTCGGTGCCGTCTCGGGCGCCATTGCCGGCCTCGTCGCGGTGACGCCGGCGGCAGGCTTCGCCGGTCCGATGGGTGCCATCGTCCTCGGCCTCGTCTCCGGTGGCGTCTGCTTCATCTTCTGCTCGACGGTGAAGAACGCCTTCGGTTACGACGACACGCTGGACGTCTTCGGCATCCACTGCGTCGGCGGCATCATCGGCGCCCTCGCCACGGGCGTCCTGGTGAACACCGCCCTCGGCGGCGCCGGCATCCCCGACTACGAGTCGAAGCCGGGCGAACTTGTTGCCGGCACCTACGAGTTCGGAACGGCGATCTGGGCGCAGATGAAGGGCGTGCTCTTCACCATCGTCTGGTCCGGAATCGGCTCCTTCATCATCTTCAAGATCGTCGATGTGATCATCGGCCTGCGGGTGACGGCGGACCGCGAGCGCGAGGGTCTCGACCTCGCCGAGCACGGCGAGCGCGCCTACAACCTCTGACGCCTGCCCTCCTTCAGGCTTCACACTCCCCCGGCGCAGCGATGCGCCGGGGTTTTTATTGGCGCTGGTCCGGGTTGGTGTCCGCCGTCCCGTTGATCCGCCTGGCCCGGGGCGACGATGGTTAATCCCACGTCAACCGTTGCCTCGCTAAGGTTCGCACCTGAACCGGAGGGCCTGCCGGGGAGGACGTGCCGCAGGGCCGTCCCGCCGCGGGTCCTCGCTCGCATGGGATGGAATGACGATGGCAGTGGTGCGCCGGCACACCGGACCTTCGCTGGTTCCCGACGGTCTGGGCGGCGCGATGCGGCGCCAGCTGCGCCGGCTCGCAGGGCTCGGCATTCTCGCGGGCGTCGTCATCGCCGCCGTCGCCATGCTCACCTGGACCGCCGGCGACCCCTCGCTGAGCCACGCCACCAATGCGCCGGTGAAGAACTGGATCGGCCGGCCGGGGGCGATCCTCGCCGACCTGCTGATGCAGCTCTTCGGCCTCGCCGCCATCGTCCTGCTGTCGGTGGCCGCCATCTGGGGCTGGCTGATGCTGCGCGCCCGCCCCTTCGACCGCGAGGGCCTGCGCGTGCCGCTGGGCATCGGCGCGGCGATGATCCTGGCGGTCGGCGCCTCGCTGCTGCCCTCCCCGTCCGGCTGGCCGCTGCCGACCGGCATCGGCGGCGTGATCGGCGACGGCGGGCTGACCGTCATCTCCGCCGTCTTCGGCCGCATGACCGGCCTGTCGCGGATCGTGGCGCTGGCGGTGACCGGCCTCGTCGGTCTCTTCCTGTTCGCCGCCGCCATCGGACTGGTGCTGCGGCCTGAGGCGGAGACGCCGGAGGAGGAGATCGAGCGTATCGCGCCCAAGGCGCGGCGTCCGGCGGACGACGACCATGAGCCCGGCGTCGTCGGCGGCATGGTGTCGAGCGCGGTGGGCGCCGTCGCCCATGGCGTGCTGTCGACCAAGGCCCGCCTCGCCCGGATGGTGGCGGAGGCGCCGCAGACCGCCCGCGCCGCGGCCGGT
>JAIEPJ010000243.1 GCA_019749835.1 Phreatobacter sp. | reverse complement strand
CAGAGCAGCCGCGCCGCGACCGCCCGGTGCGGGCGCCAGCGCTCGCCGAGCTCGTCCATGGCGGTCCGGTCGGGGCGGGTGGGCAGGCCGAGCGCGTCGGCGGCCGCCGCCTGCAGAGCCACGTCGCCGGCCGGCCAGGCATCGCCATGGCCGAGACAGGTGAGGAGATAGACCTGCGCGGTCCAGGGCCCGATGCCGCTGACCCGCACCAGTGCCGCTTCGGCTGCTTCCGCCTCCAGCAGGGCGAGCCCGTCGAGGTCGAGCGCACCGTCCAGCACCGCCGCGGCGAGGGATCGCAGCGTCCGGATCTTCGGTCGGGACTGGCCGGCGGCGCGGTAGTCTGCGTCGCTCGCCGCGGCGAGCCGTTCCGGTGTGATCGTGCCAAAGACGCCGACCGTCCGCTCCCAGATCACCGCCGCCGCCGCGATCGAGATCTGCTGGAACACCACGACATGGACCAGCCCCTCGAAGCCGGCCGGTCGCCGCCGCAGGGGCGGGCGTCCATGACGGGCATGGAGGCGCGCCATGACCGCGCAGCGGCCGGCCAGCGCCGCCAGTCGCGCATCCAGGTCGTCCTCTGTCGCGATGAGGTCCTCGGCCATCTTGCTCCCCGTGCCCACCTCGACCATAGGCTGAGGTCATGACGGTCGCCCATCCCCCGCCAGCCCGACAGCCGGTCCTGCGCTTCGCGCCGAGCCCCAACGGTCTGCTCCATCTCGGCCATGCCCTTAGCGCGCTGGAGAACGAGAGGATGGCGGCAGCCCTCGGGGGGCGCCTGCTGCTGCGTATCGAGGATATCGACCAGACGCGTTGCCGGCCCGAGCACGAGGTGGCGATGATCGCCGATCTCGCCTGGCTCGGCCTCGCCTTCGAGACACCCTACCGCCGCCAGTCGGAGCATCTCGCCGATCATCGGGCTCTGCTTGCCAGGCTCGCCGCCATGGGCCTCGTCTATCCCGCCTTCGAGAGCCGCGGCGAGTTGAAGGCCGTGGCGGCTGCCGCGGCGGCGGCGACGGGACAGCCGGTCGCGACCGATCCCGACGGCGCTCCACTCTATCTCGGCCGGGGGCGGGATCTGCCGGCGGATGCAGCTGCCGCCCGGATCGCGGCGGGCGAGCCCCATGCCCTGCGGCTCGATATGGGTGCGGCGCTGGCGCGGCTGGATCAGCCACTCGCCTGGACCGAGGTCGACGCGGCGGGCGTTCCCCTGCGCGGCGTGACCGCCCATCCGCAGCGCTGGGGAGACGTCGTCCTCGCGCGCAAGGACCTCGGTACCAGCTATCACCTCGCTGTCGTCGCCGACGACGCGCTTCAGGGGGTGACCCATGTGGTGCGCGGCGCTGACCTGTTCGAGGCCACCGCTGTCCACCGCCTGCTGCAGGAACTCCTCGGCCTGCCCGCCCCGCTCTACCGCCACCACGCCCTCGTCCTCGGCGCAGACGGGAAGAAGCTGTCGAAGAGCGACCAGGCCGAGGGATTCCGGGCCCTGCGCCAGGCCGGCGTCGGCGCCGCGGAGGTTCGGGCGAGGCTGGGGTTCTGAGCTGGCCTTGTATCGCCCTCAGATCGTCCGGCCGGCCGCCGCCCAATAGGGGTCGCGCAGCCGGCGCTTGAAGATCTTGCCGGAATCCTCGCGCGGCAGGTCGTGGCGGATCTCGATGTGCCGCGGCACCTTGTAATCGGCGATGCGGGTGGCGAGCTGTGCCTTCAGCGCCTCCGGATCGATCTCCACCCCCGGCTGCGGCGCGATCACCGCCATGATGCTCTCGCCAAACTCGGCATGGGGAATGCCGAAGACGGCGCAGTCGCGCACCTGCGGCAGCGTCAGCAGCGCTGCCTCGATCTCGGCCGGATAGATGTTGACGCCGCCGGCGATGATCATGTCGCGCTTGCGGTCGCAGAGAAACACGTAGCCATCCGCATCGACGAACCCGACATCGCCGCAGGTGATGAAGCCGGAATCATCGACCTCCGCGCGCTTCTCCGGCGCCTTGTGATAGGTGAAGTCGGGATAGCCGACGATGCGGCAGAAGAGTTCGCCAACGGCGCCCCGCGGCAGGGACTTGCCGGCATCGTCCAGCACCCGGATCTCCGCCCCGGGCGACAGCCGGCCGACGGTCCCCGGCTTCTTCAGCGCGTCCTCCGACGTGGCGAAGGTGACGGGACCGGTCTCCGTGCCACCGTAGAATTCGTGGATCACCGGGCCCCACCAGGCGATCATCCCGCTCTTCACCTCGGCGGGACAGGGCGCCGCGGCGTGGATGACGAAGCGCAGCGAGGAAAGGTCGTAGCGCTGGCGGACCGCCTCAGGCAGCTTCAGCAGCCGCACGAACATGGTCGGCACCATGAAAATCGTATCGATGCGGTGGGTTTCGATCAGCCGCAGCATGTCCTCCGCGTCGAAGCGCGGCATCAGCACCAGCACGCCGCCGAGCCGTCCCGCGCGGATGCCGAACGAATTGGGCGCGGAATGGTAGAGCGGGCCGGGCAGGAGGGCGCGCACCCCGGGCCTGAGGCCATAGACGAGGGCGCGCAGCCCCTCCGTCGCCTTCGCCTCCTCCGCCGTCGGCGCCTGACGCTTCACCCCCTTCGGCTTTCCGGTGGTACCGGACGTGTAGATCATGCTCATCGGCGCCGGGCGGGCCGGCCCGTCGAACGGCGCTTCAAGGCCCAGCCAGGTATCGAGATCGCGGCTGCCGGCCGGGGGTTCGCACGGCCCGGGCGACGGGAAATGCCGCGCCACCTCGGGCGGCAGCGGCGCGGTGAAGACGGCGAGGCCAGCGGGCAGGTCGCCAGCCACCGCTGCCAGCAGGTCCGCATGGCCGATCAGCACCTTGGCCTCGCAATCCTCAAGGATGTAGCGGACCTCGTCGGGTTTGAGGTGCCAGTTCACCGGCACCGCATAGGCTCCCAGCATGGCCGCGGCATAGGTCGCCTCCAGAAAGGCGATGTCATTGCGCATGAGGATGGCGACGCAGTCACCGGGCCCGACGCCGAGCCGGTCGAGCCCGCCGGCGATCCGCCGCACCCGTGCCTCGACCGCTTCGGGATCGCGCTGGCGCTCGCCGCTGACGATGCCGCGCGACAGGCCGTCCGCACCTTCCGCCATCGCCGCCACTCCCTTGCCGGCCCGGACCGTCAGTTGACCGCCCGCGCCCGTCCCTCCCAGTGGGGACGCCTCAGTTCCGTCTTCAGGATCTTGTTCGCCTGTGACAGCGGCATGGCCTCGCGCACCTCGATGGTCTGCGGGCATTTGAAGCCGGCGATCCGCGTCTTGCAGTGGGCGATGATGGCCTCCGCCGTGGCGCTCTGCCCGGCCTTGAAGGTCACGACGGCATGCACCGCCTCGCCCCAGAGGGCATGCGGCACGCCGATCACCGCGCATTCGCGGATGGCGGGATGGGTCAGGACGGCGTTCTCGACCTCGATCGAATAGACGTTCTCGCCGCCGGTGACGATCATGTCCTTGATCCGGTCGGAGACATAGACATAGCCGTCGGCATCGAGATAGCCGGCATCGCCGGTATGCATATAGCCGCCGCGCAGCGCCTCCGCGGTCATGTCCGGCTGGTTCCAGTAGCCCTTCATCACCGTCGCCCCGGCGACGATGATCTCGCCGATGGTGCCCACCGGCACGTCGCGGTCGTCGGGATCGACGACGCGCAGGTCGCAGCCGACGATGACGCGCCCGCCGGAGGCGAGGCGATGGGTCCTGGCGGGATCGAGCGTATGGTCGTCGGGCTCCAGATAGGTGCAGGCGGGGGACAGCTCCGTCATCCCGTAGGCCTGGGCGAAGCGCACCTTCGGCAGCCGCTTCATCAGCGCCTCCAGCGTCGCCACCGGCATGGGCGCGCCGCCATAGCCGATCATCTCCAGCGAGGAGAGATCGTAGGCATCGAGGTCGGGCTCGTTGAGGATCATCGTCATCATGGTCGGCACCATGGACGTGAAGGTGATCCGGTGGTCCTGGATGGCCTCCAGCACGCCCTTCACCGTGAAGCGCGGGATGACCACATGGGTGGCACCGAGAAGGGTGTTGGTGAACACGCGCGAGCCTGCCGCGGCGTGATAGAGCGGGCCTGCATGCAGGCCGACGAGGCTGCTGCCGAGCTTGGTGTGCACCATGCCACCGAACGAATTCGCCATGCAGTTGATGTGGGTGAGCATGACGCCCTTGGAACGCCCGGTCGTCCCACCCGTATAGAACAGCACGGCGATATCCTCGCCGCTGCGCCCGGCATCGGCGATGGGCGCCTGGGCCGCCAGCGCCGCCTCATAGCCGATCATGCCAGCGGGCAGGGCGCCCTCGCCGGCGAAGACCACATGGCGGAGATCAGGGCATTGCGGCCGCAGCGCTTCCGCCATAGCGGTGAAATCGTCGCCGACCAGCAGGACCTTGGCGCCGCAATCCTGCATCAGGAAGGCGGTCTCCGGCTCGGCGTAGCGGGTCGAAACCGGCACGGCGATGCCGCCGGCCCAGAAGGCGGCGAAGAAGAATTCGAGATAACGGTCGCTGGAATGGGACAGCATGGCGACCCGGTCGCCGGGTCCGATCCCGAGGCTCCGCAGCGCGCCGGCGAGGCGCGCGACCCGGTCGGCGAACTGATCCCACGTCCAGCGTCGCGCGGCGAAGACGACCGCCGTCTTGTCGGGAAAGAGGCGCCGGGCACGGTGCACCGCGAGGGTGAGCTGCATCGTCATGGCGCGCATCCCCGCGCATCCCCACGATGCCTTGCCTTTCGCGTCATGCTGCCTGCCCTGGTCCGCGCCGGTCTTGTCGCCGGTTTCCCTCAACTCATGAAGCGATGTTTCTCACAATGAAACAGCACTTCGCAAGCAAGCCGGATGGCCGAGGGCTGCAGGGCTCCGCTGGTCAGATGTTGTAGCTGAAGCCGTCGGCCGATTCGCGCGCCAGGATCTGGTCCATCGACCGGGACGGTTCGGCACAGCCGGCCGTGCCGACCGGCTTGGCGGGCACCCCGGCCACGGTCGTGTTCGGCGCGACGTCGTGCAGCACCACCGAGCCGGCGGCGACCCGGGCGCAGCGACCGATCTCGATATTGCCGAGGATCTTGGCGCCGGCACCGAGCAGCACGCCGCGGCGCACTTTGGGGTGGCGGTCGCCGGCCTCCTTGCCGGTGCCGCCGAGCGTGACGCCCTGCAGGATCGACACATCGTCCTCGATTACCGCCGTCTCGCCGACGACGAGGCCGGTGGCATGGTCGAGGAAGACCCCCCTTCCCATGGGCACGGCCGGATTGATGTCGGTCTGGAAGACCTCGGAGGAGCGGCTCTGGAGATAGAGGGCGAAATCACCGCGGCCCTGACCGAGCAGCCAATGCGCCAGGCGGTGGGTCTGGATGGCGTGGAAGCCCTTGAAGAACAGGACCGGCTCGATGAGGCGGTCGGCGGCCGGGTCGCGGTCGATGACCGCCGCGGCATCGGCCCGCATGGCCGTGGAGATGGCGGGCGCCGCGGCCAGCGCCTCGGTAAAGGCGTCGTGCAGGACGTCGGCCGGCACGTCGCCGGTTGCGAGGCGGGCCGAGATGCGCCGTGCCACCGCATCCTCGAAGGACGAGGCACGGCCGATCGTGCGCAGCACCAGCGTCGCCAGTTCCGGATTGGCCCGGGCCATGGCATCGCCCTCGCTGCGCAGGCGATGCCAGGCGAGATCGGCCGTGTCTGCTGGCAGGGGGATAATGGTTCCCGTCGCCTGGGTCTTCGCCATGGAACGAACCTCCGCAGCATGGATGAAGGGGAATAAGGGCACTGTCCGGCCCCGATTCAAGTCAATTTGGCGGGATAGAATGTTCGCCTCGGATCGCGGCCAGCCGTGGGACGCAAATTCTGCGAGACCTTCCACCGAGAGGTGATTGATGTCGCGGGTGGAAGGACGCACTTGCCGGAATGCATCGGCGGGGTGCCGATGAAATCGCCTACACCGCCATGGCCTGCTTTTCCCGCCGGCGCTGCACCGAGGAGGGAATGCGCAGGGCCTCGCGGTATTTGGCGACGGTGCGGCGGGCGATGTCGATGCCCGAGGCCTTGAGCTTGTCCATGATGGCGTCGTCCGAGAGCACATCGTCGGGCGTCTCGGCGTCGATCATCTGCTTGATGCGGTAGCGCACAGCCTCCGCCGAATGGCTCTCGCCGCCCACCTCCGAATTGGCGATCGAGGAGGTGAAGAAATATTTCATCTCGAAGATGCCGCGGCTGGTGGCGATCGACTTGTTGGACGTGACGCGCGACACGGTCGATTCATGCATGCTGATGGCGTCGGCGATGGTCTTGAGGTTCAACGGCCGCAGATACTGCACCCCGAGAGCGAAGAAAGCGTCCTGCTGGCGGACGATCTCGGTCGCGACCTTCAGGATGGTGCGGGCGCGCTGGTCGAGGGCGCGGGCGAGCCAGGTCGCCGTCTGCAGGGCGTCGGCGAGGAAGGTCTTCTCCGTGTCCTTCTTCGTCGTCTTCGACACCCGTGCATAGTAGCTCTGGTTGACCAGCACCTTGGGCAGGGTCTCGCTGTTCAGCTCGACGATCCAGCCGCCGTCCGGCCCGGCGCGGACCATGACGTCCGGGACCAGCGGCTGCACCGGGGCGAAACCGAAGGCGAGGCCCGGCTTGGGATTGAGGCGGCGGATCTCCCCCACCATGTCGGACAGATCCTCGTCGTCGACGGCGCAGAGCTTCTTCAGCGCCGCATAGTCGCGCTTGCCGAGCAGGTCGAGATGGCCGACCAGCACCTGCATGGCGGGATCGAAGCGGTTCTTGTCCCTGAGCTGGATGGCCAGGCATTCCGCGAGGTTGCGCGCCGCTACGCCCGAGGGCTCGAAGCTCTGGATCACCTCGAGGACGCTGGTCACGTCCTCGATCTCGGCGCCGAGCCTTTCGGCGACCTCCTCGACGGTGACCGTGAGATAGCCGGCATCATCCACCGCATCGATCAGCATCTGGCCGATGAGACGGTCCGCCTGGGTCTCGACGGCGAGCGTCAGCTGGTTCGACAGATGGTCGGCGAGCGACAGGTCGGCGGAGACGAAGGCCTCCAGATTGTAGTCCTCGTTGTCGCTGCCGCCCGAGCCGACATTCGACCAGGACGATGTCATCGGGTCCGAAGCCGCATCGGCATGCCGGGTTTCCGGACCCTTGTCGTCGGGGAAGACGTTTTCGAGGTCCGTGCCCAGCCGCTCCTCGATGTCGGTGCGGCTGTTGCCCATGTCGTCGCCGAGCCAGTCGCCGGCCTGGGCATCGCCAGGATCGGCGGCGGGCGGCAGATCGGGCATCTCGCCCTCGACGGCGGGATCGGGAGCCTCCGCCCGTTCCAGCAGAGGGTTCTTCTCCAGTTCCTGCTCGACATAGGCGACGAGGTCGAGATTGGACAGCTGCAGGAGCTTGATGGCCTGCATGAGCTGGGGCGTCATGACCAGCGACTGGCCGACGCGGAGCTCTAATCTGGCTGACAGGGCCATCGTCCCGGGCGCATCCCTCTGTTCTCTTGCGCCGCATCATAGAGGGCAGGCGGCGCGAACAGCAAGGTTCATGCCATGGTTCCGATGACTGAGGCGTTAAGAGCGCAGCGCCGCTGCCACTCCTTGCGTCAGAGTCGGAATTCCTCGCCCAGATAGAGGCGGCGGACGTCGGGGTTCGAGACGATCTCGTTCGGCGTGCCTTCCATCAGCACCTGTCCCGAATGGATGATATAGGCGCGGTCGATGAGGCCGAGCGTCTCGCGCACATTGTGGTCGGTGATGAGCACGCCGATGCCACGCTCCTTGAGGTGGCGGACGAGGTTCTGGATGTCCCCCACCGCGATCGGATCGATGCCGGCGAAGGGTTCGTCCAGCAGCATGAAGGACGGGCGCGTCGCCAGGGCGCGGGCGATCTCGAGACGGCGGCGCTCGCCACCGGAGAGCGCGATGGCCGGGCTCTTGCGCAGGCGGGTGATGGTGAATTCCTCGAGCAGTTCGTCGAGGTCGCGCTCGCGCTTGGCCTTGTCCTTCTCGGTGACCTCAAGCACGGCGCGGATATTGTCCTCGACGTTGAGGCCGCGGAAGATCGAGGCCTCCTGGGGCAGATAGCCGATGCCGAGCCGCGCCCGCCGGTACATCGGCAGCGCCGTGATGTCGTGGCCGTCCAGCTCGATATGGCCCCTATCCGCCTCGACGAGGCCGGTGATCATGTAGAAGACGGTGGTCTTGCCGGCGCCGTTGGGCCCGAGGAGGCCGACCGCCTCGCCGCGCCTGAGGTCGAGGCTGACGCCGCGCACCACGGCGCGGCCCTTGTAGCTCTTCCACACCCCATGGACCGACATCACGCCTTCGCCGGAGCGCGGCTCGTCCTGGCTGCGCGCCACCGCGACCGGCTCGGGCTTGTCGAGCTCGGCCACCTGGGCGGCCATTTCCTTCACCAGCCAGTCGTCGTCGACGGCGGTGGCCTCGTGAGCCGGCCTCCGCCCCAGAAAACCGGAGACGCGGGTGATGAAGGACACGGCGGTCTATCCGCGCGGGCTGCCGGCCTGCGGCCGGGCCGGCGCGCAATCGGGATTGTTGGCGCCGCCGCCCCCGCCGCCCGTTCCCTGGAGGATGCCGGAGACCCGCCCGCCCGAGGGTGCGGCGTCGATCCGCACGCGGTTGGCGGTGAGGTCGGCATGGAGGCGCGCACCGCGCAGGATGTTCTCGCACTGGGTCAGCGTGACATTGCCTTCCATGATCGCCTCGTTGCGGCGGGCATCGAAGGAGCCGCGCTCGGCCGTGGCGGTCTGGTTCTTCGAGCGGACGATGACGCCGCCCTGCATCTCGAAGCGCCGCACGTTCTGCTGCTCGGCGGGGGCACCGGCCGCGCCGCCCTGACGCGGCGTGGTGGTCGCCAGCCGGCCGGCGGCGCCATTGGCATTGTCCTCGTAGAAGATCACGAGGCGGGCCGTCTGAAGCGTCGATTCGCCCTGCTGGATGCGAACGTTGCCGGTGAGCACGGCACGCTTCTCGGTATCGAAGACTTCCGCCCGGTCGGCCTCGAAATTGATCGGGTCACTGCGGTTCTGGGTGAAGCCCACGAAGGGGCTGCCGGCCTGCTGGGCGGAGGCAGCCGGCGCGAACAGCGCGGCGGCGAGCAGCGCGGCGACCAACGGCCGCCGGTCGAAGAAAAGCGCGGCGGTGCCGGCCAGCGTCATGGTCAGTCTCCGGATCGGCTTGGCGCAGGCGTTGGCTGCGAAAGATCGGTAATGGTCGGGTCGGGCGGTTCCGGCGTGAAGTTACCACGCACTGTGCCTTCAAGCACGATCACCTTGCCGTTGTCACTAATTTGCATGCGCTCGGAGGCGATCTCACCGCGCGGCGACGTCAGCTTCACCGGACCGTTGGAGCCGATCGTTCCGGCACGGGTGTCGATCAGCGCATGGCCGAGTTGCCCGCTCTGGCCATTCGACGTCGTCACCGTGACGTCCTGATTGAGCTCGACGCGGCCTGTCTTGGTGTCAAGCATGCCCGCCGCCGAGGTCACGCGGGCGGTGCCGCCGCCCTCGAGCTGCATCTCAGAATCGATCGCCGTCAGCGCGACGACATTGGCCTGGGTGATGTCGTGTTCTGCCCGGGTCGCGGTGACGCGGTAGAAGCGGTTGTCGGTCGTATAGCCGGTCAGTCGCGGCGCCTCCATCGTCACCTTCGAGCCGGACAGGGAGACGGCGGCGACGGAGACCGGCAGGTTCAGCGCCTTCAGCGGATCCCACCAGGACACGAAGCCGACGGCACCGATGATGAAGACGGCGAGGATCGGCACCAGGACGCGCATCCGGCGCACGCGCTTCGAATGCCGGAAGGCGACGCCGAAAGCCGCCTCGCGCGCGGCGTGGCTGCCCTTGCTGCCGGTCGCGGCACCGTTCCATTCATCCGTGCGGCGTCCAGCCATCATCTGCGTCCGTGTTCATGCCGCGGCTCCACGGCCTCCGGCCGCTCCGCCCGCGGCACAGACCATGACTCTATGGCCCCACCATGGCGAGTGCCAAGCGGAACCTGCCCGGAAAGCGCCGCGCCCGCTCAGGAATGCGCGAAAATGTCGATCTCCGGCCAGCCCGCGAGGTCGAGGTCGGCGCGCGTCGGCAGGAAGGCGAAACAGGCATCCGCCAGGGCGGCCCGGTTTTCGCGCGCCAGCATCGCGTCGAGCCTCTCCTTCAGCGCATGCAGATGCAGGACGTCGGAGGCCGCATAGTCGAGCTGGGCGGGCGTCAGCGTCTCCGCGGCCCAGTCCGAGCTCTGCTGCACCTTGGACATGTCGAGGCCGAGCAGCTCGCGCGACAGGTCCTTGAGGCCGTGGCGGTCGGTATAGGTGCGCACCAGCCTGGAGGCGATCTTGGTGCAGTAGACGGGGCGGGTCTCCACCCCGAAGGCGTGTTTCAGCACCGCCACGTCGAAACGGGCGAAGTGGAAGAGCTTGGTGACCTTGGGATCGGCGAGCAGGGCGCACAGGTTCGGCGGCGCCGCCTGTCCGGGGCGGATCTGCACCACGTCGGCGCTGCCGTCGCCCGGCGAGAGCTGCACCACGCAGAGGCGGTCGCGCTGGGGAACGAGGCCGAGCGTCTCGGTGTCGATGGCGACGGTGTCGACCTGATAATGGCTGAGGTCGGGAAGGTCGCCGACATGCGCGCGGATGGTCATGGTGATCCTCGGGCGGGATGGGTCCGGCGGCGGGCCAGGCTCCAGGCGCGTTGCGCTGGCGCATGGACTTGGGGCCGCATCAGGTCCTATAGGGCGACAGGCCCGAGAAATCCAATGACCGCCACACCGCTGAAGCTCTACGCCTTCGACGCCGAGGATCTGGCCGTCCTGTCCGCGCATCTGCAGGACGCCGTCCTCAAGCCCACCGACATCGCCTATCTGGCGCGCGAGCGCCGGTTCGCCCTGGTCTGCAACCGGTTCGACTGGACCGCCGCCGAGGGTGGCGAGTGCCAGCGCCGCCGCACCGGCCTGCATTTCGAGCGGGTCACCGCCGTCAAGGCGCGCGCCGTTCCCAAGGGCGAGGACGCTGTTCTGGAGCTGCTGACCATCCATTTCGAGGCTGACGGCCCAGAGTCTCCGGGTGGCACGGTCGAGCTTGTCTTCGCTGGCGGTGGCGGCATTCGCCTGGTGGTGGAATGTATCGAGGCGGCGATGGACGACCTCGGCCCGATGTGGGCGGGCCTGGCCACCCCCAAGCACGACTAGGTGTCACTAAGCGCGCGAGGTCCCGCGACCTCGGCGGCGATCGTCGCCACCGCCTCGACCGTGGCGGCCTCCGGCGTGATCCGCCAGGAGGCGAAAAAGTCCAGATCCGGCAATTGCACCGTGGTGCGCAGCGACCGCAGTCGCCCCGATGCCAGTTCGCCCCCGGCGATCGCCTCCGGCACCGCGGCGATACCGAGCCCATCCTCCGCCATGCGCAGGATCGTCGCCATGGACGAGGAGGCATGGATGCGCACCGGCGGCAGGTCCGGGGCCGAGAACATCTCGCGCAGGATCAGATAGGGGCGGGTGTTGCGCGAGAAGGTGAGGATCGGATGGGCGGCGAGCGCCGCGAGCCCGATCGGCGTGTTGGGCACATCGAGGCCGGGTCCCGCCAGGAAGGCGAGGCGATAGGTCGACAGGGGCCGGTTCTTCAGCTGCGGGGCTGCCAACGCCCCCAGCACGAAGACGAGGTCGAGTTCCTGTGCCACGAGGCGGTCTCGCAGGTGTGGCGTGATGTCCACCTCGATCTCCAGCGCCAGGCCCGGATAGGCCTTGGCCATCCGCTCGACGAAACGCGGCAGCCAGGTGTGGACGATGGTCTCGGCCACGCCGAGCCGCAGCGTGCCGCGGATCGCGGTCCTGTCGGCGACGGCATGCAGCATCTCGGCCCGCAGCTTGAGGAGGCGCTCGGCATAGTCGATCACCCGCCGCCCGGCATCGGTCGCCACCACCGTGCGCTTCTCGCGCACCAGCAGGCGCTGCCCGATCTCCGCCTCGAGCTGGGCGATGCGCTGCGAGACCGCTGGCTGCGTCGTCCGCAGCTTCACCGCGGCGCGGTTGAAGCTCCTGAGGCTGGCGACCCAGACCAGTGTCTCGAGGGCCTTGAAGTCCACCATGCCGCCGCCCATCGATAAGCAGGATTAATCGTAACCGATCCAAACTTCGGATTGGACCCGATGCAAGCGGAATGATGCACTGTCCTAACGGAGACGTTCTTCCGGGGGGAAATTCATGGCTGTCGCCCAGTTCCGCGCACCCGGCGTTCTCGACGTCAGCGATCCCGCCGAGGTCCGCCGCGCCATCCGCCGGGGCGACATCACCGGCCATACTGCCGGGCTGGCGCCCGGCCGCGTCCAGGGCAATCTCGCCATCCTGCCCAAGGATCTCGCCGGCGATTTCCTGCGCTTCTGCACGCTCAACCCGAAGCCCTGCCCGGTGATCGGCCTGTCCGAGCCGGGCGATCCGACGGTCCCGGCCCTGGGCATGGATCTCGATATCCGCACCGATATTCCGCGCTACCGCGTCTGGAAGGACGGCGTTCTGGTCGAAGAGCCGACCGACATCCGCTCCTGGTGGCGCGACGACCTCGTCGCCTTCGTCATCGGCTGCTCGTTCTCCTTCGAGGAGGCGCTGATCCAGGACGGTATCCCGATGCGCCATATAAGCTGCAACACGACGGTCCCGATGTGGCGGACGAATATCGCCTGCGCCCCGGCCGGACCCTTCGCTGGCCCGATGGTCGTCTCGATGCGGCCCCTGAAGCCGGCGGATGCCATCCGCGCCGTGCAGATCACCTCGCGCTTCCCCGCCGTCCACGGTGCGCCGGTCCATATCGGCCTGCCCGAAGCGATCGGCATCCGCGACCTCGGCGCGCCCGACTACGGCGACCCTGTCGAGGTCAAGGCTGACGAACTGCCGGTCTTCTGGGCCTGCGGCGTGACCCCGCAATCGGTCATTGCCGCGGCGAAGCCACCCTTCGCGATCACCCACGCGCCGGGCTCCATGCTCGTCACCGACCTCACCAACAGCCGGATCGCCGCCCTGTGACCATGCCCGCCCCGTCGCCGCACCCCGGCTTCGGGGCCTTCGGCAAGATCCACCGCGAGTTCTTCGATGCCTTCGTTGGCGGCAGCTGGGAGCCGGTCGCTGGCTATTCCGGCGTCGAGGAGAAGATTCTCTCCGGCCGCCTCGACCCGGTGGCGCGCCGGGGCGCCGTGACGCGGCTCGGCCGCTGGGCTCCCGGCGCCGCGGTGGACCATCCCGTGTCGCATGACTGGTGTGAGGAGGTGTTCATCGTCTCCGGCTCCCTCATGCTTGGCACGCTTGCTGCTAAGGCCGAGGCGGTGCGGCTGCCTTTCGGAACCTATGCCGTCCGGCCGCCGCACATCATCCATGGTCCCTTCTTCAGCGACGAGGGCTGTCTGCTGATCGAGTTCCTCTACTACCCGCCGGCTTCATAAGAACAGTCCAGAGACCACGCCGACCGACCACCGCCGCCGCCGTGCGGCCCATCGACGAAGGAGAGACCACCATGATGCGCTTGCGAACCGCCGCCACGGCGGTGGCCCTGTCCCTGTCCGGCGCCCTGCCCGTTCTCGCCCAGGCCGTTCCGGCCGGCCCGCCGGTCAATGTCCAGATCGTGACCCAGCCCGGCCCGGCCATGCCGCAATTCACCCGCGTCGACCAGCCGCTGATCCGCGACGGCCTTGCCGCCAAGTCCAACGGCCGCATCCGCGTGACGCTGGCCTCCTGGCCCGAGCGGAACCTCAACGGCCCGGAAATCCTGCGCCTCGTCCGTTCCGGCCAGGTCGATATCGGCGCCGTGCCGCTGAACACCGTGGCAGGCGACGTGCCGCTCCTCGATGTGATCGATCTCGCCGGCCTCAATCCCAGCCTCGACCAGGCGCGCAAAGTGGCCGCCGCCATGCTGCCGGAGGTCAACAAGGAACTGGAGCGCTTCGGCGTCCGCATCCTCGTCATGTATCCCTTCGCTGCCCAGCAGTTCTTCTGCCGCGGCCAGGTGACGAGCCTCGCCGACCTGCGCGGCAAGCGCATCCGCACCGGCGGCGGGTCCTCGAACGACTTCGTCAGCCAGATCGGCGGCCAGCCGACCGGTATCGGCTTCCCCGAAGTCTATTCGGCGCTGGAGCGCGGCGTCGTCGACTGCGCCATCACCGGCACCGGTTCGGGCAACTCGGCCCGCTGGTATGAAGTCACCCAGAGCCTCTACGCCCTGCCGCTCTTCTGGTCGGTCTCCGCCTATGTCGTGAACATCCAGTGGTGGAACCGCCTCGACCCGGCGGTGCGCGCCGCCATGGAAGCGACCATGAGCGAGGTCGAGGAGGCCCAGTGGAAGCTTGGCCTCGAACAGACCGAGGACGGCATTTCCTGCAATATCGGCGACCGCGCTGCCTGCAAGCTCGGCCGCGTGCCGGATGCCAATCCGATGCGCGTCTACCGCCCGGTGGCGGCCGATACCGAGGTGATGCGCACGACCCTGACATCGACCATCCTGCCGAACTGGGTGAAGCGCTGCGGCGCCCGCTGCGGCGAGATCTACAACCGTATCGTGGCGCCGATCACCGGCGTCACCTATGCCGGCAACTGATCGCCGCCATCACCAGCGTCACGCGGGCGGAGATCCGGCCCGCGTGACCCGACCGCAGGGACGAGGGTGCTCCCAGGGGGGATCACCGCCGGTGAGGCCCGATCGGGCCTCGGGGGAGCCGCGATGCTGAACACGATGATCGACGTCGCCAGCCTCGGCCGGCGTTCCCTCGCCCGGCTCGGCACGATCATGGGTTATGTCGCGGGCTGGGGCTTCATCGCCACCGCTTGCCTCATCACATTCGACGTGCTGGCGCGCCGCTTTCTCGGCTTCTCCTCCCAGGCGACGACGGAACTGTCGGGCTATGCGCTGGCCTTTGGCATCGCCTGGGGACTGTCCCATACCCTCGCCATGCGTGCCCATGTCCGCATCGACGTGGTCGTGAACATGTTCCCCGCCCGCATCCGCTACTGGCTGCACCTGACCAGCCTGGCCTTTCTCGCCGTCCTGGTCGGCTACCTCTTCTACGGCGCCTGGATGCTGGTGGAGGAATCCCTGTTGTTCAACGCCACCGACATCAGCGTCATCCGCACCCCGCTGGCGATCCCCCAGGGGCTCTGGGCCTTCGGCATTGGCGCCTTCTTCCTGCTGATCCTCGCCATGCTGCTGGAAGGGTTCCTGCTCATCGTCGCCGGCCGCGGCCACGAGGCGGAACAGATGCTGCACAGCCGCTCCTACCAGGAGGAGGTCGCCGAAGCGCTCGAGGCCGTGGGCGAACCCGTCCCCGATGACCCCCGAACGCCGGCCGGGCCCGCGAACCCCGAGGTGAAGCCGTGATCGCCGTTGTCTTCCTCCTCATCCTCGTCGCCATCATGTTCGGCATGAGCTTCACCGGCCATGCGCCGTCCGGTGAGCTGATGGGCGAGATCATGTTGCTGGTCGGCCTGTTCATGCTGTTCTTCGGCATGGGCATCTATGTCGGTGCGGCGCTTGGCGTGCTCGGCCTCATCGTCGGCTATGCCTTTTCCGACCGCCCCTTCTGGCTTTTCATCGGCCAGACCATCTGGAACCCGTCCTCCTCCTTCGTGCTGGTGGCCGTGCCGCTCTTCCTGCTCATGGGCGAGATCCTGTTGCGCGCCGGCCTGTCTGACCGGCTCTACAAGACGCTCAACATCTGGCTGAACCGCATGCCGGGCGGCCTCCTCCACACCAACATCGCGGCGTCCGGCGTCTTCTCGGCGATCTCCGGCTCATCCGTCGCCACTGCCGCCACCATGGGCTCGGTGGCCCTGCCCTTCTTCAAGGACAAGCCCTACGACCCGAAGATGGTGCTCGGCTCGCTCGCCGCCGGCGGTGCGCTCGGCAATCTCATCCCGCCGGGCATCACCTTCATCATCTACGGCCTGATCACCGAGACCTCGGTCGGCGCGCTCTATGTCGCGGCGATCGGGCCGAGCATCCTGGTCGTCGCGCTCTTCATCGCCATCATCCTGCTGAAGGCGAAGACCGCCGCGCCGCGCGATCCTGACGGCCCCCGCTACAGCTGGGGCGAGAAGATGCGCAGCCTCGTCGACCTCGCGCCCACCGCCGTGCTCATCCTCATCGTGCTCGGCACGATCTATGGCGGCCTCGCCACGGCGACCGAATCGGCCGCCCTCGGCGTCGTCGCGGCCATCGTTCTGGCCGCTCTCGACGGCAAGCTTTCCTTCAAGATGCTCAACGATTCAGCCGAGGCCACCGCGCGCAACACGGCGCTGATCGGCCTCATCCTGTTCGGCGCCTATCTGCTCAACTACGTCTTCACGGCGCTTGGCGTGCCGCAGGCCCTCGCCCAGCTCGTCTCGCAGATGCCGCTGCCGCCCTGGGCGATCATGCTGCTGATCATCGGCTTCTATCTGGCGCTCGGCACCTTCATGGAGGGCTTCTCCATGATGATCACCACGATCCCGGTCATCTTCCCGGTCGTCGTGGCGCTCGGCTACGACCCGATCTGGTTCGGCGTCATCGTCGTCATGCTGGTGGAGATCGCGCTGATCTCGCCGCCCGACGGCACCGTGCTCTATGTGCTGCAGGGCATGCGCAAGGACGGCGGCCCCATCACCGACGTCTTTTCCGGCGTGCTGCCCTTCATGCTCGTCTACATCCTCGCGGTGGGGGTGCTGATGGTCTTTCCCGCCATCGCCACCTGGCTGCCGAGCGTGATGCGCTGAGCGACCGCCACCGCGGACAACCGGTTCAGATTGCGTTCAGTTGCGCGCCCGCATGGATGGCCTCCTCACAACCCTCCGGGGCGTGCGGGCGCGGCTCGCCGGATTCATCCTGCGCGACAATATCGCGTGGCCGATGGCTTTATTCGGAAACGAACCGTCGCTATAGCTCGGCCCCGGATTTTCAGCGGATGAAGGCTGGAATGCGCCGTTCGGCGCGGCCGGCTCAGGAATGAAAGCTCGGATATGACGCGTGTCGCGATTGTGGGTGGCGGGCCGGGTGGGCTCTTCACCAATTACCTGCTCGACCGGTTCTGCGACGGTCTCTTCACCGCCACCCTGTTCGAAGCCTCCGACCGCCTCGGCGGCAAGATCGCCACCGACAGCTTCGAGAAGGGCCCCTCGCTCTTCGAGCGCGGCGTCGCCGAATATTACGACTACTCCCATTTCGGCCCCGACCCGCTGAAGCGCATCATCACCGAGGTCATGGGCCTCGACGTCGTGCCGATGGACGGCAAGGGCGTCATCCTCGAGGGCAAGATCCTCAACAACCGCCGGGACATCAAGAAGCATTTCGGCGACACGACGCTGAAGGCCATCGACGCCTTCCACGCCACCTGCCACGAGCTCTGCTCGCCCGACGAATATTACGAGGGCTATTCGGGCGACGACAACAAGCACCCCTGGGGCGGCAAGACCTTCCGCGAGGTTCTCGACGCGGTCGAGGACGAGATGGCGCGCAAGTATATCGAGGTCGCGGTGCGCTCCGACGTCGCCACCGAGGCCCAGCTGACCAATGCGCTGAACGGCCTGAAGAACGTCCTCATGGACGATCCGAAATACCTGCGCCTCTATTCCATCGTCGGCGGCAACGAGAAGCTGATCGAAGGGCTCGCCGCCCGCGTCTCCGCCAAGATCATGCTGGAGAGCCGCGTCGCGAAGATCGCCCGCAATGACAGCGGCACCTACACGCTGACCGTCCGCCGCAAGGGCCGCGACGAGACGCATGAATTCGACCATGTCGTCGTCGCCGTCCCCAACTACTGGGTCAGCCAGATCGAGTTCGCCGGCCGCGAGGAGCGCATGGCGATCCAGAAGCACCAGGCCCGCTACGACAATCCGGCCCATTACCTGCGCGTCACGATCCAGTTCAAGAAGCCGTTCTGGAACGAGCATTTCCAGGGCCATTACATCATGACGGACGCCTTCGGCGGCGCCTGCATCTATGACGAGACGGCGCGGCATCCCTCCAAGCACGGCGTGCTCGGCTGGCTCATTCCCTCCACCCATGCTCTCGCCCTGTCGAACCTCGACGACGAGCGCCTCGTCCAGCTCGCCCTCGATTCGCTCCCTGCCGAGCTCATCGCCACGGCGAAGAAGCAGATGATGGACGCCAAGGTGCAGCGCTGGGTGGGCACCATCTCCGGCCTGCCCGGCGGCCATCCCGCCCCCGAGCTGCGCGAGCGCCACCAGCCCGACGGCAAGGTCCTGCCGAACCTCTATCTGGTCGGCGACTATCTCTTCGATTCGACCGTCAACGGCGCCTATGACTCGGCCAATTTCGTCGTCGACATGATGATGGGCAAGCTGCGCGGCGCCGCCTATTCCGGCGCGCGCAAGAAGGCTGCCCTTGAGAAGCAGAAGGGTGTCATCGAGGAGGGCTTCGTCGAGTCGACCCTCACCGACGACTACCACGACGAATATGCCGAGGGCCTCTCCTACGAGGAGAGCTTCCGCGAATATTTCGACGAGCAGTACAATGCCGACCTCTACGAGTGCATCTTCGGCATCAAGCCGCCCTACACGCTGCTCGACGTCGGCTCGGCCTCGGGCCTGACGCTGAAGTGCTTCGCCGATATCGGCATCGACGCCTGGGGCATCGAGAACTCGCGCCACGTCCATGCCCAGACGCCCAAGGACTGGCTGCACCGCAACCTTCTCGGCGACGTCACCAAGCTGCCCTTCGAGGACCAGTCCTTCGACGTCATCTACGACACCTGCCTGTGCTACGTGCCGGAAGAGCTGATCGACAAGGCGATCCAGGAACTCTACCGCGTCACCCGCATCGGCATCTTCTTCGGCGGCATCACCGCCGACATGACCCGCGAGGTCATCGAGTATCACGACGTCTTCGACGGCGTCCTGACGCTGGAATCGACCTGGCAATGGTCCGAGCGCTTCCAGCGCCACGGCTGGCGCCCGGCCGTCCACGACCAGAAGATCCTCAAGAAGGCCTGGAAGATCGAGTGCGACGCCAATGAGGGCGACTTCCCCTGGTATCCGGACATGGAGACCATGCGCTACTGCTTCTACGCCAAGCCAGATGCCGGCAAATGGGTCGAGAAGCTGATGGCCGGACGCCAGAAGGGCCCGACCTCGAAGGTGCGGGCGGTGGCCGGCGGTCGCTGAGCGGCCGCCCCAGCCCTGGCCGATGACCGGAGGCCGGACCCAGGCGGGCCCGGCTTCAGCCCTGCAATGGCGGGTTTCGGCGCCCCGCGCGATTTCGGGTGCATCCTGCGGCGGAATGATGCATGACCTGCGGGATGCGGGCCGGCACGCATGGCCCCCTTCCCCGACCTGCAAATGATCCAAGATCCGTCATGAGCCAGGACAAGAACTACGTCGAGCCCGACGACGATGAGGACGAGGAGGAGGAGGACGTCAGTGCCGACGACCTCCGGCTCATGGCCCGCTTCCTGGCGCCCTTCGCCGCGCCCTACAAGACCACCATCGCCCTTCTCGTCGTCCTGATCCTGACCGAGGCGGCCCTCAATTTCTCCTTCCCGCTGGTCACGCAGTACCTCATCGACGAGGGCCTGATCAAAAAGGAATGGCGCGCGCTCCTCAATTCACTCCTCTTCATGGGCGCCGCCGCCATCGCGGTCTCGGTCGTCGCCCTGATCGCCGATTTCGTCTATACGCGCCTCTTCGCCGACATCACGCGCGACATCCGCCAGCGCCTCTTCGACCATGTCCAGTCGATGTCGATGCCCTACTTCCACACCACACCGACCGGCACTGTGCTGTCGCGTTTCTCCGGCGATCTCGTGGCGCTCGAGGGCGCCCTCGTCGCCTTCGTGCCCGGCTTCGTCATGCCCTTCATGGAGGTCATCTACGCCACCATCCTGATGTTCATGTTCGACATCTGGCTCGGGCTGATCGCCTCCCTCGTCTTCCCGATGATCCTGTGGTGGCCGCGCATCTTCGCCCGCAGGGCGTTCCTCTTCGCCTATGACAAGCGCCAGACCGAGGGGCGGCTGATCAGCGCTGTCCAGGAGAATGTCTCGGCCCAGCCGGTGATCAAGGCCTTCGGTATGGTCGGGCGCGCCCGGCTGCACTTCGCCGGACTCAACGGCACCTGGGTCGGCATCGCCCGGCGCACCAACTTCTCCTCCGCCCTGGTCGAGCGGACGGCGCAGACGGGGCTCTACGTCATCCACATCGCCGTCTTCGCCCTCGGCGCCTACTGGGCCTTCACCGACCGCATCACCGTCGGCACGATCATCGCCTTCGAGGGCGTCTTCCTGTCGATGGGCTATGCCCTGACCAACGTCACCCAATATGTGCCCACCATGGCGCAGGCGGCCGGCTCCATCCGCCACCTCAACGATCTCCTCGCCCAGAAGCCCACCATGGTCGATGCGCCGGACGCCGGCAGCCTCGGGCCCTTCCAGCGCGAGATCGTTTTCGACAAGGTCGCCTTCTCCTATCCCGGCTCGTCCTTCCGTACCGAGAACCTTTCCGTCACCGTGCCGAAGGGCTCTTTCCTCGGCATCGTCGGGCCGTCTGGCTCGGGCAAGAGCACCTTCCTCAACCTGCTGATGCGCTTCTACGACCCGCTCGAGGGCCGCGTCACCATCGACGGCACCGACATCCGGACCGTCACCCAGGCATCCCTCCGTGCCCAGATGGCCGTGGTGTTCCAGGAGAGCTTCCTCTTCAACACCTCCATCGCCGAGAACATCCGCATGGCCCATCCCGAGGCGACGATGGAGGAGATCATCGCCGCCGCGCGCCAGGCCGAGGTCCACGACTTCATCGCCGCCCTGCCGCAGGGCTATGAGACGACCGTCGGCGAGCGCGGCGGCCAGCTCTCCGGCGGCCAGCGCCAGCGCGTCGCCATCGCCCGCGCCCTCGTCCGCAACCCCGCGGTTCTGGTGCTCGACGAGGCGACCAGTGCGCTCGACGCAGAGACCGAATCCAAGCTCAACGAGACCCTGCGCCGCATCGCCGAGACGCGCACCGTCGTCTCCGTCACCCACCGCCTCGGCTCGGTGGTGACCGCCGACCGCATCATCGTCCTCGACAACGGCCACATCGTCGAGACCGGCACCCATGACGCGCTGGTCAGGCGCGGCGGGCTCTACGCCACCATGTGGTCGCGCCAGCAGTCGGCGCGCCAGGCCGTGGCGGCGGTCAACGACGATGAGGAAGAGGAAGAGTAAGGCGGATCGGGGCGCCGCTTTGCCGCGCCTGCCGACGCTTACAGTGCGCCGATATCCGGGGCGTGCGGGTTCTTCATGCCGACGACGTGGTAGCCGGCATCCACATGGTGGATCTCGCCGGTGACGCCGCGGGACAGATCCGACAGCAGGTACATGCCGGAATCGCCCACCTCGTCGATCGTGACGGTGCGGCGCAGCGGCGAATTGTACTCGTTCCACTTGAGGATGTAGCGGAAGTCGCCGATGCCGGAGGCGGCCAGCGTCTTGATCGGGCCGGCCGAGATGGCGTTGACGCGGATCTTCTTCTCGCCGAGGTCGGCGGCCATGTAGCGCACGCTCGCCTCAAGCGCCGCCTTGGCGACGCCCATGACATTGTAGTGCGGCATCCACTTCTCTGCGCCGTAATAGGTCAGGGTGAGCAGCGAGCCGCCGTCCACCATCAGCTTCTCGGCGCGCTGGGCGATGGCCGTGAAGGAATAGCAGGAGATCAGCAGCGACTTGGTGAAATTGCCCTCGGTCGTGTCGACATAGCGGCCGGTGAGTTCGTCCTTGTCGGAAAAGGCGATGGCGTGCAGCAGGAAGTCGAGCTTGCCGAAGACCTTCTCGGTCTCGGCGAAGACGGCGTCGATGCTGGCGCTGTCGGTGACGTCGCAATGGCCGACCACATGGCCGCCGACCTCGGCCGCCAGCGGCCGCACGCGCTTTTCCAGCGCCTCGCCCTGGAAGGTGAAGGCGAGTTCGGCGCCCTGGTCGGCGCAGGCCTTGGCGATACCCCAGGCGATGGACCGGTTGTTCGCCACCCCCATGATGAGGCCGCGCTTGCCCTGCATGATGCCTGCCATATCATTCCTCATCCGGCATGCTGCCGCAAAATCAGCCGGGACCTATGCCATTGACGCGCCGGGCGTGCAAGGCGGGCGGGAAGTTCACAGGCTTTCGCGCGGATCGCCCTTGCGACGGTCCTTCAGGACCCGGGCGAAGCCCTCGAGGTCGGCGCTCGCCTCGGGCAGCACGATGCGCACGGTGACATAGAGGTCGCCCGCGCCGCTGTCGGCCGGCATGCCCTTGCCGCGCAGGCGGAAGGTCTTGCCCGAGGAGGTCATGGCCGGAAGGGTCAGCTCGACCTCGCCGTCGAGGGTCGGCGCCCGCACCTTCGCGCCGAGAATCGCCTCGTCGAGGGCGATGGGGAGGTCGAGCCTGAGATCCTTGCCTTCCGCCGTGAAGGCGGGATGGGGCTCGACCGCGACGACGACATAGGCGTCGCCCGTCGGGCGGCCGAGACTGCCCGGCCTGCCCTTGCCGCGCAGGCGCATGCGATGGCCCTCGCGCGTGCCGGCCGGGATCTTGAGGTCGACGGCTTCGCCCGATGGCAGCACGATGCGCTGGGTCGAGCCGCGGGCGGCGTCGAGGAAAGGCACCTTGATGGTCAGTGTCACGTCCTCGCCCGAGGGCGGCGCGCCGAAATCCTCGCCGAAGGGCGCCTGGGCACGGCCGCCCCGCGCCCCGCCGCTCATGCCGGACAGGATGTCGAAGAAGTCGTCCATCGGCGGCGGTCCGCCAGCCTGTCCGCCCGGGCGCCCGCCTTGATGGCCGCGCCCCGGCCCGCCGCCGCGCTTGAAGCCGTCGCGGCCGAAGGAGAAGGTCTCGAAGATCGTGTCGCCCTGCGGCCCGGCGCCGGGTCCGCCGGGACGGCCGCCGCCGAAGCCCTCGAAACCGGCGAAGCGCGGCTTGCCTTCGGCGTCGATCTCGCCGCGGTCGAACTGGCGCTTCTTGTCGGCGTCCGACAGCAGTTCGTAGGCGTTGTTCAGTTCCGCGAAGCGGTCCTGCGCCTTGGGGTCGTTGGGATTGGCGTCCGGATGCAGCGCCTTGGCCTTCTTGCGGAAGCCGCGCTTGATCTCGTCGGCGCTCGCCGAGCGCGCGACGCCGATGACGTCGTAGGGATCGCGAGCCATGGTCGTCCTTGGGGTGGGCGCCTGGATCAGGCACCCGACGGTGTTGCGGTTCGCCCGTCAATGTGGGGGCGCAGGCCCCCGTTCACAAGTTCGCGACCGGACGGGGTCAGCCGCGTCGCCAGGGCCTGAGTTCGACCACGGCCCAGGGGCCGGTCGTGCGGCAGGCGCGGCCGTCGAACCACACCTCCTTGCCGTCCTTGATGGCGCTGCCGAGGAAGTCGCGGCAGGTCTGCCCGGCACTGCCATTGCCGCGCTGCAGGGCGGTGATCGTGCCGCTCATGCCGCTCGGCGCATGGGACCATGGCAGGCTCGGCGTGTCGGCGCGGTCGGCGAGCGCCTCCATGAGCACCGCCTTGGCGGCCTCCCAGTCGGCCTGGGGAATGGGAAGCGGCCCGGCCGGGGTCACGGCGGGGGCGGTGGCCGGCTCCGCCGGGCGGCGCACCGACCCGGTTGTCACCGCATCGTCGTCGGCGGCGGGCTGGCGCATCTGGGCGGTGCCGGGCGGCGCGACATTGGCGCGCTCCCACAGCGAGGGCAGCGCCACGGTGCATCCCTGGAACGCCAGGACGGCCAGCGCTACGACGAGGATCGTCCGTCGGTTCCGGCATGCCCGATCGCGCAGCGGAAGGCATGGGCGCGCCAACCCGCTTTCGCTATAGACATGGCGAACGCCACCCGTAACGCCCATACGCCTGCAACTCCGGAGCTGACCCGCTCTGCCCTGCAGTCAACATCGGAGTTCGTTAATGTCCGGTTCGGATCAGGACGATTTCACCACCACCGACGAGCCTTTCCTGCTCTTCGACCAATGGCTCGCCGATGCCGGCCGTTCCGAGCCCAACGATCCCAACGCCATGGCGCTCGCCACCGTCGACGCCGAGGGGCTCCCCAATGTCCGGATGGTGCTCCTGAAGGGCGTCGACCCCAGGGGCTTCGTCTTCTACACCAACACCGAGAGCCAGAAGGGCACCGAGCTCGACGGCCAGAAGAAGGCCGCGGTGGTCTTCCACTGGAAGTCGCTGCGCCGGCAGGTCCGGGTGCGCGGGCCGATCGAGCGGGTCGCAGACGCCGAGGCGGATGAATATTTCGCCTCGCGCCCGCGCGGCAGCCGCATCGGCGCCTGGGCCAGCCAGCAGTCGCGCCCGCTCGAGAGCCGCTTCGCGCTGGAAAAGGCCGTCGCCGGCTTTACGGCCCGCTATGCCGTCGGCGAGGTGCCGCGCCCGCCGCACTGGACCGGCTACCGCATCCTCCCCGTCTCCATGGAGTTCTGGCACGACCGGCCCTTCCGGCTGCACGACCGGGTGCAGTTCACCCGCCCCGACGCGGCCGGTCCCTGGACGCGCAAGGCCAGGCTCTATCCCTGATTGTGCCGCAGGCCATAGGCAGACCGGCCCGATGGCTCTATGAAAGGCGCCGGCCCCCGCGCGGGCGCCGGCATGGACCAAGGAAGCCCCCGTGAACCAGATCCGCCGAACATTGCTCCTCACCGGTGCGAGCCGCGGCATCGGCCACGCCACCGTCAAGCGCTTCTCCTCCGCCGGCTGGCGGGTCATCACCTGCTCGCGCCAGCCCTTCCCCGAGAACTGCCCCTGGGAGATGGGCCCCGAGGACCATATCCAGGTCGACCTCGCCGATGCCGACGACACCGAACGGGCGATCGACGAGATCCGCGGCCGCCTGGTCGGCGGCCGGCTGGAGGCGCTGGTCAACAATGCCGGCATTTCGCCCAAGGGCGAGGGCGGCGCCCGCCTCAACTCGCTGCACACCCCGCTGAAGGTCTGGCAGCAGGTCTTCCAGGTGAATTTCTTCTCCTCGATCCTCTTGGCGCGCGGTCTTCTGAAGGAGCTCGCCGAGGCCAAGGGCTCGGTGGTCAATGTCACCTCGATCGCCGGCTCCCGCGTCCATCCCTTCGCCGGTGCCGCCTATGCCACGTCCAAGGCGGCGCTTGCCGGCCTGACCCGCGAGATGGCGGCCGATTTCGCCCCCCACGGCATCCGCGTCAACGCCATCGCCCCCGGCGAAATCGACACCTCTATCCTGTCGCCCGGGACCGAGAAGATCGTCGAGCAGATCCCGATGCGTCGCCTCGGAACGCCCGACGAGGTCGCCAAGATCATCTACGTGCTCTGCACCGAGACCTCGAGCTATCTCAACGGCGCCGAGATCCACATCAACGGCGGCCAGCACGTGTGAGCGTGTTTGTGGCGCGACGTGCAAGGCCCATTCCCTCGGCTTTCGCCTCGCCGGGGTGACGGCCTCCGACCCCGGCCCTCACCCCGCCATCGTCCGCAGACGCTCCGCCGTTTCCGCATCCGCCGGCAGGAAGGCCTCGATGGCGAGTTCCGCCAGGGTCACGTCCACCGGCGTGCCGAACACCGTCGTCGTGGTGATCAGCGTCAGCAGGCCCGCTTCCGTCTGCAGTCGCACCGGAATGAACAGCTCCCCCGCCTCCTGCCCCTTCTTCGGATGCGGCTGGGAGAAGGGCACCGGATAGGCCGAGACCTCCGCCAGCAGCGCCTCGAGCACGGGATCGGCGGTGAGTTCGATGTGGCGTCGGAGCCGCGCCAGCACATGGGCGCGGACCTCGCCGAGATTGACGATGCGCGGGGCGATCCCCTGCGGGTGCAGCGACAGGCGGATCATGTTGATCGGGCCGGCGAGAAGCTCCGGCGCTGAGCCCTCCAGGAAGGGGCCGATGGCCCGGTTGTGGGCGACGATGGTCCAGTGCCGGTCGAGCGCCACCGCCGGATAGGGCTCGTGGCCGGCCAGCACCAGCTCGACGGCCCGACGGGCCGCGGCAACGTCCGGATCATCGAGCCGCCGCTCGGGAAAGACCGGCGCGAAGCCCCCCGCCACCAGCAGCAGGTTGCGTTCGCGCAGGGGGATCTCCAGCCGTTCGGCGAGTTTCAGGATCATCTCCCGGCTCGGCGCCGCCCGCCCGGTCTCCAGGAAGCTCAGATGGCGGGTGGAGACCCCGGCATCGAGGGCGAGGTCCATCTGGCTCAGGCGGCGGCGCTGGCGCCAGTCGCGCAGGTGGTCGCCGACGGCGCGTGGGGCGGGCGAGGGGGAACGGGGGGCGGTGCCTGGGGTCATGGGACGAGCCTAGCCCCGGCCGGCGCCGCCGGCCAATGACCTCGGAGGTAATCGACCCGCTGCTGCGGCAGGGCGATCGTGGCCACGGACGCGGACCGGATCCCCCGCCGCGACGATCACCAGGAGCCTGTCATGTCCTTCGCCTTCGCCCTCTTCCGCGCCGCCGATGCCCCGACCTTCCTGCGACGGGTGCTGGCCCTCGATGCGCTCGCCTCCGGCACGACAGGCCTCCTGCTCATCATCGGCGCCGGCGCGCTTGGACCGGCGATGAACCTGCCCGAGCCGTTGCTCAGGGGCGTCGGTCTCTCCTTCATCCCCTTCGTCATCCTC
>JAIEPJ010000199.1 GCA_019749835.1 Phreatobacter sp. | reverse complement strand
CAGGCCTTGCCGGCATCATTGAGGTGGCCGGGCCGCTCGGCCAGCTCCAGCCCTCGATCTCACCCGGCTACGGCTTCACCGCCATTATCGTCGCCTTCCTCGGCCGACTGAACCCGATCGGCGCGCTGATCGCCGGGCTTTTCCTGGCGCTCACCTTCATCGGCGGCGAGAACGCCCAGATCGCCATGCGCATCCCCCTCGATGTGACGCGCGTCTTCCAGGGCCTGCTGCTGTTCTTCGTGCTCGGCTGCGACACGTTCCTTCTCTACCGGCTGCGCCGGGTCCCCAGTGTGAGGGCCGCCTGATGGGCATGACGGAAGCGATCCTGCTGACCATCATCACCGCGGCGACACCGCTGCTGATCGCCGCGCTCGGCGAACTGGTCGTCGAACGTTCCGGCGTCCTCAATCTCGGCGTCGAGGGCATGATGATCGTCGGGGCGGCCACCGGTTTCGCAGCGGCAATCCTGACCGGCTCGACCGTCATCGGCATCCTCGCGGGGATCGGCGCCGGCATGGTCCTCGCGGCGATCTTCGCCGCTCTGGCGCTGGGTCTGGCGGCCAATCAGGTGGCAACGGGCCTGGCGCTGACCATCCTCGGCCTCGGGGTCTCGGCGCTGATCGGGAGCGCCTTCGTCGGCGCCCGGCGCGACGCCCTGGCCAAGATCGACCTGCCCTGGCTCACCGACCTGCCGGTGGTGGGCAAGGTTCTCTTCGGGCAGGACCCGCTCGTCTATGTCTCGGCGCTCCTCGCCGTCGGTGTCTGGTGGTTCCTGTGGAAGACCCGGGCCGGCCTCGTCCTCAGGGCGGTGGGCGAAAGCCACGGCGCGGCCCACGCGCTCGGCTATTCGGTGCTGAAGATCCGCTTCCTCGCGGTGCTGTTCGGCGGCGGCTGCGCCGGCCTCGCGGGGGCCTATCTGTCCCTCGCCTATACGCCCTTCTGGTCGCCGGGCATGACGGCGGGGCGCGGCTGGATCGCGCTGGCGATCGTCGTCTTCGCCTCCTGGCTGCCATTGCGGGCGGTCATCGGCGCCTATCTCTTCGGCGGCGTCACGGTGCTGCAGCTCCATGCCCAGGCGCGCGGCTGGGGTATTCCGAGCCAGGCCTTGTCGGCGCTTCCCTATCTGGCGACGATCCTGGTGCTCGTCCTCATCAGCATGCGGCGACGCGGCGACGCGCAGGCGCCGGCATCCCTCGGCACGCCCTTCGTCCCCGACCGCTGAGGGCGGCGCCGCCGCCGGCTCCCGTTGGCGCGACATCGGCGCCGTCCCGACCCGCGATTCGGCGCCATTTCAATGGCTTGCATATCTGTCCGCACCGGCGGACGACGCAGGCGCAGCACGGTCCAGGCCGCCGGTCGCATTGACTTGTCCCAAGGCAGACCTTACCCGTTGTGACCATAAGAAGACGGCTTCGGGGTGCTGCCCTTCGGTGGCGCCGGATCGAACAGACAATCGGAGGAGCCCCATGGCTCTGCGCATTTCCGGCAAGAATCTCGACATCGGCGAGGCCCTGCGAGAGAGGATTGCGGGGCGGGTCGGAGAAGCGGCGCAGCGTTATCTCGACGGGCGGGTGACGGGCCATGTGACCGTCGAAAAGGAAGCGCACGGCTTTCGCACGATCGCAGCCCTGCATCTTCCCACTGGCACGTCGCTCCAGGCCGAGGCCTTCGCCGCGGATGCCTATGCCGCCTGCGACCTGGGCGTCGAACGGATCGAGAAGCGGCTGAGGCGCTATGCGCGCCGGCTCAAGGATCGGGCCGGCCACCAGGTGCATCCGATCGCCATGGAGATGCCCTATGTCGTCATCGAGGCGCCCAAGGAGGCACCCGAGGACGAATCGGAAGGCGCCTTCGAACCCGTCATCATCGCCGAGCAGACCTCGTCGATGCGGCGGATGACGGTGGCCGATGCGGTGATGGAACTCGATCTGACGGGGGCCGCCGCGCTGGTCTTCCACCACGCTGTTCACGGTCGTGTGAATGTGGTTTACAGGCGGCCGGACGGCCATGTGGGCTGGATCGATCCGCCGGCCGTGGCGAACGGCTCCGCCTGAGCGCGTCATGGCACCGTCATTGCATGGAGATTAATGGCGGGCCTGACGAATCGGTCCGCACCTTATTCGAGAAGGCAGCCCATGCCGCTTCCAGACATCATTGCCGACGGCGCGATCATTCCCGCCCTCCGGGCGACGTCGAAGAAACATCTGCTCCAGGAACTCGCGGAGCGTGCGGCCACGCTGACGGGCCGCCCCGCCAAGGACATTTTCGACACGCTCGTCGAGCGTGAGAATCTCGGCTCGACGGGTGCGGGGAGCGGCATTGCCATTCCGCACGGCAAGCTTCCCAAGCTGGAGCGGGTGTTCGGCCTGTTCGCCCGGCTTGAGCGACCGGTGGATTTCGACGCGATCGACGGGCAGCCGGTCGACCTGGTCTTCACGCTGCTCGCCCCCGAAGGCGCCGGCGCGGACCACCTGAAGGCGCTGTCGCGCATCGCCCGGCTCACCCGCGATCCCGCCAATGTCCAGAAGCTGCGCAGCGCCCGCGACGAAGCGACGCTGCGCGCCCTTCTCGCGAGTTCCCCGGAAACCCACGCGGCGTGAGACGTCCCGCCATCGCCGCGGCCCTCCTCGCCGCCGGTTTCGCCCTCGCCGCGACTCCGGCCGGCGCGATGCCGCAGCGCGTCGTTTCCCTCAATCTTTGCGCCGACCAGCTCCTGCTGGCGCTGGCCGACCGCAGCCAGATCGCCGCCCTGTCGGCGCTTGCCCGCGACCCCGCCGCTTCGGCGGCAGCCGTGGCCGCGCAGGGCCTGCCGCAGACCGGCGGGACGGCTGAAGAGGCGCTGGCTCTGGCGCCCGATCTCGTGCTTCTCGGCCCGCTCGACCGCCTCGGAACAGGACGGGTGCTGGCGGCGCGGGGCCTTCGTGTCGAAAGGCTCCCCCTGCCCGCCACCCTCGCGGAGGCACAGGCGCTGGTGCGCCGGACGGCGGCGCTGCTCGGCCATCCCGAACGAGGCGAAGCCCTGGCACGGCAGATGGACATGCCCCCGCCGCAGGACGGGCGGGCGCCCTCGGCGCTCCCCTATGAGCGGCGCGGCTATGCCGCCGGGCCGCAGTCCCTTCTCGGCGAACTGATGGGTCGGGCGGGCTTCCGCCATGCCGGGCCCGGCACCGGTCTCGGCGGCTTCGTCAGTCTGGAGACGGTGGTGGCGCGCCGCCCCGAGGTCCTGATCGTCGGGTCGGGGACGCCCGGGGCCGCCGACCAGGGTGCGGCCCTTCTGGCCCATCCGGCCCTCGTCCGCCTCTATCCCGGAGAGCGGCGGATCGTGGTGCCTGACGCCCTGACCGTCTGCCCGGGACCGGGTTTCCTCGCCGCCATCGAGCGGCTCCGGAAGGCCCGTGCAGTCCTGTCGCCCTGACGGCGGGCATGGTCACGCCGCAATTGCCCGCCAGCATCCACGGCACTCCCGGCTTGCCCGCGGCGCTGGCCGCGATAAAGTTGCGGAGGCCGCATCGCCTCATCCGATGCCAGAGCGGAGCCAGCGTGTCCGACCGGATTGCCTTCGACGAATGTCTGCAGCTCGTGCTGAAGCTCGACGCCATGAAACCGGCCAAGGGCCAGCCCAAGCGGCTCGATGCGCTGTTCCGCGACCTCGCGCGGTTCAAGCCGCACCTGCCGGCCTATGAGCTGCAGGACCTGATCTGGGCGATCTGGACCAATCACGAGGACGACTATGCCGACGAGGCGATGGAACAGGCGATCAATGCCATCGCGGTGAAGGATTACGACGTCGCCCAGCTCGTGCTCGATGCGCTGGTCGATGCCCGGCCGGAATGGTCCGAAGCCTGGAACAAGCGCGCCACGCTCAATTTCATCCGCGGCGACGACGCCTATGCGGTGCGCGACGTGATGGAGGCGCTGCGGCGCGAACCCCGCCATTTCGGCGCGCTGTCCGGCTTCGCCCAGATCTGCCTGCGCCATGGCCGCGAGATGGAGGCCCTCATCGCCTTCGAGGCGGCGCTGGCGGTGAACCCGCATCTCGAGGGCGTCGCAGCCCTCGTCGCCGAGATGCACGCCAATGGCGGGCGCGTCCTGCACTGAGACGGCTGCCTCGCCGCTGGGGAAGCGGCTAGACCTCGTGTCCCTCCGGCCGGCGCGTGCTGATCCCGTGTTTCTCATCTCCCTCATCCTGAAGGCGGCGACGACGGCGATCATTGTCGTTACCGCCTCGCTCGTCGCCGAGCGCTCGCGGCCCTTCGTTGCCGCCCTGGTGCTGGCGCTGCCGGTCTCGACCGGGCCGGCCTATGTGCTGCTGGCGCTCGACCACGACGCCGCCTTCATCGCCGCTGCGGCCTTGTCGAGCCTCGCGGGCAATGTTGCCATCGTCCCGGCGGCGCTCGCCTATGCTTTTCTCGCCCGCCGCGGCGCCGGCCTCGTCCCCGCCTATGCCGGCATGCTCGCCGCCTGGCTGGCCGCAGCGCTGGCGGTGAAGGCCTTCGACTGGACCATCGTCTCGGCGCTGGTGCTCAATCTGGTCGTCTTCGCCGCCGCGGGAGCGATCACCTGGTCGTGGCGGGGGGGCGAAAAGCCGCCGGCCATGCGGCGGCGCTGGTATGACGTGCCACTCCGCGCGGCGATCGTCGTGACAGTGGTGGTTGGCGTCATCCTCGTCTCGGAGCGCGTCGGGCCGGCGGCGACAGGCCTGGCGGCACTGTTCCCGGCGAGCTTTTCCAGTTTCATCCTGCTGATGCACCGGCGCCTCGGCGGCCCGGCTGTGGCCGCGGCCTTCATCAACGGCATGACGATGATCTTCGGCTTCACCGGCTACCTCTTGGTGATGCATCTCTTCGCGCTGCGCGGCGAGGTCTGGGCCGGGATGGCGATCGGCCTCGCCATTCCGCTTGCCTGGTCGGCGCTGCTGCTGATGTTCAACCGGGTCAGGGCGCCCTGATCCGCCGCGCCTTCAGCGCATAGAGCGCCTCGTGCGCCTCACGCGGTGTCATGTCGTCGGGATCCATGCCGTCGAGGAGATCGAGCACCGGGTCGGGCGGCGGGGCGACGACAGGCCGCGGCGCGGCCGCAAAGAGGGGCAGGTCGTCCACCATGCGCCGCCTCGGCGCGGAACGGTCGGTCGCCTCCAGTTCGGCGAGCACCTGCCGCGCCCGCTCGACCACGGCCGCGGGAAGGCCGGCGAGCTTGGCCACCTGAATGCCGTAGGAGCGATCGGCTGCCCCCTCGGTGACCTCGTGCAGGAAGATCACCTCGCCGCGCCATTCCTTCACCCGCATGGTGGCGTTGGAGAGGCGGTCGAGCCGGTGCGACAGCACGGTGAGCTCGTGGAAATGGGTGGCGAAGAGCGCCCGGCAGCGGTTCGTCTCGTGCAGATGTTCCACCGCCGCCCAGGCGATGGAGAGGCCGTCGAAGGTCGCCGTGCCGCGGCCGATCTCGTCAAGGATGACGAGGGCGCGCGGCCCCGACTGGTTGAGGATCGCCGCCGTCTCGACCATCTCGACCATGAAGGTGGAGCGGCCGCGTGCGAGGTCGTCGGCTGCGCCGACGCGCGAGAACAGCCGGTCGACGATGCCGATATGGGCGGAAGCCGCCGGCACGAAGGCGCCCGCCTGCGCCAGCACGGCGACCAGGGCGTTCTGCCGCAGGAAGGTGGACTTGCCGGCCATGTTGGGGCCAGTGACGAGCCAGATGCGGCCGCGCGGCTCCTGGCCCCTGGCCTCGCTGCCGGAGAGGTCGCAGTCATTGGCGACGAAGGGCGCGCGGCCGCGGATCGCCTGTTCCACCACGGGATGGCGCGCCTGTTTCACCGCGAAGGCAAGGGAATGGTCCACCAGCGGCCGGCACCAGGCCTCTTCCGCCGCCAGCATGGCATTGGCGGCGGCGACGTCGAGCACGGCGATGGCCGCCGCTGCGGCGCGGATCGCTTCGGACCGGTCGAGCACGGCGCGGGTAAGGTCGGCGAAGATGTCCAGTTCGATGCCCAGCGCCCGGTCGGCGGCACCCGCGATCTTCGCCTCGAGCTGGCCGAGCTCGGTGGTGGAGAAGCGCATCGCGCCGGCCATGGTCTGGCGGTGGATGAAGGTCTCGTTCAGCGGCGCCCGAAGGAATGTCTCGCCGTGCTGCTGCGCCACCTCGACGAAATAGCCGAGCACGTTGTTGTGCTTGACCTTGAGGGCGCGGATGCCGGTCTCCTCGGCATAGCGCGTCTGCAGCGAGGCGATGACGCGGCGGCTCTCGTCGCGCAGGGCCCGCGTTTCGTCGAGGCCTGCGCGGAACCCCGGGCGGACGAAGCCGCCGTCGCGCCTGAGGAGCGGCAGGTCGTCGGCCAGCGCCGCCGCGAGATGGGCGGCCAGCGCCCCGTCTGGGCGGGCGAGGCCTTCGGCGGCAGTGGCGAGTTCGCCGGCGGAGGCCCCGGCAAGGAGATCGGCAAGGCTCGCCGCGGCCACCAGGCCCTGGCCGATGGCGGCGAGATCGCGCGGGCCGCCGCGCTCCATGGCGATGCGGGTCAGGGCGCGGGCCATGTCCGGCGCATTCTGCAGGCGGGCGCGGATCTCGGCGCGCAGCGCGGGCGCCTGGACGAGAGCGTCCACCGCATCGAGGCGGGAGGCGATGGCGACCGGGTCGGTCAGGGGGCTGGCGAGACGGGCGGCGAGCAGGCGGGCGCCGGCTGCCGTGACGGTCCGGTCGATGGCGGCGAGGAGCGAGCCCTGCCGCTCGCCGCCGAGGGTGCGGACGAGTTCGAGATTGGCGCGCGTCGCCGCGTCGATGAGCATGGCGGCGCCGGCCGGCTCGCGCACGGGCGGGGAGAGCGGGGCCCGCGTGGCGATCTGGGTGCGCTCGACATAGGTCGCGACCGCCGCGGCCGCCGACAGTTCAAGCCGGGAGAAGGCGCCGAAGCCGTCGAGCGTGCCGACGCCGAAATAGGCGGCAAGCCGGCGCTCGGCGCTCGCCCCGTCGAAGAGGTCGCGCGGCGCCGGGGAGACCGCCTTGAAGCCGCGCCAGAAGTCGGCAAGGGCGGGATCGGCGTGAAGCGCGTCGGAGACGACGATCTCGCGCGGATCGACCCGGGCGATGTCGGCGCCAAGACGGCCACCGTCGGTCTCGGCGACGCGGAACTCGCCGGTGGAGATGTCGACCCAGGCAAGGCCGTAGCCATCGCCGCTCCCGACCGACGCGGTGCGGGCACGGGCGACCGCCAGGAGGTAATTGCTGCGCCGCGGCTCCAGCAGCGAGTCCTCGGTCAGCGTGCCCGGCGTGACGAGGCGGACGACGTCGCGCTTCACCACCGACTTGGAGCCGCGCTTCTTGGCTTCCGCCGGGTCCTCGACCTGTTCGCAGACCGCCACCTTGAAGCCGAGCTGGATGAGGCGCTGGAGATAGTCGTCGGCGGCATGGACCGGCACGCCGGCCATGGGAATGTCCTCACCGAGATGCTTGCCGCGCTTGGTCAGCGCGATGCCGAGGGCGCGCGAGGCGGCGACCGCGTCGTCGAAGAACAGCTCGTAGAAATCGCCCATCCGGTAGAACAGCAGCGAATCCGGGTTCGCCGCCTTGATCTCGATATATTGCTCCATCAGCGGCGTGACGCGGCCGTCCGGCTCGGCGGGCGGGGTCGGCGCAGGCTGATGGTCAGAGGCAACGGGCATCGGCGGCGACGCTCGCAGGTGGGGCCTTCGAATTCAACCGTCGCGGTGCACAGCCCACAGGCTTTGGCGTCAGGGGTCGGGCCGCGGGGATGGTTTCGGGCCGTTGCAGGGCACAACCATCACCTCTCCCCGGCGGGGAGAGGTGATGGGGAGCCTCTTTAGGGCGGGGAAAGGGAGGGTGAGGGGCCCGATGGAACGACACCCCGCCTCACAGGATGCGCGCGAGATCCGCCTGCACCGCCTGCAGCCGCGGCAGGAACTCGCGGACCAGCGCGTCGGGCGGGAAACGCGCGGCTTGCGTGCCGATGTTGACCGCGGCGAGGACCCGGCCGGACCGGTCCACGACCGGCACAGCGATGGAGGTGAGGCCGAGCTCCAGCTCCTGGTCGATGACCACGTAGCCCTCGGTGCGGGCGCGCGCCAGAAGCGCCATGACCTGCTCCACGCCGGTGATGGTGCGGGCGGTCAGCGCCCGCCGGTCGGAGGCCTCGACCAGGGCCCTTGCCTCCGCCTCGGGCAGGGCCGCGAGCAGGACACGGCCCATCGAGGTGCAATAGGCCGGCAGCCGCGCGCCGACGGCGAGGCCCACGGACATGATGCGCTTGGTGGCGGCGCGGGCGACATAGACGATCTCGCCGCCGTCGAGGATCGACGCGGAAGAGCTCTCGCCGATCGCCTCGCTCAGCCGCTCCAGCGCGTTCTGAAGGACGGCGGTGAGCGGGGTCGCGGCGAGATAGGCATAGCCGAGCTTGAGGACACGAGGCGTCAGGGTGAAGAAGCGCCCGTCGGTCTCGGCATAGCCGATGCGGACGAGGGTGATCAGGCAGCGGCGGGCGGTGGCCCGCGTCAGGCCGGTCATCCGCGCCACGTCGGCAATGGTCAGGCGGGGATGGGCGCCGTCGAAACAGGCGATGCAGGCCAGGCCCTTCTCGAGACCGAGCATGTGGTCGCGGTCGATCTGGCGAAACGGGACGGCCGGCGGATCGGAGGGAGGCACGGGGGCTCTCATGATTGTGCGGTCACCGCACGGTTTCGCGCCTTCCTACCATGCCGGCAATGGCCGCGCCCCATTTTCCTGCGCGCCGCGATGTGCCATTTCAGGGCCGATCGTCACCCCCGCGCCGCAGGCCCTTCATGTCCCTCCGCCTCCTCGTCGTCGAAGGCAATACGGCTACCGACCGGGCCCGCCATGCCGGCAGCCGCGGCGCCACCCCGTCACAGGCCTATGCCGAGGTGCTGCGCGACCTCGCGCCCGACGCCGTGGTCGACATCGCCTTCCCGGCCGATCCCGGCGCCAACCTGCCGGATTCGGGCGGGCTCGCCGGTTATGACGGCGTGGCGCTGACCGGGTCCTCGCTCAACCTCTACGACATGACGCCGGAGATCCGCGCGCAGATCGACCTCGCCCGGGCCGTCTTCGCCTCGGGCACGCCGGTCTTCGGCTCGTGCTGGGGCCTGCAGGTGCTGACGGCGGCGGCCGGCGGGGTCGTCAGGCGCAATCCGAAGGGCCGCGAAATGGGCTTCGCCCGCAAGATCGTGCCGACCGAGGCCGGCCACAGCCATCCGATGCTGGCAGGGCGGCCCGCCGCCTTCGACGCACCGGCCGTCCACCAGGACGAGGTGGAGACCCTGGCGCCGGGGACGACGCTCCTCGCCTCCAATGCCATGAGCGACGTGCAGGCCGTGGAGATCCGCGTCGGGGCGGCAACTGCCTGGGCGGTGCAGTATCACCCGGAATTCTCGCTGGCGGAGGTCGCGGCGATCGGCCGGGCCATCGGCCCGCGGCTGACGGAGGAGGGGTTCTTCGAGGACGCGGCGGCGGTGGCGCGGTGGAGCGCGGATCTCGTCGCCCTCGATGCCGATCCCGCCAATCGGACCATCGCCTGGCGCCACGGCCTCGACGGCGAACTGCTCGACACCGGCCGGCGCCGGACGGAAATCGCCAACTGGATCGCCGCCATGGTCCGGCCGACCAGGAGCGCGCGCGGCAGGGGCTGAGGGGTCAGGCGTCCATCTTCAGGGCGGCGATGAAGGCTTCCTGGGGAATGTCGACCTTGCCGAACTGGCGCATCTTCTTCTTGCCCTCCTTCTGCTTGTCGAGAAGCTTGCGCTTGCGGGAGATGTCGCCGCCGTAGCACTTGGCGGTGACGTCCTTGCGCAGGGCGGAGATGGTCTCGCGGGCGATGACCTTGGCGCCGATGGAGGCCTGGATCGGAATCTTGAACAGGTGCTGCGGGATGAGATCCTTCAGCTTCTCGCACATGGCGCGGCCGCGGCTCTCGGCGCGGTTCTTGTGGACCAGCATGGACAGGGCGTCGACCGGCTCGCCATTGACGAGGATCGACATCTTCACCAGGTCGCCCTCGCGGTAGTCGGTGATCTGGTAGTCGAAGGAGGCGTAGCCCTTCGAGATCGACTTCAGCCGGTCGTAGAAATCGAAGACCACCTCGTTGAGCGGCAGGTCATAGGTGACCATGGCGCGCGAGCCGACATAGGTGAGGTCGATCTGCACGCCCCGGCGATCCTGGCAGAGCTTCAGCACCGAGCCGAGATAATCGTCCGGCGTCATGATCTTGGCGCGGATCCACGGCTCCGAGATGATCTCGATCTTCATCGGATCGGGCATGTCGGCGGGATTGTGCAACTCGAGCAGCGTGCCGTCGCGCTGCAGGATCTGGTAGACGACCGAGGGGGCGGTGGCGATCAGGTCGAGGTTGAACTCGCGCTCCAGCCGCTCCTGGATGATCTCCAGGTGCAGGAGGCCGAGGAAGCCGCAACGGAAGCCGAAGCCGAGGGCGGCCGAACTCTCCATCTCGAAGGAGAAGCTGGCATCGTTGAGCCTGAGGCGGCCCATGGCGGCGCGCAGGTCCTCGAAATCGGCGGCGTCCTGCGGGAAAAGGCCGCAGAAGACCACGGGCTGAGCCGGCTTGAAGCCGGGCAGGGCCTTGGCGGTCGGCTTCTTGTCGTCGGTGATGGTGTCGCCGACGCGGGTGTCCGCGACCTCCTTGATCGAGGCGGTGATGAAGCCGACCTCGCCGGGGCCGAGATCGCTGACGTCCTTCATCTTCGGGGTGAAGACGCCGATCTTGTCGATGTCGTAGACCGCGTCGGTGCCCATCATCTTGATGCGCTGATGCTTCTTCATCACGCCGTCGATGATGCGGACGAGCACGACGACGCCGAGATAGGGGTCGTACCAGCTGTCGACCAGCATGGCCTTCAAGGGCGCGGCGCGGTCGCCCTTCGGCGGCGGCAGGCGGGTGACGATCGCCTCCAGCACGCCCTCGATATTGATGCCGGTCTTGGCGGAGACTTCGATCGCCTCGGAAGCGTCGAGGCCGATGACGTCCTCGATCTGCTGCTTGACGCGTTCCGGCTCGGCGGCCGGCAGGTCGATCTTGTTGAGGACGGGCACGATCTCGTGGCCGGCATCGAGCGCCTGGTAGACGTTGGCGAGCGTCTGGGCCTCGACGCCCTGGGACGCATCGACGACGAGGATGGAGCCCTCGCAGGCGGCGAGCGAGCGCGACACCTCATAGGCGAAGTCGACGTGGCCGGGCGTGTCCATCAGGTTGAGGACATAGGTCTTGCCGTCCTTGGCCGGATAGTCGAGGCGCACGGTCTGCGCCTTGATGGTGATGCCGCGTTCCTTCTCGATATCCATGTTGTCGAGGACCTGTTCGGTCATCTCGCGCGCCGTCAGGCCGCCCGTCACCTGGATGAGGCGGTCGGCGAGGGTCGATTTGCCGTGGTCGATATGGGCCACGATCGAGAAATTGCGGATGAGGTCGAGCGGCGTGTCGGTCATGGCCCGCACATAGCAGCGAAGCGGCCGGTTTGGAAGGATTGCGACACTAACGTTCACCTGATGGGTAGGGTGCGCTGCCGCGGGCCACAGCGGGGACCGGCGAAGGAACGACGGCGATCGCGGCCACAGCCGCTTGCCAAGCCCGAGCGCCGGGTGCGACATAGCGCCTGTTGCGGTGCAGAGAGAGGCCCCGATGACCCGCAAACGCGAAGCCTATCAATCCGGCCACACGCCGAAATTCATGGTCGTGGTCGACGATTCGCAGGAATGCGACCGCGCCGTCGTCTTTGCCGCGCGCCGGGCGGCCCGCACCGGCCACAGGCTGCAGATGCTGGCCGTGGTGGAACCCCGGATCGGAGACGGCCAGGCGCTGTTCGGCGTCGCCGACGTGATGCGCGCGGAAGCCCATGCCGATGCCCGCGCTAAGCTCGATGCGGCCGCCGACCGCGCCATGAAGCTCGTCGGCGTCGAGCCCGAGCTGGTGGTGCGCGAGGGGACGCTGGCCGAGGCGATCCTCGCCCAGATCGAGGAGGACCCGGACATCTCGATCCTGATCCTTGCCGCCGGCGCCGGCAAGGACGGGCCGGGGCCGCTGGTCTCCAGCCTTTCCCGCACGGCGGGGTCCTATCCGATCCCCGTCGCCATCGTGCCGGGACAGCTCTCCGACGACGAGATCGAGGCGCTGGCCTGAGCCCGCCTCACCATGTCAGTTCGGCGATGGCGACACGGTTTTCGGCGGCGCTCCAGGCGCGCAGGGCGATCCGCTCCTCGTTGAACAGGCCGACGACCGGCCGCCCGATCTCCGAAGCCGGCAGCCGGAGGGTGGTGGCGGAATCGGTGGCCACGCCCTTCGTCACATCTGCGGGCTCCTTGCCGTCGAAGAGGACGACGTCGCGGGGAAGGCCGAAATAACCGCGCGGCCGCGTCATCTGCACGACGGCGCCGGCGGCCCGGTCGGCCTCCGACAGGGGGCGCGCTGGACGCAGATGCACTACCTCCGAGGACCGGGGGAAGGGCGAGCGGTAGAGATGCGTCACCGGATGGCCGGGTACGGCGAGGACGAATTCCAGCGTGTCGTTCGGGCCTGCAACGACCTCGCCCCAGGCGCCGTCAGGCCCCGTGGTCCGCTTCAGCAAGGCCTCGCCACGGCGCTCGCCGGTCGCCGGATCGACGCGATGGACCTCGAGGGTCGCGCCCTCAACCGGGCGATTGCTGGGGACGCCGCCGGCATTGCCGGTCACGAGACCGGAGAGCCGGACACGCGGTTCCGGAGCCACCGCCAGGGTCGCGGGCTCGCGGTCGGCGACGAAACGATAGATCTCGCGGAAGGCGCGCGGGTGGAAGGCGACCTCGCGGTGGTCGAGCTGGCCGAGAACGATATTGGTCGCGCCGCGCAGCGCCGGGCCCTCGGCGGTGATGCCCGTCGCCACCCCCGGCCGCCCGACGAAACGTCCGTCGGGCTGGGCGAACTTGTCGTTGCCGTCACTGCGCAGGGTGAGGAAAGCCGTCCCGGGCACGACGTCGCTGTCGCGGCGGTTGAGCATGGAGAGGAAGGGACCGCGGCCGTTGAACTCGCTGCCGGGGCTGGCCTCCCAGTTGAACACGCCGCGGTTCGGCGTACCGCACAGGACGGCATGGCTGACGCGGGCGGCACCGCCGGATTCGACCACGTAGTTGCGCACCGCATTGCCGCCGCGCGAACTGGCGACGAGGGCGATGCGGGCCGCCCCCGTGCGGGCACAGAGCGCCTCGACCGCGGCAGCGAGCTCTCGCAGCTGGTCCGCGGTGCCCGAACGGCCGGGCTGGGCCACCGCGTCGTCGCTGCGGGACAGGGGATCGGTGAAGTTGAAGGCCTGCAGCCGGTCGCGCGGCCAGCCATTCATCTCGAAACGCCAGAGCGTCGTCATCCAAAGCGCCGCATGGTCGCCATTGCCATGGACGAAGAGGATGGGGACAGGCGGGGCGGACTGGGCGCGCAGGGGGCCGGTGGCTGCGAGAGCCAGGGCGGATCCGCCCAGCAGGATGGTACGGCGTGTCGGCATGGATGGTCTCCCGATCCGGCGATGCGCGGCGGCCGGACCGCCCGGCCGCGGGGTCTTTGCGGTTGACGTCACGCCCTAGCATCGCCACATGATGTTTGGAAGAATTCGCTTGAATCATTCCAGTCCGCCCGGCCTTGAACCGGAGCGCGTGGAGAAACGCATGTTCATCCAGACGGAAGCGACCCCCAATCCGGCCACGCTGAAATTCCTGCCCGGCCGCACCGTGCTCCCCGAGGGCACGCTCCACATGCCCAATGCCGAGGCGGCGCGCCAATCGCCGCTGGCCGAGAAGCTCTTCGCCATCGACGGCATCGCCGGCGTCTTCTTCGGCAACGACTTCATCACGGTGACGAAGGGCGGGGCCGAATGGCCGCACCTGAAGCCGGCCATCCTCGGCGCCATCATGGAGCATTTCATGTCGGGCCAGCCGCTGGTCCGCAGCGACGCCTCGCTCGCTCCCAGCGGCGACGAGGAATTCTTCGACCCGGCCGATGCCGGCACGGTCGAGACGATCAAGGAACTCCTGGAGACGCGGGTGCGCCCGGCCGTCGCCGCCGACGGCGGCGACATCACCTTCCGCGGCTTCAAGGACGGAATCGTCTATCTCGCCATGCAGGGCTCCTGCGCCGGCTGCCCGTCCTCCACCGCGACGCTCAAGCACGGCATCCAGAACCTGATGCGCCACTTCCTTCCCGACGTGCGGGAAGTCCAGTCCATCTGACGCGGCCGATCCGCCACCAGGCTCTTTCCGCTCCGCCGCGGACGGTGTAGCACCGGCGGAATGCTGGTTCTCGCCCTCGACACGGCCCTTGGCGCCTGTTCGGCAGCCGTCCTCGACACCACGTCGGGGCGGGTGCTTGCCGCGCTGTCGGAGCCCATGGCGCGCGGTCATGCCGAAAGGCTGATCCCGCTTGCCGCCGAGACCTGCGCGCAAGCCGGCATCACGCCCGGCGCCTGCCGACGCTTCGTCGCGACAACCGGGCCCGGCAGTTTCACCGGCCTGAGGGTCGCCGTCGCCGCGGCCCGCGCCATGGCCCTCGCGACGGGAGGCGAGGCTGTCGGCCTGTCGACCCTCGCCGTGCTGGCGGAACCCTATCTCGCTGCGGCGGAGCCCCTCGCCGTCCTCGCCGCGATCGATGCGCGCCACGGCCATGTCTATGCCGCGCTCACCGCCGCCGACCGGTCGGAGATCCTGCCGGCCGCCTATGTTCCGGCCGCCGAAGCCGCCCGGCGCGCGGCCGCCATGCCGGTGGCCATTGTCGGCCCCGGCGCCGAGGCCATCTTCGCAGCCTGGCCGGAGGGCGCCTCCGCCCCGGTGATCCTCGACAGACGGGCGGCCCCCGATATCGGCCTCCTCGCCCGCCTCGGCGCCACGGTCACGGCCGCCGCCGCGCCTTGCCGGCCGCTCTATCTCAAGGCGGTGGACGCCAAGCCGCAGGCGGCCCCGCCGGTGATCAACGGGCCACCGCCATGACCCTGCTCTCCGATCTGGTGTTCTGGTGGCCACGGCCGGACCCCGTCGTTGGACGGGCGGCGACGGCCGATTGCGACGACCTCGCCGCGATCCATGCCGCCTCCTTCCATCGCGGCTGGGGCGCGGAGGACCTCGCCGCCATGCTGACGGAGGCCTCCGTCATCGCTCATGTCGTCCGCCGCCGGGCGGCGGCACCGGCCGCGGGCTTCATCCTCAGCCGCATCGCCGGCGACGAGGCGGAAATCCTCACCGTCGCCACAGCGCCGCGGCTGCGCGGCCGGGGCTATGCCGGCCGGCTGATCGCCGCCCATCTGCCCGATCTGATGCGGGCCGGGGTTCGCAAACTCTTCCTCGAGGTCGAAGCGGAGAACGCGCCCGCCCTGAAGCTCTACGCCCGTGCCGGGTTCGAGCCCATCGGCCGGCGCAAGGGCTATTACCGCACGGCGCAGGGGGCGGCGGATGCCCTGACGATGAGGCGGATGCTGCCCGCCATCTGACGCCGCAGCATAGCGGCTTGCCGGAAAATTCCCGCCACCGTTCCCGTTCTGGACTCTTAGACCGCGAGTCTCCGCAAGGTTAGATTGATCGTGATTCGCGCCGCGGGCGGCACTGGCGCGGATCCCTCATCCCGCACCCGTGCCGCATCGTGGACGTAAGGATACGAGATGCCGGGCCTGCCAAGGGTCGACGACGCATCCTGCCGGGAGAGCGCGCCGCAACCGACGCCGGCATCGCAGGCCTTCCGGCTCGCCCCGGCGACCGCGGCGGCCCTGTTGGCCAGCACGGCGCTCGTCGCCGCCAGCGAAACGTCACCCATGCTGTCGCACCTTGTCGGCGCCATCCCGGCCCATGAATGGGCGGCCTTCGGGCTCAATGTCGGCGTCGTGGTCTTTGGCGTCGTCACCGCCATCGGCCTCCTGCGGACCCGCGCGAAGGCCGCCGCAGCGGCCCGCCAGACGCGCCGTGAAATCAACGAACTGCGCCTTGCCCTCGACCGCAACGCCGAGCTGCTGACGCTTGATCCCCATGTGGTCGTCGTCTGGGGCGGCGATCGCGACGAGCCGGAGATCGCCGGCGACGTCGCCCTCGTCACCGACCTGCCGGTGGCGCGGCGCGTCCTGGCTTTCGGCGCCTGGCTGCCGGCCGAGAAGGCGGCGGAGCTGGAGCGGGCGGTGGATGCGTTGCGGCTGTCGGGAACGCCGTTCCGCCTCGACGTGGTCAGCCAGGCCGGCCGGCCGATCGAGGCCGAGGGCCGCCCCATCGGCGGGCGAGCGGTGCTGCGCCTGCGCCTCGTCGCCGGGGTGCGCGAGGAACTGGTGCAGCTGCGGGCGAGCCATGACGCCCTGGTGCGCGAAACCGCGACGATCCGCTCCTTTCTCGGGGCACTCTCCCTGCCGGTCTGGCTGCGCGACGCGGAAGGCCGCATCACCTGGGTCAACACCGCCTATGCGGCGGCCACCGATGCCGCCGATGGCCAGCGCGCCGTGGCAGCGGGCATCGAGCTGCTCGACCCCGCCGACCGCCACGAGGCGGCGCGCCACCGGTCCGCGCGCAAGCCCTTCGCCCGTCGGGTCGCGGCGGTTGCCGCCGGCCCGCGCCGCATCTTCGACATCATCGAGACGCCGGCCGGCACCGGCTCGGCCGGGATCGCCGTCGATGTCACGGACCTCGAAACCGTCCGCTCCGAACTCTCGGTCGAGATGGAGACCCACAAGCGGACCCTCGACCAGCTGGCGACGGCGGTGGCGATCTTCGATGCCGGCAAGCGCCTGGTCTTCAACAACGAGGCCTTTCGCCAGCTCTGGGACCTCGATCCCGCCTTCCTCCACCAGGCGCCGACCGACGGCGACATCCTCGACCGGCTGCGCGAGCGCCGCCTGCTGCCGGAACAGTCCAACTACCGCGAATGGAAGAAGGCGCTGCACGGGGTCTACGAGGCGGTGGACACCGAGCCGCGGATCCTCGAATGGCCGCTCCCCGACGGGCGGTTCCTGCGCGTCGTGCAGAACCCGGATCCGGCGGGCGGCGTCACCTATGTCTTCGAGGACCTGACCCAGCGGCTGCAGCTGGAGACGCAGGTCCAGGCGCTCGGGCGGGTCCAGCGCGAGACCATCGACAATCTCGACGAGGCCGTGGCGGTGTTCGGCTCGGATGCCCGCCTGTCGCTGTCCAACCGCGCCTTCGCCACCCTGTGGGAGTTCGACGCGAAGGTCCTGGAAGGCCGGCCAAAGATCGATCAGGTCGCCAGCCTCTGCATGCCCTATGTCCGCGATGACGGCATCTGGTCGGAGGTGCGGGCGGCGGTCACGGCGCTCGCCGACGAGCGGCGCCAGCACAGCTTCCGCATCGAGCGCACAGACGGCTCAGTGCTCGACACCGGCACCGCACCCCTGCCGGGCGGCGCGACGCTGGTCACCTTCAGGAACGTCACCAACATGGTGATGGTCGAGCGTGCCCTGACCGAGCGCAACGAGGCACTGGAATCGGCGGCCAAGCTGCGCAACGACTTCGTCCACCACGTCTCCTACCAGCTGCGCACGCCGCTCACGACGATCATCGGCTTCGCCCAGGTCCTCGACGACCCGTCGATCGGTCCTCTGAACGACAAACAGCGGGAATATCTCGGCTATATCGGCGCCTCCTCGGCCTCCCTCCTGTCGATCATCAACGACGTGCTCGACCTCGCCACGATCGATGCCGGCGTCATGGAGCTCGAGCTCGGCGAGGTCGATATCCGCGTCACCATCCAGGCGGCGGTGGATGCGGTCCGCGACCGCATCACCGAGAGCCAGATCCGCATCGAGACGCGCATCGCCAAGGATATCGGCACGTTCCGCGCCGATGCCCAGCGCGTCAGGCAGGTGCTGTTCAACCTCCTGTCCAATGCCATCGGCTTCTCCGATCGGGGCGGCCTCGTGGTGCTCGATGCGGCGCGCGAGGGCGAGGAGATCGTCTTCAAGGTGCGCGACCAGGGCGCCGGGATCGCCCCCGACATGGTCGGCCGCATGTTCGAGCGCTTCGAGACGCGCTCCACCGGCACCCGCCATCGCGGCGCCGGTCTCGGCCTGTCCATCGTCCAGAGCTTCGTCCAGCTGCATCGCGGCCGCATCGAGGTCGAGACCGCGCCGGGCAGCGGCACCCAGGTCAAGGTCACCTTCCCGGCCCATCTCGAGGATTTCTCCAAGGCCGCCGAATGACCGAACCCTTCCGTCACCACCGCATGCTCGCCAACGAGGCGGAGACGCGCGAACTCGCCATGGACCTCGCCATGGCCGCCCAACCCCATGACGTCGTGACGCTGGAGGGCGATCTCGGCGCCGGAAAGTCGACGCTCGCCCGCGCCCTCATCCGCGCCATCGCCGAGGACGAGAAGCTGGAGGTCCCGAGCCCGACCTTCGCGCTGATCCAGCCCTATGACCTGAAGCGCCTGCCGGTCATCCATGCCGATCTCTACCGGGTGACCTCGCCTGACGAGATCGCCGAACTCGGCTGGGACGAGGCGGCCGAGGGCGCCCTGCTCATCGTCGAATGGCCCGACCGGCTCGGCGGCGCGCTCTCCGGCGACCGGCTGGAGATCGCCCTGGCGCTGGTGCCGGCACGGGGGCCCAATGCCCGCAGCGCCACCCTGACGGGCCATGGTGCCTGGGCCGGGCGGCTGGCGCGGCTCGTCGCCCTGCGCTCATTCCTCAACAATGCGGGCTGGGGCGGCTCGCTGCGCCGGCATCTGCGGGGCGATGCCTCGTCGCGGTCCTACGAGCGACTGCTCGACGGCCAGCGCCGCGCGGTGCTGATGAACGCGCCGAAGAAGCCGGACGGGCCGCCGGTGAAGAACGGGCTTCCCTACAGCCGCATCGCCCATCTCGCCGAGGACATGGTGCCCTTCGTCGCCATGGCCGAGGGCCTGCGCGACATCGGGCTCTCGGCGCCGGAGATCGAGGCCGTCGATCTCGACCAGGGATTCCTCATCATCGAGGATCTCGGCGGCGAAGGCGTCATCAGCGACGGCACGCCCATCGCCGAACGCTATATGGCGGCGGTGGACGTGCTGGCGCTGATCCATGCGCGGCCGCGCCCCGAGACGCTGGCGACGCCGAAGGGCGCCTATGCGCTGCCGGCCTATGACAAGGAGGCACTCACCATCGAGGTGGAACTCCTCCTCGACTGGTACCTGCCGATGAAGGACGCGCGCATTCCGGCAAGCGAGAAATATGTCTTCCTGCAGCGCTGGGCGGACCTCTTCGCCGAGGTCGAGGCCGCGCCGCGGACCTGGGTGCTGCGCGACTTCCATTCGCCGAACCTGATCTGGCTCGCCGGCCGCGAGGGGGTCGAGAAGGTCGGCCTGATCGACTTCCAGGACGCGCTGATGGGCCCCGCCGCCTATGATGTCGCCTCGCTCTTGCAGGATGCGCGCATCACCGTGCCGGAGGAGCACGAGCTGCAATTGCTGTCGCGCTATGCCTCGGCGCGCAAGGTGGCCGATCCCGGCTTCGACATGGCCGCCTTCGCCCGTCTCTATGCCATCATGGGGGCGCAGCGGGCGACCAAGATCCTCGGCATCTTCGCCCGCCTCGACAAGCGTGACGGCAAGCCGCAATACCTCGCCCATCTGCCGCGCATCTGGGCCTATCTGCAGCGCTGCCTCGCCCATCCGGCCCTCACCCAGGTGAAGCGCTGGGTCGACGACCGGGTGCCGCCGCCGTGAGCCCCATCGACACCGCCATGGTGCTGGCGGCGGGCCTCGGCACGCGGATGCGGCCGATCACCGACCGCATCCCGAAGCCGCTGGTGTCGGTCGCCGGCAAGACGCTGCTCGACCATGTGCTCGACCCGCTGGCGGAGGCGGGCATCAGCCGCGCGGTGGTCAACGTCCATCACCTGGCCGACCAGATCGAGGCCGCCGTGGCAGGCCGCACCGCCCCCGCCGTGATCATTTCCGACGAGCGGGCGCAGATCCTCGATTCCGGCGGCGGCGTCGCCCGCGCCCTGCCGCAGCTCGGCGAGACCTTCATCATCCGCAACGCCGATTCGTTCTGGACCGACCGGCAGGGCTCGAACCTGTCGCGGATGATCGCCGCCTTCGATCCCGCCCGGATGGACACGCTGCTGCTGCTGGCAGCGATGGAGGGGAGCGTCGGCTTCGACGGGCCGGGCGACTTCTTCCTCGACCCGGACGGAGGCCTGACGCGGCGCGGATCGGCGGCGCGGGCGCCCTATGCCTATGCCGGGGCGGCGATCATGGGCAAGGCGGACTTTGCCGGCCGGACCGACGGCGATGTCTTCTCGCTCAACGCCCTGTGGAACGCCTCGCTGGCGCAGGGCCGTCTCCACGGCCTGGTGCTCGACGGGCTGTGGCTGCATGTCGGCACGCCCCAGGCGATCGGCGAAGCGGAACGGGCGATCTCGGCAGGCCGCGGATAAGAGCCCCCAACCCTTCCCTTTCGCGCCCTCAGGGTGTATGTGCCCGCCTCCCCATTCCACTTCCACCCGGTCCGACCCCGGGCGAAGGACAAAAGACCATGGCCAAACGATTCGACACGGGCACCGGCCCGTCCCAGCGGCAATTGCGCGTCGGCGAGCTCATGCGCCACGCCCTCTCCGAAGTGCTCTCCCGCGGCGAGATCCACGATCCCGTTCTGCAGACGAACGTGGTGACCGTGCCGGAGGTGCGCATGTCGCCGGATCTCAAGATCGCCACCTGCTTCGTCATGCCGCTCGGCGGCAAGGACCAGCAGGAGGTGATCCAGGCGCTGGCCCGCAACAAGCGCTATCTGCGCGGTGAACTCGCCCATCGCACCAACCTGAAATATGCGCCCGACCTGCGCTTCCGCATCGACGAGTCCTTCGAGGAGGGCTCGCGCATCGACCGCCTGCTGGAGAGCGACGAGGTGCGCCGCGACGTCCGGAAGGACGGCGAGTCATGAACCAGCCGCGCTCGAAGAAGGTCGACGTCCACGGCTGGGTGATCCTCGACAAGGATCTCGACCAGACCTCCACCCATGCGGTGTCGCAGGTGCGGCGCCTGTTCAATGCCAAGAAGGGCGGCCATGCCGGCACGCTGGACCCGCGCGCCACCGGCCTCCTGCCGATCGCGCTGGGGGAGGCGACCAAGACCGTCCCCTTCGTCATGGATGGCCGCAAGACCTATCGCTTCACCGTCGCCTGGGGCGCCGAGACGGCCACCGATGACACTGAGGGCGCCGTCACCGCCCGCTCCGACCTCCGGCCGACGCGCGAGGCCGTGGAGGCGCTGCTGCCGCGCTATACCGGCACGATCATGCAGGTCCCGCCGCAATTCTCCGCCATCAAGATCGGCGGCGAGCGCGCCTATGACCTCGCCCGCGATGGCGAGGCCGTGGTGCTGGAGGCCCGCCCCATCACGGTGGACAGCCTGCGCCTCACCACCTTCTCCGCCGAGAGCGCGGAATTCGAGGCCGAATGCGGCAAGGGCACCTATGTGCGGGCGATTGCCCGCGACATCGGCCGCGATCTCGCCTGCCTCGGCCACGTGACGGCGCTCAGGCGCACCCGCGTCGGCCCCTTCGGCGAGGACGACACGGTGACGCTGGAGGAGTTGCGTGAACTCCTCGACGGCAAGATCGCCGGACAGACGCTGGAAGATGCGCTGCTGCCCGTCGAAGCGGCGCTCTCCGAGGTGCCGGAGGTCAAGGTGACGCGGGACGTCGCCGCCCGCCTCCTGCGCGGCCAGAGCGCCATCCTGCGCGGCCGCGATGCGCCGATCGGGGGGGCGGTCTGGGCCTCATCGGCCGGTGATCCGATCGCGCTCTGCGAGGTGGAGGCCGGCGAACTGGTGCCCAAACGCGTCTTCGTCTTCGGGCCGTGACGCCGGCGCAGGACCTTTCCCGCAAAGAGCACGTTGACGGGTCCCGCCGCACTCGCTATGAGAGCCGCCTTCGCCCAGATGGCGGAATTGGTAGACGCACTGCTTTCAGGTAGCAGCGCCGCGAGGCGTGGAGGTTCGAGTCCTCTTCTGGGCACCAATTTCATGTTTCAGATGATCCCAGATCGTCCAGAAACCCGCAGAAAAGCCCGGTTCGCCGGGCTTTTTTGTTGTCTGGTGGTCCGGGTGCATCCGATGCCGTCCGGTTGCATCCAACCGTTTTGTTGGTATCTGTTTTGGTGTCACGGCGGAAATGCCAACATGGCTAGCCAGCGGATACCAACAGATGCCGCTTTCCGACACCCAGATCAGAGGCTTACGCCCTCGTCCATCCCCTCAGAAATTTAGCGATGGTGGCGGCCTCCATATCCTGGTGTCGCCGCAGGGCTCGAAGCTCTGGCGATTGTCCTACCGGTTCGGCGCAAAGCAGAAAACCATCGCCCTCGGCCCCTACCCTGTCGTCACCCTTGCCGAAGCGCGACTGAAGCGCGACGAGGCCAAGCGGCTCCTGCGGAACGGGACCGATCCGTCTCACCATGCGAAGATCGAGAAGATCCGCGCTCAAATCGCGACTGCTACAACCTTTGGCGCGGTCGCCGACGCGTTCCTTTCGAAGGTGGAGCGTGAAGGCAAGGCTCCCGCAACCCTGACCAAGAAGCGCTGGCTGATCGATCTGGTGCGGCCAGACCTAGGCGACAGGCCAATCGCCGACATTTCGGCCATCGAAGTTCTAGCGACGCTACGGACCGTCGAGGCCAAGGGGAACTATGAGACGGCGCGGCGGATGCGCGCCACCGTCAGCCAGGTCTTTCGCTATGCGATCGCAACCTCAGCCGCTTCTAACGACCCGACTTTCGGGCTGCGAGGCGCGCTGATTTCACCCACGGTCACCCATCGTGCAGCGGTTACCGACGCAAAGGCGTTTGGTGGGCTCTTGCGGGCCGTCTGGCATTATCCGGGAGCAGAAACCACACGGATCGCGCTTCAGCTAATGGCATTGCTCTATCCTCGGCCGGGCGAACTGAGACTGGCCGAGTGGCATGAGTTCGATCTTGAGAAGGCGACCTGGACCATTCCGGCCCGCAGAACCAAGATGCGGCGCGAGCATCGGAAGCCTCTACCGACGGCAGCGGTGTCGCTTCTGCGCGAACTTCACGCATTGACCGGTCGCGGACTGCTTGCCTTTCCGGCCGTTCACACCACCCGCCGCCCGCTGAGCGAAAATACGATGAACGCTGCGCTGCGCCGCGCTGGGATTACCAAGGACGAGGCGACTTCTCACGGCTTTAGGGCCACGGCCTCAACCCTGCTCAACGAAAGCGGCCTCTGGCTCGCAGACGCCATTGAGGCAGAACTTGGCCATGTGGGAGCCGACGAGGTTCGAAAGGCCTACCACCGTGCAATCTATTGGGACGAACGGGTGCGGATGGCCGAATGGTGGGTCGCTGAAATCACCCGGCTTCGGAGCGAAAACTAAAGGCGTTGGAAGCGGGCGTTTCACAGGACCCGCTTCTTGTCGCCGCAAACCTTTTTGGGCTCAGATGGATCCATGGATTCGAGCAGGCGAGCAGTCATCATTGCGGCTTTGCTGAAATATCATCACCCGCTCTATGTGGAGCGGGTCCACAATCCTGCGCCCCGTAGTTCGAACCTTCGGTTGCCGATTGACGAGGACGGGCTGCTGGAGACGATGCGGGCCGGCAAGGCCTATCTCGATGCACTACGCGAGCTGCCGGACGAGGAACTAGTCGCTCTTGGCCATCGTCTTGAGCGACAACGCCTTGCTGCTAAGGAGCGGGCGCATTGGTCCAACCAGCCTCCGGCGCTCGCTACCGACGAGATTTTCGACCATTGGAGCAAGGCGGCCTTTTGGCGCTTTGAGGAAGCCGCGGCCCTCCTGCTGGCAAGGAACCCAGCGTTCTTCAGTCACAAGGTTGCAAGAAACGACACGGCGCGCCCGCAGACTTTGCTTTCGTATCTTGAGCTGCATGACTTGATCGTGCGCGCCAACACCGCGAAGCAGATCGACTTCAACTACGGACCGGGCGGCTATATCGCTTGGGCCAAGCGTAACCGGATCGCAGTCCCGGAAGGTCTCGAAAGTGCCGTTCACAACCACGGCCACCAGATCGACGACTGGAAGGGGGTTGCAGACCGACGTGGCGCCGAAATCGCGGAACTCCAAGCGAAGCTGGCTAGCGTCGAGGGCGACGGTCCGAAGGACAGGCCGGGCCGGCCGACCGACGTTATAGGAGCTCGGGAGCGCGAGAGCCTTCTGAAACTGGTGATTGGCATGGCGATCAAGGGCTATGCCTATAAGCCTACGGCGGGACGAAACGTTGCTGTCTCGGAGATAGCAGGCGACCTCAGAACCATCGGCATCCCGCTCGATGAAGACACGGTGCGAAAATACCTGAACGAGGCCAAGGACCTTCTCCCACCCGAAACCGAGGACGGGCGCTGAAACCGAATTCGGCGAGCCGCTAGCCGAGTTCGGCCTCAAACCCTGTCGGCCTTTTTAGACCTGCCTCATCGTCCACCACACGAGGCAGAACCGTGTCGCACAACCCCGAACTTCCGGCCCATGGCCTCGTGAGGCTAACTGCCATTGTCGCCCCTTACGGCCCCATTCCGGTGAGCAAGTCCACATGGTGGGCAGGCGTCAAAGACGGCCGCTTTCCCAAGCCCGTGAAGCTCGGCGCCCGCATCACCGCATGGCGCGCTAAGGACATCCGCCAGTTGATAGGCAAGGGCGCTGGCTGAGATGGCAGCGCGCAGCCCCTCCCGGGCGGGTATCCGTCAGAATCGCTCCTATGCCATTGCCGAGGCCGCACGCGCCCTCGGCGTCGCCAGAGGCACGGTGCGCCGATGGATCGCCGACGGACTGCCGGCGATCACCGACCAGAAACCGCACCTCATACTCGGGGGAGATTTGATCGACTTCCTGACGGCGAGACGTCGGCCGAAGATGTCGTGCGAGCCACATCAATTCTTCTGCTTTTCGTGTGGGGCGCCGCGCACCGCGGCCTTCCGCGAAATCGAGTTGCAGCCGACTAATCGGGCGGCACCCAACCTACGAGCGCTTTGCGAGACGTGCTCGACGGTAATGCACAAGCGAGCTGCGGCGAAGACCCTTCAGGCCCTCCGCGACGCGGGTTTCAGCATCACCCCTACGCATGCTGAAGACCACCTAAGTCAGGGCTGCGAACCCTGTCTGAATGATCACCTAGCCAAGGAGGGCTGACCCGTGCGCAAACACAACGCCAAGAACGAAAGGATCAAGCGCGACTACCTGGCCTACCTTGAGGAAGCGCGCGGACTGTCGCAGAAGACAACGGATCAGGTCGCAGCGGCGATCGCGGCCTATGAGGCATCCACTGGATGGAAGGATTTCGCAGCGTTTCACATCGAACATGCCAAGCGCTTTAAGCGGCTGTTGTGCGAACAGATCAATCCAGCCTCGGAACGGCCTTTGGCTAAGGCGACGATCAACACGCGACTGAAGACGGTAAGGGCCTTCTTCCTCTGGCTTGCCGGCCAGCCTGGCTTCCGCTCCCGGATCAGCTACTCCGACGCCGAGTATTTCAATCTCTCGGCCAACGACGTCCGGATTGCGACAGCGAGGCGCGAGCGTCCCGTGCCGACCATCGAGCAGATCAGGCACGTGCTGGAGCGCATGCCTTCCAAGAGCGACGTTGAGAAGCGGGATAGGGCCGTTCTCGCCTTCGTTCTCCTGTCCGGCATGCGTGACGATGCCATTGCGTCACTCTCCATCGGCCATGTCGATGTCGCCCGCCGCTGTGTCTCGCAGGATGCCCGATCGGTCCGCACCAAGAACCGAAAGACCATGACGACCTGGTTCTTCCCTGTCGGCGAGGATTTCGAGACCATCGTCACCGAGTGGATCGCCTTCCTGACACAGGAGAAGCTGTTCGGCCCCAACGACCCGCTGTTTCCCGCCACGCATATCGCGCCCGATTCCGATGGTCTCTTCCGACCGATGGGGCTGACCCGGCAGCACTGGAAAAGCGCCGATGCAATCCGGCGCATCTTCCGCGAGAGCTTCGAAACTGTGGGCCTGCCCTATCCCAACCCTCATTCGATCCGGAAGACGTTGTCACAGCTCGGCGAGCGCATCTGCCGCACCCCTGAAGAGTTCAAGGCATGGAGCCAGAACATCGGCCACGAGAACGTTGAGATGCTCCCCGCAATCCGGACAGTGACGGAAGCTACGATGTGGCGTCTGCTGATCTCCAAAGAGGAGGAGATC
>JAIEPJ010000196.1 GCA_019749835.1 Phreatobacter sp. | reverse complement strand
AACGATCAGCAGGCCAGCAGAGTAGCTTAAACCAGCCGGGAATCTGTCCAAGGATCGGGGAGTAGCTCATCGGTCACCCGTAGCCACCGGCCGACACCTCCCCTCCCATCGATCGTGTCGGTGCGTAACTCTTGATTTCCGACGAAGCCGTCTCAGCCCCAAGCGGACATTCCTAACTTCCGCTTGGGGCCCAAAAGCCAACGGTCGTTCAGCCGTAGTAACCCGCAGGCACCTGGTCTCAGTCGAAGGCTCCAGCTGCCAACGGCCGCGGTGCGGTTCGGCTAAAGGGCTGACAACCCGCGGCAAAAGGCGAGATCGACCGCGTCTTGACCTTTGTCATGTCCCATAGCGTTGTGTAGCTGAGGGTGATCATCGGCGATTGCCGGTCAGGTTTGCGGTGCGAATGATGCCGAATGGTGTAGTTCCAGTGCCGAATGATGCTGGGCGATATGACGAGATCCCGCATGAAGGCTGGTTTTGAGGCCAAAAAGAGCCCCTGGCGCTTTGCCGTGGCACCGATGATGGATGGGACGAATTTTCCCGAAAACGATCGAAGAATCAGATGGCTGAACGGCGCTCAGTCTTTCATGTTGTAGGAATGTTGTAGTTGCCGCCGCGCGCTCTTGCGCGCTTCGGCATATCGAGCCTACCGCGCCCGCTCAGTGAGTCTTTTGCCTCCTTGAGCCCACCACAACGCCGTGGATGCAGCCACCGAGGAGTTTGCGGTGCGTCGCTGGCCAAGCCGAGGATTGGGGTAATTCTCTCGCTATCCTGCCTCGGGCAAACCCAGGGTGGTTCAAACCGGCACGAAAAGATTGCGAAATGGCGGCCCCGTCGCCATGAATTGGGGTGTAGGTTTTTGGCTATCGCATCACCGGCAACCCATGCGGTGCTAGCGACGGACTGGGGGCCCGCTTCCTCCATGTCGACATCGATGATGCGATCCGGCTCGCCTATGTCGAGGTTGGGTCCAACGAGTGGCGCTGGGTGACCACAGGCTTCCTCTTCAGGGCGTTTGCCGGTTCAAGGGGCGAGGCGTCCGTTTGGAGAAGGTGATGACCGACAACGGCTCGGGATAGATCTCCAGGCTCCTCCGCAAGGCTTTGAGGATGCGTCGCATTTGGTACATCGCGCCCCTGCGAAGGGTCCTTCATTGGAGGCGAAAAGGAGGTGGTGGTTGAATGTGAACTTATAGTTTACAGAAAGTTAATGTACTTTTGTTACTGCCTGTTCGATCGTCTCTTGGAACCGCTCCGATGACCATTTTGTTCAGCACGAGCTGCCTTGCTGCCGGCGCCCGGCGTATCGCCGTTGCCGCCCGACTTGTCAGCGTGGCTGCGCTGCTGTCAGCGGCGGCGTGGGTTTCGAACCCGGCGGTTGCCGGTGAGGTGGCGCCGCAGCAGCATCGGCTGCGTATCGTGGGCGGCCTTGCGGGCGTCACCCAGCATGTCCGCTTCGAGTTACCGTTCTGGACCCAGGAACTGGAGCAATTGTCGGGCGGGCGGCTGACGGCGACCGTCCATCCGTTCGACCGCAGCGGTCTGCGCGGCCAGGACATGCTTCAGCTCATACGGCTCGGCGTGGTGCCTTTCGGCACCGCTTTGCTATCGCTTGTTTCGGGTGACGAGCCGGAACTGAATGCTGTGGACCTGCCAGGGCTCAACCCGGATCTCGCGATGCTTAAGCGCACTGTTGACGCCTACCGGCCCCATCTCGCGCGTGTGCTGCACGAGCGCTACGATGTGGAGTTGCTCGGGATCTACACCTATCCGGCACAGGTCATTTATTGCCGAAGTCCCTTTGCCGGCCTCGCCGACCTCGCTGGCCGGCGCGTGCGCACATCGTCCGTCAGTCAATCGGAAATGTTCGAACGTCTCGGTGCGACCCCCGTGATAGTTCCCTTTGCCGAGATGGTGGGGTCCATCTCGCGCGGCGTAGTCGATTGTGCGGTGACAGGCACCCTCAGCGGCAATGAAATCGGGCTGACAGATGTCACCACTCACATGCATGCCATGGCGATCAGTTGGGGTCTGTCGTTCTTCGGGGCGAATTCAGCAGCTTGGGACGCGATACCGCCGGATTTGCGGGAGGTGATGCGCCAGGGCATAGCGGGGCTTGAGGAACGGATCTGGGCGGCCGCCAATCAGGACACGGACAACGGCATTGCATGCAATGCCGGCCGGATGGCATGTCCGTCGGGGCGTGCAGCAAAGCTAAAGATCGTTCCAATCACGCCCGAGGACGACGCGGTCCGCCAGCGGATCGTGAAGGAGACCGTGCTGCCGCGCTGGATCGAGCGTTGCGGCCCCGACTGTGCGGATGTCTGGGATCGGACGCTGGCCCCGGTCCATGGCATATTCCTTGGCAACCGGCCCGTGACACTGAGCGAGGGCGTGGCACGACCCGCCGTGCAGAACGTTGGCCCGTGATACGACCGTGACCGGGACGGAACGCTCCGTCGGAGACAGTGGGCATACGCCATGGTGGCGTTCGGTGGCAGTCATTCCTGTCGTCGGCGCGGCCATCCTGATCTGCGCAGCCGTATGGGGCGCGGCAGCTTTCTCGGAGCAGCATCGGGCGCGCTCGTTACAAAGCGCCGAACGTGAGGTCGAGAAACTTGCCACCGCAGCCGAGGCCGTCGTCAATCGCCAAATGCTCCAGGTGGACGGCGCGTTGGCCTCTGTCCAGCAATTGCTGAGCCTCTCGTCCAATGCCCGGTTGTCGGAGTTTGACGAGGAGGGGGCAGCACGCGGCCTGCGGCTCCTCAGTTTCCAGGCCTTCGCCTTCCGAGACCTGTTCCTTGTCGAGCAGCACGGACGGATCCGGGCCGCCGCCCGCCGCCTGCCGACAAACCGGCTTTTCCCCGCTGACGCGGAGGCGGTCTTGCGGCTGTCCGCAGCCAGCGCCGGAGCCATTGTCGGCCCGCAGCGCAATCCCGCAACCGGCGACTGGGTCGTCTATGTGGTTCGGCGCTCCAAAGTTGTCGGCCTCGCCGAAGCCTATGTGGCGGCTGAAGTTCCGACCGCCCTGATCACGACGCCTCTCTCGACCTTCGCAGACCGCGCCGGGGTGGTCGTGATGCTCGAGCGCGGCAACGGAACCCTTCTCGCGCAATTGCCACAGCGCGACGATGCCGTCGGGAGAATGTCGACCGAGGTGCTTGGTCTCGAGCGCTCTGGCGGTGAGGCCAATGCCTCCGAGGCGAACCGAGACCCCCCCCCGATCACCGCGGTCAAAACCACGCTCTATTCCGATCTCGTCGTCCGGGTCTCCCTCGACCGTGACGCTGCGCTGGCCGACTGGAAGCGCGATCGGACCCATCTTGCCTGGGTTGTTTCCGGCGGATGTATTGTTTTGACGCTGCTTGCCGGCCTTGTCTCCTTCGGCATGCACCGAGAGGTACGTCTTGGTGCCCAGAGCCGCCGGGCCAGGGCCATGCTTGAAGAGGCGATCGACGCCATGTCAGACGGCTTCGTGATGTGGGACGGCCAGGATCGCCTCGTGACCTGCAATGCGACCTATCGAGACCTGTATCGCTTGAGCGCTCCTTTTATCGTCCCGGGCGCGCTTCTCGCCGACGTCATGCGGGGCGGCGCGCGCGCGGGCCAGTACCCGCAGGCCGGCGACGACATCGAACGTTTCGTGGACGAAGCAATTGCCTGGCGGCAATCCGCCAAAGGCTCGTTCGAGCGCTTGTTGCCGGACGGCCGCTGGCTGCAGGTCACCGAACGCAAGACCGCGAGCGGCGGCTACGTCGGCATCAGGACCGACATCACGGCTTTTAAGAAAGCTCTCAATGAACTTGCCGATGCGAACCGTAAGGTCGGCACCATGCTTCAAGAGCGGGAGACACGGACGAAGCTCTTCAACGCCGCCCTCAACAATATGACGCAAGGCCTGCTGATGGTCGATGCGGGTGGCCACATCATCGTTGCGAACGGCCGCTTCCGGGAGCTGTTCGACATCGACTATGCGCTTGATCTGGAATCCATGACACTCCGCGACGTCTTTGGCACCGTGAAGGCGTCCAGGGGATCGTTCGCAACTACGGCCGATACCATCGTCGACTGGCAGCTGGCCGTCGCACGGACCCATGGACTGGATGAGCAGGTGATTGAAGGCGAAAAGGACCGCGCACTTAAGGTCATGCAGCGGCAGATGCCGGCCGGCGGTTTTGTCGCAACCTATGAGGATGTCACAGACAGGCAACGCGCAGAAAAGCGGATCCGGTATCTTGCGCACCACGATCCTCTCACGAAGCTGCAAAACAGGACCGTTTTCAGAAACGAACTCGAAGCGGCCCTCTTGGCCGAGCGCCCGGCCGGAGTGGGTGTGGCGCTGCTCTATCTCGACCTCGACCGCTTCAAAGAGGTCAATGATACCCTCGGACACCCGGTCGGGGACGCCCTACTGGTTGCTGTAGCCGCGCGGCTCCAGAACTGCATCAGACGAGGCGACGCCATCGCACGCCTGGGCGGGGACGAATTCGCGGTTGTCCTGACCGCGCCCTCGGTTTTGCAGATGGCACAAACCCTCGCAACCCGCTTCATCGGGGTCATCTGCGAGGAGTTCTCTGTCGAAGGTCATCGGATTTCGGTCGGCGCTAGCGTTGGCGTCGCCGTCGCGGAGGTTCACGATATCGATCCCGACCTGCTCCTTAAGCAAGCCGACTTGGCCCTCTACGAGGCTAAGGCGCAGGGCCGCAACCGGGTATGTGTTTTCCAGTCCGCAATGGCGGAAAAGCTCGAGGAACGCCTGCGCCTCGAGGATGATCTCAGAAGCGGCCTTGAGCATGGCGAGTTCGATATCGACTACCAGCCCATCTTTGCGCTCGGCTCGGGCCGAGTCTCCGGCTATGAGGCGCTGATCCGCTGGAACCATCCGGTGAGGGGGCGCATTTCGCCGACGACCTTCGTGCCGCTGGCCGAAGGCAACGGGCTGATCAACGACATTGGGGCCTGGTGCCTGGGGCGCGCCTGCGCCGATATGGCCGCGTTTCCGGACGCGCCTCGGATCGCCGTCAACGTTTCTCCCGTGCAACTCAAGAGCGAAACGCTCACCGATGCCGTGAGCGAAGCGTTGGCGCGCTCGGGCACGCCGCCGGGCAGGCTAGAGCTGGAGATCACCGAAACCGCCCTCCTTGACGAGGACCCTCGCATTGAACGCAACCTGTTCGCCTTGCGGGCGCTGGGCGTGCGGATCGCTCTCGACGATTTCGGGGTCGGCTTCTCCTCGCTCAGCCATATCCGCCGCTTTCCGTTCGATAAGATCAAGATCGACAAGGTCTTTATCCGGGAAGCCACAGAGAAGAAGGACAGCCTCGCGATCGTCCGGTCCATCGTGAATCTCGCTCAGCAACTGTCAATGACGACGACTGCTGAGGGGATTGAAACCGAGGCGCAGCTGCGGCTCGTCGAGGAACTCGGCTGCACGGAAGGGCAGGGTTACCTTCTCGGTCGGCCCGCTTCCGTGACCGCAAACCTCCTGCGGACCGTCGAGGGGCAGTGTCAGAGGACAATCGGCTTGTCCCTCGGGCACGAGCCGATAGCCATGCGAACATGAAAAGTCCGCGCCTCGTCTTCAATGACCCCACCAATCCGCCCGCGAAACGGGGGCCACCCCACAGGGCACGAGGATGAACAACCTCCTCAGAATCCACAGCTAGATGGCCGCCCGGATGTTTAGGAAAAGCGAGTAGAGCGATGTCTGGCCACAGATGAAGAGACGGTTGCGCCTGAGGCCGCCGAAACAGACATTCCCAACAGTTTCGCCGATGGGGATGGTTCCCAGAAGCGTTCCCTCCGGAGAATAGCAGCACACGCTCGTGCCGGCGGAGGTCCAGATATTGCCGGCCGCGTCGACGCGAAGGCCGTCGAAGAAGCCCTCCGGACAGGTCGCGAAAAGCTGCGGATTACCGAGCGTCGTGCCGGACGCATCCACCGAATAGGCATGGATCGTCACCGCCAGCCCCGGCTTGTGCGATGCTCCGGTGTCGACGACGAAAAGCCATGTCTCGTCGGCGGAAAAAGCGAGGCCGTTCGGCTGGACACGGTCACGGACGACGGCGGTGATCTCCAAGGAATTCCCGTCCACCCGGTAGACCTGGGAGGCCCCGATCTCGGATAGCGTCCTGACACCCTCATAGTCGCTGTCGATGCCGTAGGTCGGATCGGTGAACCAGATCGATCCGTCAGACTTGACCACCACGTCGTTAGGGGAATTGAGGCGCTTGCCCTCGAACCGATCGGCGATGACCGTGATCGAGCCGTCGAACTCGGTTCGTGTCACGCGGCGCGTCAGGTGCTCGCAGGTGAGGAGGCGCCCCTGCATGTCGGTTGTGTTGCCGTTGGCATTGCCGGAAGGCTGGCGGAACACCGACACTGAGCCATCGGTCTCGTCGTAGCGCATGAGGCGGTCATTCGGAATGTCCGACCAGACGAGATAGCGGCCGGCCGGGAAATAGGCAGGTCCTTCCGCCCAGCGACAGCCGGTCCATAGCTTCTCCAGTCTGGCATGGCCAATAGTGAGGGCGTGGAAACGCGGGTCATGCGCAATCCAGTCCGCCATGATCACTCCTTGGGAAGCGGCTGCGGGCGGCGCATGCCCCAGCCGTTAGGGGCCGACGCGTTCCCGGGATGCCGCGGGTCTGGACCCCATATGGCCTGATAGGTATCGATGGCTCGGCCCTGTCGTTGCAAGACAATGAACGCTGCGGAAAGCAGGCACCACCATGCGGCTAAGGCCAGCCACATCCAGTGAGGTGCATTCGCCTGCCACAGGCCGGTCAGGGTGGCCGCTGCGCCGAGCAAGAGCGCGCCATAGCCCGTCGACTTGTGGACGAACTCAAAGATGCGCCGCCGCAGGGTCATGTCGTAGTGGTCGCCGCGCATCTGAGCTTCAGTCGGGCCGCCCTTGGTGCCGCGCAGCCAACCGCCGACGAACTGGACCGCGCCAAGGAGGACGACCGCATAGCCCATGAGCCCATGCGTCTGCCAGCGGGCGCTGCTTTGACCCTGCGCCAGCACGATGAGGAGACCAACCAGCATCACGACCCCGCCCGTATACTGAAGCGACAGATGGGCATGCCACCAGAGCCGGTTGTCGACCCTGGTCGGCCAGTCCTGGCCGGGCGTGATCTTGCTGAAGCGCGCGATCAGCACCCCGAGGGGCAGAAAAACGCCCCAGGCCGCGGTCATCAGCCGGCCATGCCACGCCACCGCGTCGGTGACGATATGCAGGCGCGACGGATCGATCGGCGCAGCGAGCCATTCGATCATGTCATCTCTCCAGCCATCTTAGCCCTTCACCGCGCCAGCGGTCAGGCCGGTGATGATCTGGCGCGACGCCAGAAAGGTGAACACCAGCGGCGGGATGGCGATGAGGGTGCCGATGGCCATGATCTGCCCCCATTCGATGTTATGCTCGTTGATGAAAAGCGAGACCTTGACCGGCATGGTGCGGGTGAAGCGATTGGTGAGCACCAGTGCCAGGATGAATTCGTTCCAGGCGATCCGGAAGGTGAAGATCGCCGCGGCCGCGAGCCCGGGTGCTATCAGCGGAAGCACGACAAACAGGAAGACCTGGTAGGGATTTGCGCCATCAATGCGCGCGGCTTCCTCCAGCGGACGGGGAACCTGCACGATGAAGCTCTGCAGGATCCAGATCACGAAGGGCAGGTTGATCGCCGTGTAGACGAGGATCACACCGGAAAGCGTGTTGGTCAGGCCATACTGATAGGTCCAGATTGTGAAGACTGGCACGCAAAGGACCGCGGGCGGAACCATGCGCATCAGCAGCGTGCCGAACGAGGCCGAATCTCGTCCCATGAAGCGGAACCGCACGATCGCATAGGCCGCCATGCAGCCGAGGGTGAGCGTCAGCACCGTTGAGACCAGCGCGACCGTCAGGGAATTGCTCAGGAAGCGCACATTGGCAGGATCTTCGAGCACGGCCGCATAGTTCGACAGGGTCGGCATGAAGAAAAACGACGCCGTATCCCCGAAGATCTGGTTGCGGGTTTTCAAAGAGGTCGTGATCATCACGATGATTGGGCCCAGCGCCATCAGCGCAAGGGCGAAGACAAGGCCGTACCAGCCGACAGAGGCTGGACGCTGATGGGGTGATCCTGCCGGCATTGTCTATCCCTCCCCTTCGGCAGCCGCCGCGCGGCGCGCGGACTCCTCGCGGAGCTTGTTGAAGAGGAACAGGGCCAGCGTGATCGTCATGACGATGACAAGCAGGATGTTGGACAGGGCCGAGGCACGGCCGAGTTGCTGCGACGAGAAGGCTGTCTTGTAGATGTGCAGCGACAGGATTTCGGTGGCAAGGCCGGGGCCACCCTCGGTCAGGATGTAGATCACCTCAAGCACCTTGAAGGCATCGATGAGCCGCAACAGCGCCGCCACCACGATGACCGGCATCATCAACGGCAGCTTGATGTAGAGCACCGTCTGCCATCGGGTGGCCCCATCGATCCGCGCCGCCTCAAGCGCCGAGGCCGGAAGCGATTGCAGCGCTGCCAGCGACAGAATGAAGATGAATGGCGTCCACTGCCAGACATCGGCGATGATCACGGAGATCAGGGCCATGCCCTGCGAGGACAGCCAAGGGATCACAGGCAGCCCGAGCGCCTCCAGTGCCGTCGTGAATGGCCCGAACTGTTCGTTGTACAAATAGCGCCAGATCAGCCCGACCACGATCGGCGCCACCATCATCGGCAGGATGAAGATGGTGCGGAATACGCTCATGCCGCGGATGTTGCGGTCGAGCACCAGCGCTAGTGCGACGCCGAGCGCCACCTCGATGACCACGACTGCGAAGGCGAAGACCAGCGTGACGCGGATCGACGCCCATACATTCGGATCGTCGAGCAGGATCCGATAGTTTTCCAGTCCGATGAAGCGTGCGCTGGAAAGCGGCGCCCCGATCGACCACTGGTGGAACGACAGCCAAATGGATTGCGCCACGGGATAGAGTAGGGCGACCGCCATCACGAGGAGGGCGGGCGCGAGGAACACATAGGGCGTCGCCCGGTTCAGGACTTGCCGGGTGCTGGCCATGGTCACTTCTTGTAGTATCCGCCGCGTTCCATCACGGCTCGCACGCGCGGGACGATTTCCTCCAGCGCGGCCTTGGCGGGCTTGCGGCCGGTGACGATCTCGCCGAGGGCCGTGCCGAAGATCGGCGCGTTCAGCTCGTTCCACTCCGCGATGATCGGACGCCAGTCCGGATCGGCATGTTTCAAGGCTTCCGCGAAGGTCGCATAGTAGGGGAAGCGCCGGTTCAGCTCTGCATCCTGATAGGTCGAGAAGCGAGAGGGCGAGCCACCCGCAGCACCGATCGCCTTGTCCGTCGCTTTCGACGTCAGCCATTGCATGAGCATGAAGGCGGCATCGCCGTGATTGGCATTGTTCGGGATGCCGATGCCGAAGCCGCCGGTCTGAGAGCCGCGGCGTACCCCCTGCGGATGCAAAGCCCAGCCGACATTGCCGACAATGCGCGACTTGGCGGTATCGTCAACCTCACCGGCGACGGCGATCGAGTCGAGGAACATCGCGGCGCGGCCCTGCAGGAAGGCGGTCTTCATCTCGTCGAAGCCGAAGCTCGCGGCGCCCTGGGGACCCGTCTCAACGATGCGCTTCAGCAGTTCGGCGGCGCGGACGCCTTCCGGACCCTGGAATGTGGGCTCCCACTTATCGTCGAAGATCCGCGCTCCGAGCGGGGCCATATGCAGCAGCCAAGCATGGACCACCTGATGGCCGGTCTGTCCGCGCGAGGCGAGTGCGCCCATGCCGTTTTCGAGCTGCGGAATGCGCGTCAGCAGCGCCTCAAGCTCGGTGTAGTTTTCCGGCGCCTTCAGGCCATGCTTGGCGAAGATGTCCTTGCGGTAGCCGAGCACGGAGGTCTCGGCCCCGAAGGGGAGGCCGAAGAGTTTCGCGCCGTCACCGGCCAGATAGCCCTTGGGTCCGCCGACCAGTCCGATGTTCTCGACATAACCGGAAATCAGATCGTTGAAGTCGTAGTCCGGCACGGCAAGGTTAGCGTCCTTGAACAAGGGGCCGATTTCGCGGATCAGTTTGCGGGTGGCATATTCTGTCTTCCAGAAGACCACATAGGCGATCAGGTCATAGTCGCCCTTGCCCGGCTTCGACATCTCAAGCAGCTGTTTGTCGCGCATGCGCAGGAACTGCAGCTTGTCGACCTCGACCTTAATCCCGGTCTCGGCGGTAAACTGCGGCAGCACCTTGGCGACGGCGTCATAGTGGGGGTGTGCCGGGAAGTTGACCACGAGCGTCGTGCCCCGGAACCTCTGATAGGGATTGGCCAGGGCGCGGTTGACGAACAAGGGCGCCGCCAATACGCCAGCGGCCCCGGAAAGCGCCTGTCTGCGGTTGAGCTGGATGCGGGTCGGTATCATGACGTCTTCCTCCCTGGGCGTGTTGCGGCTTTAAAGCGCCGCTTCGGTTTCTGGATCGAAGAGATGGACTCCCGCCGGATCGACGGCGAAGCGCATGGGAGCGGAGGCCGCGAAGGGAGTGTCCGAAGCAACCTCGGCGGTCACCCGCTGGCCACCGCATTCGCAGACCAGTACGGATTGGGCGCCGATATACTCGCTGACCAGCACGGTCAGCGTGATGCTCCCGATCGCCGGGTCCGATTGTGACTCCCCGACCGGCTTCAAGGCCGACGGCCTGATCCCCATATCGATGCGGCGGGTGGTGCGGTTCTCCATCGCCGCGCGTTTGGCTTCCGGGACGGGGACATGGAAGCCGTCTCCGGCGATGGCGAGGCGGTCGTCGGATCCGTTCAGCTCCCCCGACAGGAAGTTCATGGGCGGGGAGCCAATGAAGCCGGCGACGAATTTGTTGGCCGGTCGCTTGTAGAGATCTTCCGGCGAGCCCTGCTGCTGGATCCGCCCCTGGTGCATGACGACAATGCGGTCGGCGAGGGTCATCGCCTCGATCTGGTCATGCGTCACGTAGATCATGTTTTTCTCGACCCGCTTGCGCATGACGGCGAGTTCCGCCCGCATCTGGTTGCGCAGCTTGGCGTCGAGGTTCGACAGAGGTTCATCGAACAGAAAGACCGAAGCGTCGCGTACAAGTGCCCGCCCCATGGCCACGCGCTGCCGCTGCCCGCCGGAGAGCGCCGCGGGCTTGCGCTCGAGCAGGTGGCCGATCGACAGCATGTCGGCGACGCGCTTCACCCGCTCCTCGATCTCCCGGGGCGGCGTCCCGGCGAGGCGCAGCGAGAACGACATGTTCCGCGCGACATTCATGTGCGGATAGAGCGCATAATCCTGAAAGACCATGGCGATGTCGCGGTCCTTGGGGTCAAGGCCGCTGACCTCTCTTCCGCCAATCCAGATCTCTCCGCCTGACGTGTCCTCCAGCCCGGCGATCATGCGCAACGTGGTGGACTTGCCGCAGCCGGACGGACCGACCAGCACGGTGAACTCACGGTCAGCCATTTCGAGGTCGAGGTCGTTGATGACCGCGACGCCGCCAAAGCGCTTCTGAAGACCCCTGATCGAGATATGCGGCATGGGTAATCAGCGCCGCGGCATCAATGTTATCGATATCATTTCCGGCCACAGCACAGCGCCGGCGCAGCTAAAACGCTCGATCATGGGCTTATCCTCCCGCAGCGGCTTCTGTTGTCGTCCGCTTGCACCAGGAAATGATATCGATAACATCCATGGTGTCAATCGAGCCCCGGTGCCGGGTTCATGCCCGCCCCGAAGATGGCAGCCTGCAGTAGGAGTGGCCGAGACCATGCGGATGCGCGACATCGCCGAGGCGCTGGGCGTTTCGACCATGACGGTCTCGCGCGCCCTGCGCGTGGATGCCTCGGTTGCGCCCGAGACACGCAATGCCATCCTCAAGGCGATCGAGGAGCGCGGCTATGTCCCCGACCAGATCGCCGCCAGCCTCTCGTCGCGGAAATCCGGATTCGTGGCGGTGCTGGTGCCATCGCTGAACAACCCGCATTTCAGCGAGACGGTGCTGGCGCTCAACGAGACCTTTGCGACCCATCGGATCCAGCCGCTGATCGGCAGCACCAACTACGACAGCCGCACCGAGGCATCTCTCGTTCGGGCCTTCCTCTCGCGCAAGCCGGAGGCGCTGGTGCTGACCAATGACGGTCACCAGGCGGATCTGCGCCGTCTTCTGGCACGGACAGACCTGCCAGTGGTCGAGATCTGGGACCGACCGGAGGATCCGATCCAGCACGTCGTCGGATTCTCCAACCGCGAAGCCATGCGCGACCTGACCCTCGCGCTGATGGATCGTGGCTATAGGAACATCGTCTATGTCGGCGAGAATGCGGACGAAGGCACGCGAAGCGGCGAGCGGCGTCGCGGCTTCGTCGAAGCCCAGATGCTGCGCGGCGTCGACCATCCGCGCATGTGCTCCATCGGCCGGCCACCAGCGACGATGTCGGATGGTGAGGCGGCGCTAGCTGTCGTCATGCGTGACTGTCCTGGGGCGGACCTCATTATGTGCGTGTCGGACCCTCTGGCTTTCGGAGTCATCAATGCACTGAAGCGCCGGGGCTTGCGTGTCCCGGAGGACATCGCGGTGGCGGGTTTCGGCGATTTCGAAATCTCGCGTATCGCCTTACCGGCAATCACAACGGTCAAGGTCGATCCGTTCACGATCGGTCGAACGACGGCGGAACTGATCCTGACACTGCGCGCCCGCAGTTCCAAGGACCGACCGCCGTCACCGGTGATCAAGCGGATCGAGACTGCGACCGATATCAGGGCCAGCGCTCCAGGAAAGCCGATCTAAGGCGGCAAGATTTTCGGCCCTCGGGGCATTTCACCGTGATGTATTGTGCCTCACCTGGGCAATTGCCGGCGCGGATTTCTGGCCGTTCAACGGACGGACGCCCTTCAGCAGCGCGCATTGCGGAGCGGCCCAAGGATTCTCCAGAATGGCCTGCTGACCGCCTACGGTGGATGGTGCGCGACTTCCGGCTGCGCCGTCCCGGATGTGCTCAAGGCAGCCCACATCTCGCCCTTTAGAGAGGACGCCACAAACGACCTTGGGAACAGTCGTCTCCTTCGCACGGACTTGCCACCCTCTTCGATCGCGGCCCTATCACCGTCAGTCCTTACCCGCTTCGCGTGGTCGTGTCGGCCGCCTGCGCCTGTCAGAGTATGGCCAGTGGCACCGTAGCCGAATGAGCGTGCCGTCCAATGGATTGTCACCCACCCAAAATAGTGATCGCGCGTCGGACCACGTTCTCGGAAACCGCTCCGCATTGTTGTAATCTGCGGTGCGAACAATGCCGAATGGTGCAGTTCCAGTGCCGAATGATGCTGGGCCATAGGACGAGAATCTGCATGAAGGCTGGTTTTGAGGCCAAAAAGAGCCCCTGGCGCTTTGCCGTGGCACCGATGATGGACTGGACGGACCGGCATTGCCGGTTCTTCCACCGCATCCTCTCGCGCCATGCCCTGCTCTACACCGAGATGGTGACGGCCAATGCCGTGATCCATGGCGATCGCGAGCGTCTGCTGGGCTTTGATCCAGCAGAGCATCCCGTAGCGTTGCAACTGGGCGGTGCCGATGCCGGAGCGCTGGCCGAGGCCGCGCGGATCGGTGAGGGCTACGGCTATGACGAGATCAACCTCAATTGCGGCTGCCCGTCGGACCGCGTACAGGGCGGCCAGTTCGGCGCCTGCCTGATGGCGGTTCCCGATCAGGTGGCACGGGCCGTCGCGGCCATGAAGGCCGCCGTCGCGGTGCCGGTCACGGTCAAGTGCCGGATCGGGATCGACGACCAGGACCCTGAGGCTGGCCTCGATGCCTTCGCCGATGCCGTCGTCGCCGCCGGGGCCGATGCGCTGATCGTGCATGCCCGCAAGGCCTGGCTGCAGGGCCTGTCGCCCCGCGAGAACCGGGAGATCCCACCCCTCGACTATGACAGGGTGTTTCGCCTCAAGGCGCGCCTGCCGCACGTACCCATCGCCATCAATGGCGGGATCGGCAACCTCGCTGCGGCGCAAGACCTGCTTGCCGGACGCGACGGTGTCCGGCTTGACGGCGTCATGCTCGGCCGCGCCGCCTACCAGTCGCCGGCCCTCCTCCGCGAGGTCGATCCCGTCCTGTTCGACGCGCCGGCACCTGTCGCCGGCCTTGCCGAGGCCCTGGAGGCCTTCATCCCCTATGTCGAGGCGCGGCTGGCCGAGGGTGTTCGGCTTTCTGCGATGACCCGGCATCTCCTCGGCCTCTTCCAGGCCGTGCCCGGCGCCCGCCAGTTCCGCCGCCACCTCTCGGTGGAGTCGGTGAAGCCGGGCGTCGATGCGCGGGTTCTGCGGGAGGCGCTCGGCCTGGTCGTGAACCGCCCCGCTGGACGCGACGAACTCGCCGCCTGACCGAGGGAGCGCGGTCAGCGCAGGGGAATCGTCTCGCAATAGTGGCCGCGGATCATCTCGAAGCGGCACATCGCCATGGAGTTCTGCTGGGTGTCGGGCCGCACCTGCGGGATGCCGGGAATCTGGATCGCCAGCGTCGGTGCATCGTAGCCCATCGAACCGCCGCCATCGCCGGCGCTGCCGCCGCCGCCTGCGGTCTGAGACATGGCGCCGCCGGCGGCGCAGACGAGGAGGGCGGCGATCGACAGGGTCTTGAAGCGGGTGGTCATGGGATCATCTCCTGATTGAGCTTGGCGTTCCGTCCCGGAGGCCCTCGTAGCCGCCGTCATCCGCCTGTGACGCCTATTTCGCTCGGGGTCTTTGCCGTCTGACGTCGCTCATTGCGCTCCGCATTTCCGATGTATCCGCAATGTTGCAGGCGCTGTTGCACGTCGGATGCGCCTTGCAGGCCGGCTGCGCGCGCGCGGGCCTTGCCGGCCCGGGCTGCGAGGGAGTAAGTCGCGCGCTTCCTGCGGCGCGGATGTCCCCCATGTTCTTCGGCGTTCCCTACGACCAGCTGGCCATTCTCGCTGTCGGGCTCCTCGCTGCCGGGGCCATCACCGGCATTCTCGCGGGCGTCTTCGGCGTCGGCGGCGGCGCCGTCATTGTACCGGTACTCTACGAGCTCTTCGGCGTCGTCGGCGTGCCGGTGGAATTGCGCATGGCGCTCGCCGTGGGCACCTCGCTCGCGATCATCATCCCGACCTCCATCCGCTCGTTCCAGGCGCACAGGGCCAAGGGCGCCGTGGACATGGAGATCCTGCGCGCCTGGGCCATTCCGGTGGTGCTCGGTGTCATTGTCGGCTCGCTCCTGGCACGCTATGCGCCGCCGGCGGTCTTCAAGGCCGTCTTCGTGTTCGTCGCCGGCCTGTCGGCCTGGCGCCTGCTCACCGGCAAGGAGCTGAATTTCGGTACCGGCATGCCCGGTCGTACCGGCATGATCGCCTCGGGCGGCGTCATCGGCGTGCTGTCGAGCCTGATGGGCATTGGCGGCGGCCAGCTCGGCAATCTCGTGATGATGGCCTATGGCCGCTCGATCCATAACGCCGTTGCAACGTCGTCGGGTCTCGGCGTGCTCATCTCCATCCCCGGCGCCCTCGGCTACATCTATGCCGGCTGGCCGAAGGCCGCGGAATTTCCCGCCGTCGCGGCGATCCAGTTTCCCTTCGCGCTGGGCTATGTCTCGCTGATCGGTTTCCTGCTCTTCATCCCCACTTCGATGTGGACGGCCCCGCTCGGCGCACGCCTCGCCCATTCCCTGCCCAAGCGCAAGCTGGAACTGTCCTTCGGCATCTTCCTGCTCATCGTCTGCCTGCGCTTCACCTGGGACCTGGTGACCCGCGGCATCGGCTGAGGCTTGCCGCCTCAGCCGTAGACGCCGAGCCGCCTCAGCGCGGCGCGACCGACATCGAGCCGCTTCGGCGCCATGGCCATCTCCGGCATGTCCATGTTCAGCGTGAAGGCGTGGATGCGGCTGCCGCGCTCCACCCATCCGGTCCACCAGCCGATCGACGTCTCTCCGCGCTTCACGAACCAGCCGGTTTTGCCATAGAGGGTCGCGCCGCCGGCGCTCTCCAGCCGCACGATGTCGTGCACCAGTGTCTGGCCCCGCTGCGAGGCCGGCAGCGCCTTCTGCGCCAGGCGCGCGTTGAACCGTGCCTCCTCCATCGCGCTGATGCGCAGCGGGCCGTCGAGCCAGAAGCGGTCCACCACGGTTCCGGGGTCGCGGTTGCCATAGTCGAGCCGCACGAGCCAATCGCGGTAACCGGCGAGTCCGACCCGCCGCGCCACCTCCTGGAAGATCGGCACATTGGAGATCGGCATGGCCTCGCGCAGCGACATGTCCCGCGCCCAGGCGGGGTTGGATGTGCGCCCGCCGCCATAGGGCAGGACAATGTCGGCATCGGCGACTGCTCCCGTCTCGAAGGCGATGAGGCTGTTGGGGATCTTGAAGGTGGAGGCGGGTACCAGGCGCCGCCCGGCGCGGGCGGCATCCGCGACGGTCGTCTCGCCTGTCGCCGCATCCAGGAGGACGAAGGTGCCGCTCGCGCCGTACTCGCGGAACAGCGCCCGGATGTCGGCCCGGTCGGTGCGGGCGGCGGCCAGCGCTCCTGCGGAGGGGACGGCCGCCGCCATGGCGAGAAGCGTGCGGCGGGTCGGGCGGGAGGGGCTGGTGGTCATGGCGCGTCTTCCTGCTGGAGGGACGCCGCGCCTAGCCCCGAATCGTGGCGGATCACTGGCCGCCGCCCATTACTTCAGGATGATGCGCCCCTCGATCCGCGGCGCGACGGTTCCGAGCGACCGCAGATGGATCATGAGATCGGAGGCGACCAGCTTGCCCTGCACGTCCTTGTCGGGAGCCCTGAGGCCCAGCATCGTGTAGCCGTCCCCGCCGCGCAGCATGAAATCGTTGGTCGCGACCGTGTAGATGCGGTCGTCATCCAGGGGCTGCCCAGCCACCTGGACCGAAACGACACGGCTGCCGGGCGGCCGCCTGGCATCGACTTCCGCCGTCAGGTTCGCGACATGGGGAAAGCGGCCGGCGCGCTGCTCCATCTGGCTGACACCGTTTTCAAGCGCCTGGCGCAGGTCCGCGCCGGATACCTTGGCGACGACGGTGCGGTTGCCGAAGGGCAGTTCGCTCAGCGCATCACGCCGGGTGAAGCGATGGCCGGCCGGGTAGATGCGGTTGCCTCGGATGGCGCCGGCATTGGTCAGTCCGACATCGGCGCCCGTCGCCCTTCGCATGGCGTCGGCGACGAGATTGCCGATCGGCTGTTCGCCCGAGCGCACCGAGGCCGTTCGCGTATCGAGTTCCCCTGTGATGGTGGCGATCTCGACGTCGAGTTCCTCCGACAGGACCTGCTCATATTGCCTGACCCGTGCCAGCGTCTCGGGATCGGGCGTCACGCCGCGGCTGTCATTGACGCGGAAGGCGGGAGTGAAGGCGGTCCGTGTCACGCCCTCCGCCGTAACCTTGGACAGGGTCAGATCGACGGCGGTGACGTAATAGCCTTCCTCCGAACTCTCGACCATGACAGTGCGCCCGTCATAGGTGATGGCGAGGTCGTGGTCGTGGCCGGTCAGGAGCACGTCGACGAGCCTGGAGCGGACGATCGCGTCATCCTCGCGGCGGTCGGTATGGGTGCAACAGATGATGAGGTCGGCGCCCTCGCGCCGCAGGCGCTCCGCCTCGCGCCGCACGGTCTCCATGGTGGGCAGGAAGCGGATGTCGCCGGTGGAGGACACCTCCGGCGTATTGGGCAGCGCAATGCCGAACACGCCGAGTTTCACCACGCCGAAGTCGAAGATGCGTCCGTCCTCGTGTCCCGGCAGGATCGCCCCGTCGGCGGCGCGCATGTTGGAGGCATACCAGGGGAACCGCGATTCCTGGCGCCGCTTCGCATAGGCCTCGGGACCGAAGTCGAATTCGTGGTTCCCGGGGACGAAGACGTCCGGCGGGGCCATGTTGCAGAGCTCGACCGTGTGTGCGCCCTGGTCGAAACCGGACATCAGCGAAGGCGAGAACATGTCGCCGGCATGGACATAAAGCAGTGGCACGCCCCGCGCCCGTTCCGTCTTGACGATGGCGTTCAAGCGGGCAAAGCCGCCGCGTCCGCCGTCCTCGCCCATCTTGTAGATGTCATTGACCAGCAGCAGCGTCACGGTGGGCGCGCCGGCGGGGACCTGCGCCTGTGAAGCGGTGCCGCCGAGAGCGGCGAGGCCAGCCCCGATGCCGGCTGTCAGGGTGTCGCGGCGGGAGATGCGGCTCATCGTGACCTCATGTTCAGGCGGACAATGCCGCCGACGCCTCAGCCCTGGCAAGAGGCCTCAACTGCGCCCACGCAGCACCATGCGCCCGCCGCGCACCTCGTAGCTTTCGAGCCGGTCGAGAAACGTGTGGCCGAGCAGGCTCGTCGTCAGGGCGCCCGGCCGTGCCACCAGCGCCCGCACGTTGCGCTCGACGATCGGGCCGATTGCGACCATCTCCACCATGGTGGCGGCGGTGAGCGATTGTCCGTTGGCGGTCTGGACGGGGACGTTGAAGGACAGGTCCTCGACCCGGATGCCGGCGCGCCGCGCATCGGCCTCGGTGAGGACCAGGGCCGAGGCGCCGGTATCGACCAGCATGGGCGTCGCGCGCGATCCGTTCAGCGCGACGCGCACCACATAGGTGCCGCCGCCGCCACGCGGCACCGTTACCTCGCGGGTGCCGGTGACGCCTTCAGCGCCCATGCCGGGAACGAGATTGGCGAGGACCCGCCGGCCGACCGCCTCGAACTCGTAGCGATAGGTATAGATCACCCCGAGGAAGGCGAAGATGGCGAGCCAGGCGATCACCGCCTGCAGCGCGTCTCCTGCCCGGCCACGGAACAGACCCATGACGCTGGCACCGCTGAGCGTGGCCAGCATCAAGAGGCCGACAAGCGCGCCCCAGTCGCCGGCATCGAGATTGCCGGTGGCGAGTCCGCCGGACCGCACCGCCGCGACGACCACCAGCAACATGACGCTGCCGAGCAGGATCCAGAGAACGGTGCGTGACGTCATGCCCGCCGCTCCATACCGGTCAAGCGGCGGGGCAGGTCGGCCATCACGGCGCGACGCTGCTCGCCGCTCATGGCGAGCCAGCCGCCGATCTCGACGGCGGTGCGGCCGCAGCCCTCGCAAAGACCATGGACGGGATCGAGGCGGCAAAGCCTGATGCAGGGGCTCTCGATGGCGGGATGCGGCATGATGGCGTTCATGGCGCGGCGAAAGCCAGAAGGGTCAGAAGCATGGCGATCTCGATGATCTGTTGCGTCGCCCCGGTCATGTCGCCGGTCTGACCTCCCACATGGGAATCGGCGAAACGGATAGCCAGCACGAGGACGAGGCCAGCGACGACAAATCCGCAGATCGTGCCGAACAGGCCACCCGCAGGAATGGCGAGAAGGGCGATGACGCCGGCCAGCGCCAGGGCCCGGTACCAGTCCTCGTTGCGCGGCTGGCCGGTGGCATAGGCGGCACCCTCGACCCGCGCCGGCGGCAGGCGCACCTGCAGGCCGAGCGCGACGGTGCGCGACACGGCCCCGGCTGCAGCGAGCGCGAGGGCTGTCCGTCCCACGCCGACACTGGTGACCAACCCGGCGAGGGCGGCGACGCGCAGGCCCAGCCCGATGATCAGGGCGGTGGCGCCGAACGTGCCGATGCGGCTGTCCTTCATAATGTCCAGTCGCCGCTCGCGGCTCATGCCGCCGAGGCTGTCCGCCGAATCGGCCAGTCCGTCCTCGTGGAAGGCACCGGTCATCACGGCCGCGGCCCCGACGCAGAGGAGCGCGGCGATCAGCGGCTGCCAGACCAGCCCGGCGGCGATCAGCACTGCGCCAGCGAGACCGCCTAGCACGAGCCCGACCAGCGGCACGACGCGGATCAGCCGCGTGAAGTCCGGCAGTCCATGGGGATCGGTCTCCCCGGGCAGGATCGGCAGCGGCAGGCGTGAAAAGAAGCGGAGCGCGACGATCGTGTCGCGCCAGAGGGCTGGATTGTCCATGGCGAATGGCATAGCCAGAGCCGCGCCGCTCCGCCAGTCCGCCTTGTGCCGCCATGGCCGATACTGCTACCGCTCGCCTCCCGCGACGCCCCCGAGTCAGAAAGCGCCTCATGGTCCTGCCGCCCCCTAACCCTTCCGGCCTGCCCTTCGAGGACATCCGTGATCTCGTCAGCCGCATGCCGGGGCCGGATGAGGCCGCAGTGGCCGAGGTGCGGGCGCGCGACGGCGAACTCACCAAGCCGGCGGGTTCGCTCGGCCGGCTCGAGGACATCGTCGAATGGGTCGCCGCCTGGAGCGGCAACGGCAAGCCGCGCGTCGACCGGCCTCTCGTGGCCATCTTCGCGACCTCTCATGGCGTGACGGGGCAGGGGATCTCGGCCTTCCCCGATGCGGTCAACCGCCAGATGCTGGAGAATTTCGCCGCCGGCGGTGCCGCCATCAACCAGCTCTGCGTCGCCAACGACATCGGCCTCAAGGTCTTTGACCTCGCGATCGACGTGCCGACACCGGACATCACTCTTGCCGACGCCCTGGACGAACCGGGCTGTGCCGCCACCATCGCCTTCGGCATGGAGGCCATTGTCGGGGCCGATCTCCTCTGCCTCGGCGAGATGGGCATCGGCAACACCACCATCGCCGCTGCCGTCTATCACGGCCTCTACGGCGGCGAGGCCCGCGACTGGGTCGGCCCGGGGACAGGTGTCGACGCCGAAGGCGTCAAGCGCAAGGCCGACGTTGTCGCCCGTGCGGTCGTCCGTGCCGGCGGCACAGGCCTCGATCCGCTCGAAATCCTGCGCCGTGTCGGCGGACGGGAGATCGCCGCCATTGCCGGCGCCATCCTCGCCGCCCGCCTGCAGCGCATTCCCGTGCTTCTCGACGGCTATGTCGTGACCGCCGCGGCGGCCGTGCTGCACGCCATCGATCCCTCCAGCCTCGACCATTGTCTCGCTGCCCACCGCTCGGCCGAGCCGGCCCATGGCCGGGTGCTGGAGAAGATCGGCAAGCGGCCGCTTCTCGATCTCGGCATGCGGCTCGGAGAAGCCTCCGGCGCGGCGCTCGCCTGCGGCCTGGTCAAGAATGCGCTGGCCGTCCACCAGGGCATGGCGACATTCGAGCAGGCCGCCGTCAGCCGCAGCTGACGATCCCGCGCGTCACTGCTCGGTCAGGACGATCCGAACCAGATTGGCGGCATTGCGTGCGCCGATCTTCTCCATGATCCGGGCGCGATGAACCTCGACGGTCCGCGGGCTGATGCCGAGGGCGCGGCCGGCCTCTTTGTTGGAGGATCCGCCCGCGATCTGCTCGAGCACCTGGCGTTCCCGCGGCGTCAGGAGTTCCATGCCGGGAAAGTGCGATGCGAGCTGCCCCGTCACGCGCGGATGTCGGCCCGCATCGGCGATGGCTTCGCGGACGCAGCCGACGATCCGCCCGGCATCGAAGGGCTTTTCGAAGAAATCGACGGCGCCGTTGCGGATCGCGTCGACCGCCATGGGAATGTTGGCCTGCCCCGACATGGCGAAGACCGCTGCCGGGCAGGCATCGGCTTTCAGACGCTTCAGGACGTCGAGCCCGGAAGGACCGGGGATGTTGACGTCGAGGATGACGCATGCCGGCACATGGCCGCGGACAGCGGTGACGAGAGCGTTGCCGTCGGCGAAACAGGTCACGTCGAATCCCTCCATGGTGAGAAGGGCGGTGAGCGCCTCGCGAACGGCGGCATCGTCGTCCACCACGAAGATCTCATCGGCCTGGGACATGACTCACGCGCTCCGCTTCACGGCTTTTGGCGAGGCTTGACGGGCAAGGGGCAGAACCACCGAAACGGTCGCGCCCATGCCTCCCCCGCCGGGTTCGACGCTGATGGATCCGCCGAGCTGCTCGGCGATGGATCGCGACAGGACGAGGCCGAGACCGATGCCGCCTGGCTTCGACGTCTGCAGCGGCGCGAACAGGTCGGCCATGACGGCTGCAGGAAAGCCGGGTCCGCTGTCGCGTATCGAGAGATGGACTTGGGCGTCCACGCGGCGCGTCGCGATCCACAGGCGGGCCTCGGTCAGCCCCTCGACGGCATCCAGGGCGTTGCGCACCACATTGACGACGATCTGCTGCACCAGGACCGGGTCAGCCATGACCGTGAGCCCGGTCTCAGCCCCGTCCCGCGCGATGACAGGCCGTGGGCTTCGTCCCAGCAGGGCGAGGTCGATCGCCTCGTCCACCAGCAGATCGAGCACGACGGGCACGGATTCCGGTGGCCTGTTCTCCACGAAGCGGCGCAGGGCACGGATGATCCTGCCGGCGCGCTCGGCCTCCCGTCGCGCCTTGCCGATCATGGCGCCGGCGGCGTCCTGCGGGCCGAGCATGGTTTCTGCCGCCTGCAGGTAGAGGGCCGCCGCCGTCAAAGGCTGGCTGAGTTCGTGGGCCAGCGCCGGTCCCATCGCCTCGACCACGACGAGGCGGGCGAGATGGGCGTTCTCAGCTTCGAGCCGCGCCAGCCGCTCCACGTCCACCGGCTGCGCTGGCCTCTCCCGCAGCACCGCGATGAAGTGCGGGCCCGCCGGGCTCTGCCGCGTGGCAAGTTCAAGGGTCAGCGGAAAGGAATGGCCGGCCTTGTGGCGACCGACAACCACATGCACGCCGCTGCCGAGCTTTTCCAGCCGCTGCCGATCCATTCCGTCCTCCTCGGCGAGGAGAACGGCCAAGGGTTGCCCCAGGGCTTCCGCTGCGGGCCAGCCGAACAGCTTTTCTCCAGCCCGGCTGAAGGCGGAGATGCACGCCCGGACGTCGAGCACGACGATGGCCTCGCCCGCCATGTCAAGAACATCGGACAGGAGGGCGTCAGCGGCATGCGGCAAGGGTGGGACAGCCCGTTCGATTCGACCCTCCCCGACAATCGGGTGCGGCGAGATCGCAGCCTGCGACATCCCGCCTCATCCGTAAACCATGCTACGGAGAAATGCGGAGCGCAACGGGCTTCAACGCCGGGCTGCAGCCCATCACTAGAGTTGCGGGATGGCCAGTTTCAGACGCTCCGCGGCGAGGGCGATCTGTTCCGGCGAGCGCAGGTAGCACAGCCGGAGATGGCCCTCGCCCCCGGGTCCGAAGGCGCTGCCCGGCGCGAGGCCGACCTTGGCGATGTCGACGAGCTTCATCGCGGCGGCATTGGAATCGGTGACGCCGTCGATGCCGAAGAACAGGTAGAACGCGCCTTCGGGGCGCGAAAAGCGGCAGCGACCCGTCGCCTCGATGGCTTCCGAGACGATGTCGCGGGCCTTGCGCGCCTTGGCGACCTGATGGGCGAGAAAGCTCTCGCCGCGCTCCAGCGCGACGATGCACGCCCGCTGGATGAAGACCGGCGAGCCCGAGGTCGAATACTGGATGAGGTTCTCGATGACGTCGCCGAGGGCGGGGTCGGCTTCCACCCAGCCTGTGCGCCAGCCGGTCATCGCCCAGTTCTTCGAGAAGGTATTCACCCAGACGATGCGGTCGCCGTCCTCGCGCACGTCGTGGAAGGATGGCGCCCGGTGCGGCGCGCCTTCGGTCCAGACGAAGCGGGTGTAGATCTCGTCGGCGACGATCCAAAGGCCATGGCGGCGGGCCATCGCCAGGATCGCCGCCAGCTCCTCCTTGGTCGCCGTCCATCCGGTCGGATTGGAGGGCGTGTTGATGAACATCGCCTTGGTCTTCGGCGTGATCGCCGCTTCCAGCTTTTCAAGGTCGATCTGCCAGCCACGATTGCCGTGGTCGAGTTCCACGAAGACCGGGGTCGCGCCGCGCAGGCCAGCGGCGGCCGGCGCGTTCGGCCAGGTCGGGGAGGGGATGATGATCTCATCGCCGGAGCCTGCCACCAGCGTCATCGCGATCTGGATGGCCTGCATGCCGGAGCCACAGACGAAGAAGCGCTCCGCCGACAGTTCGCGACCATAGAGGTCGGAGGCATACGTGGCTATCGCCTGCCGGAGTTCGGGAATGCCCCGCTGCCAGGTGTAGGTCGTCTCGCCTGCCGCGAGCGAGCGGGTCGCTGCCTCGTAGATGAAGGACGGCGTCGGCATGTCGCCCTCGCCGACCCAGAGCTGGATCACGTCGCCAGCGCTGCGGGCATATTTCGACAGCTCGACGATGCCGCTGGCAGGGGCACCAGAGGCTTCCGGGCGCAACGAGGCGAGAAGGGAAGAGGTCATGCGGGCGGTCCCGGGTAAGAGGCCGGTGCCAAGGTCGGCGCCAGCACAACGAGTGTGAGGCGCCCTTCTCATGAAAATCGCGGGATTTGTCCATCGCTCGCGGCATCGGATATCGGGCTTTCCCGCCGGTGGACGGCAGCAGGATGGCCTTTGTTCCGCCCGAAGGCTCTTGCTATAAGCGCCGATCGTGACGGCAAATCGAGGGTAGCGGCGTGCGGATCTGGAAAGTGACGGCTGTTCTGGCAGCGGGCCTGGCGCTCGGTGCATGCGGCACCACCGGCGGCAACCTGTTCGGAGGTCAGCAGCAGGCGGCGCCAGGGGCGGCTCAGCCGGCGCCCGGGGTTGGCTCGCCGGTTCACAATGTGCTGTTCGGCCAGCCGGTGCCCGAGGGACAGCAGACGCTCCATGCCAATCTCTGCCCCCGCGTCGAGATCCGCGACGGTTCGGCCGTCTGGCGCCAGGGCGGCGAGGGCCCGACCGAGTTGCGCTATCAGGGAACCATCACGGACCTTGCCCGCGAGTGCCGCATCGATGGCCAGACCATGACCATTCGCGTCGGCATCGAGGGCCGCGTGCTGGTCGGACCCAAGGGTGACGGCGGTCGCGTGACGATGCCGATCCGCATTGCCGTGACCCGGGGCCTGTCGACGCCGGTCTGGTCGCGTCTCTATCAGGTGCCCATCGACATTCCCGCGGGCTCCCCGAACGTCGCCTTCACACAGGTCGAGGATCAGGTGTCCTTCCCGCTGCCGGAACCAGGTGACCTTGCGACCTATATCGTCTTCGTCGGCTTCGACAATCAGGCCGCACAGCAGGAGCGTCCGCGCCGCGGCCGGGCCCGCACCGCCGAGCGTTGAGGCATCGCGCCGCAGATGCTCGACGCGCGGGCAGCCTGCCTCAAAGCTGGCCTTGACTTCGCTGTGAGCAACGGCCATTGCGAGGTCGTGTCATAAGAACCCGGCGGGAGAGTCCGGGTGGTCTTCATGTTGATGGGATCCCCCGGCGCCGAAGGAGCAACGGCCCCGGAACCTCTCAGGCAAAAAGGACCGCCGGTGGAATGACATTCTGGAAAGTGGCCGGAGGTCCAATCCCGGCCCACCGACGGAGTAAGCCGTGTAGCTTCCGCTTGCGGAGGCCCGCTCAGATCGAGCAACGGTGAATCTCTCAGGTCCTGCGACAGAGGGGCGCGAGCGGGCGACAAGCCCGCATTTCGGACAAGTTCGGCTCACACCGGACGCGTCCGCGCGCCGGAGTGCAGGATTGATGGGCGAGACCCCGACCGGACCGTTGCTGACAACCCCGCTCCATGCGCTTCATGGTGAGCTCGGCGCCAAGATGGTGCCTTTCGCCGGCTACGACATGCCGGTCCAGTATCCGACCGGGGTGATGGCGGAGCATAACTGGACACGTGAGCATGCCGGCCTGTTCGACGTCAGTCATATGGGCCAGTGCTTCCTCATCCCCGCCGACGGCCGGTTCGAGACGGCGGCCGCAGCCCTCGAGAAGCTCGTTCCGGCCGACGTTCTCGGCCTGAAGCCCGGCCAGCAGCGCTACTCGCAGTTCACCAACGACGAGGGCGGCATTCTCGACGACCTGATGGTCACCCGCCTTGGCCATCCCGGCCACGAGCACTGGATCTATCTGGTGGTCAACGCCGCCTGCAAGGACGCCGACTACGCCCATCTGAAGGCGCATCTGCCGGCCGGCGTCACGCTGAAGATCGCAGAGGATCTCGCGCTGATCGCGGTGCAGGGGCCGGAGGCGGTGGCGGCCGTCGCGACGCTCGCGCCGGATCTGGCCAGCCTCAAGTTCA
>JAIEPJ010000315.1 GCA_019749835.1 Phreatobacter sp. | reverse complement strand
CCATCAGGACGCGCGAGATGCCGTAGGCGAGGGTGAAGGCGAGCGGAGCGGCGAGGACGGCCGCCCACCAGCCGGCATCGGCCGCCTGCGGAGCGGCGAGGGCGTCGGTGGCCCATTTGAACGTGAAGGGCACCACCATGGTCACCACCTTGGCGATGACCAGCAGGGCCATGGCCCAGGCGACGCGTGTCTTCAGGTCGGCCCGTTCATGCGGCCAGATGAAGGGCCACAGGTGCAGGATCGTGCGGGTCAGCGCGCCGCCCTCGGCGGAGACGGGCCTTTGCCCGGCCGCGGGCGCGTGCGGCGCGTGTGGAGAAGTCACGATGATCTTGTCCTAGGGGAGAGGGCGTTCTCTCTGGAACCGATATAATCGCCTTTCCGTTCCGGTGAAGCCCCGGCGCCCTACGAATGCGCATGGCTGACCTCGGCCCCCGCGCCCTGCTATGGTCGCGTCCGCGACTCGCGGTCTGCGCGCCCCGCAGCCGAAACCCCGCTCATGAGGCCACCATGGCGACGATCAGGTCCATCTGCGTCTATTGCGGCTCCGGCTCCGGCCATGACGGGGTCCACGAGAAGGCGGCCCGTGAACTCGGTGCCGCCATGGCCAAGGCCGGCATCCGTCTCGTCTATGGCGGCGGCGGTATCGGCCTGATGGGTACGCTGGCGAAGGCGGTGGTCGACAACGGCGGCAAGGTGCTCGGCATCATCCCGGACTTCCTCAAGCGCAAGGAAATGCCGCTCGACGCGGTCATCGACGTTGTCACCGTCCCCGACATGCACACGCGCAAGATGCGGATGTTCATCGAGGCCGACGCCTTCGTCGCGCTGCCCGGCGGCATCGGCACATTGGAGGAACTCGTCGAGCAGCTCACCTGGGCCCAGCTCGGCCGCCACGCCAAGCCCGTCATCATCGCCAATGTCGGCGGCTTCTGGGATCCACTGCGGGTCCTGCTTGACCACATGAAGAGCGAGGGCTTCATCCGGCCCGGCCTCGCCGTGAAATACACTGTCATCGACGAGATCCGGGACATCATCCCGACGATCCGCGACCAGGTGGCGGACCTGCCGCAGGAAGCGCTGGCCGCCGAGCACGACACGGTGGTCATCGAGAAGATGTGAAGGACCGGGTCACACCCCCACCCCCTCCTTCACCAGCTTGTAGGTGATGGAATCCGTCAGCGCCTGGAAGCTGGCGTCGATGATGTTGGCCGAGACCCCCACCGTGGTCCAGGTGTCGCCGCTGCCATCACGGCTCTCGATCAGCACCCGCGTCACCGCGCCGGTGCCGCCATTGAGGATGCGGACGCGGAAGTCGACGAGTTCGAGGTCCTCGATGAAGCGCTGGTAGCGGCCGAGATCCTTGCGCAGCGCCGCGTCCAGCGCATTGACCGGGCCGTTGCCCTCGGCCGCCGAGATCATCACCTCGTCGCCCACCTTCACCTTCACGGTTGCCTCGGAGAAGGTGACGAGATCGCCGACGGCGTTGTAGCGCCGCTCGACATTCACCTTGAAGCGCTCGACCGTGAAGAAGGCCGGCACCTCGCCCATGACGCGCTTGGCGAGCAGGAAGAACGAGGCGTCGGCCCCCTCATAGGCATAGCCGAGGCTCTCGCGCTCCTTCACTTCGTCGAGGATGCGGGCGACGCGCGGATCGTCCTTCGCGACCGTCAGCCCGACGCGCTCGAGTTCGGCCAGCACGTTGGACTTGCCCGCCTGTTCCGAGACGAGGACATGGCGGCGGTTGCCGACCGTTTCCGGCGGCACGTGCTCGTAAGTCTCCGGCTCCTTCAGCACCGCCGAGGCATGGATGCCGGCCTTTGTGGCGAAGGCCGAGGCGCCTACATAGGGCGCATGGCGGTTCGGCGGCCGGTTGATGAGCTCGTCCAACTGGCGCGAGACCTTGGTGAGCTGGGTGAGCTTCTCCCGGCTGACGCCGATGGCGAAGCGGTCGGTATAGGCCGTCTTCAGCAGCAGGGTCGGGATGAGCGAGGTCAGGTTGGCATTGCCGCAGCGCTCGCCGAGGCCGTTGAGGGTGCCCTGGATCTGCCGGCAGCCGGCGCGCACCGCCGCCAGCGTGTTCGCTACCGCCTGTTCGGTGTCGTTGTGGGCGTGGATGCCGAGATGGTCCCCCGGCACCACCGCCGCCACCTCCCGCACGATCGCCTCGACCTCCTCCGGCAGGGTGCCACCATTGGTGTCGCAGAGCACCACCCAGCGCGCCCCCGCCTCGAAGGCGGCTGCGGCGCAGGCGAGGGCATAGGCGCGGTTGGCCTTGAACCCGTCGAAGAAATGCTCGCAGTCGACCAGCACCTCGCGGCCCCGGGCCTTGGCCGCCCGGACGGAATCCGTAATGCCCTCGAGGTTCTCCTCCAGCGTACAGCCGAGCGCCACATGGACATGGTAGTCCCAGGCCTTGGCGACGAAGCAGATGGCGTCCGCCGCGGCATCGAGGAGGGCGGCGACCCCCGGATCGTTCGCCGCCGAGCGGCCGGCCCGCTTGGTCATGCCGAAGGCGGTGAACTGCGCCTTCAGGCGGCGCGGCGCGCTGAACAGCGCGGTATCAGTCGGATTGGCACCGGGATAGCCGCCTTCGATGAAGTCGAGGCCGAGATCGTCCAGCAGCGCCGCGATCTTCAGCTTGTCCTCGAGGGTAAAATCGACGCCCGTCGTCTGGGCGCCGTCGCGCAGCGTCGTGTCGAAGAGATAGAGGCGTTCGCGGGTGTCGGTCATGATCAGGAGGGGTCCGCAGGCGGCCAGGCGGCCGTGTCGTGATCGGGGTGCTGGAAGGAGACGACGGAGGCGTAGAAGCCGGCGACCTTGGTCTCCTCCGCCGGACTGCGGGTCGGCAGCGTCGCGATGCCGGCGAGGAAGGGCATCCGCGCCTCCAGCCCCATCTGGATGACCGGGGGCAGGGTGGCCGGATCATCGAAGGCGCCGAGCGCAAGCTCGACGCCTTCGGCATGTTCATAGGTCAGCGGCGTGCCGCAGTCGGCGCAGAAGCCACGGCGCACGACGCTTGAACTCTGGAAATGCTTCGGTGCTCCGCGCGTCCAGGTCAGCCCATGGGCGCTGGCCAGCGGCGCGAAATAGCTGCCGAAAGCCTTCTGGCACATGCGGCAATGGCAGAGCGAGGCGCGGCCGAGGCTCTCGCAGGCAAAGCGCACGGCGCCGCACTGGCAGCCGCCGGTGAAGCGGGCGGTCATCGCATCACCTCCCAGGTCGTCACCGGCTCGCCGGTCGCCGGGTCCTTGCCGTCCTTGAGCTGGATTCCCATCGCCGCGAGTTCGTCGCGGATGCGGTCGCTCTCGGCGAAGTTCCTGGCCTTGCGGGCAGCGAGGCGGGCAGCGATGAGGTCGTCTACCGCCCGTCGGAATCCCGCATCGATGGCAATGTCCAACTGCGACACGAAGCGAGGTGCTTGTCCCCAAAATCCCATCAAGTTCAAAGACGCCTTGAGGGCACCATAGTCCTTGGCTCTGTAGAGCCGATGCAACTCGGCGATTGCTTGTGGCGTGTTGAGATCGTCCGTCAACGCTGTGACGACATCGGCCGCTGCTGCTGAAGCGTCAACTTCCTCAGTCCTATCAAACCACCCAGACAATGTCTTCCAGCTCTCCTCCATGGCCCTGACGGTCCAATCGATGGGCTGGCGATAGTGGGTCTTCAGCATGGTCAGGCGCAGCACCTCGCCCGGCCAGGCCTTGCCCTGCCAGCCGTCGAGCAATTCCTGGATGGTCACGAAATTCCCCAGGCTCTTGGACATCTTCTCGCCCTCGACCTGCAGGAAGCCATTGTGCATCCAGACATTGGCCATCACCCCGTGCCCGAAGGCGCAGGTGGTCTGCGCCACCTCGTTCTCGTGGTGTGGGAACACGAGGTCGATGCCGCCGCCATGGATGTCGAAGGTCTCGCCGAGGTGCTTCCAGCTCATGGCCGAGCACTCGATGTGCCAGCCGGGACGGCCGGGCTGCGCAATGCCGCAGGGGCTCGGCCAGCCGGGCTCATGGGCCTCGCGGGACGGCTTCCACAGCACGAAGTCCATCTCCGAGCGCTTGTAGGGCGCAACATCGACGCGCGCACCGGCGATCATGTCGTCCAACGGCCGCTTCGACAGCCCGCCATAGCTCGGCATGGACGGCACGGAGAAGAGCACATGGTCCTCGGCGACATAGGCGTGACCGGCCGCGACCAGCTTCTCGCAGAGCGCCTTCATCTCCTCGATATGGTCGGTGGCGCGCGGCTCCACCGTCGGGCGCAGGTTGCCCAGCGCATCGATCGCCGCGTGGAAACGGGCGGTGGTGCCCTCGGTCAACTCCTTGATCGTGATGCCGCGCTCATAGGCGCGCTTGTTGATCTTGTCGTCGAGGTCCGTGATGTTGCGGGCATAGGTTACCGCACCGTCGCCAAAGGTGTGGCGGAGCAGGCGGAACAGCAGATCGAAGATGATGACCGGCCGCGCATTGCCGATATGGGCGTCGTCATAGACGGTCGGGCCGCAGACATACATGCGGATGTTCGTCGGGTCGATGGGGACGAAAACGTCCTTCGACCGCGTCCGCGTGTTGTAGAGCCTGATCGCCATAGCCGCCTCCGCACGACGGCGTCTGCCGCTGGCCTTGTCGGTGATCTTTTGCGCTTGGAGATTTTGGCAAAGAACGGCGACCGGCCAGCGAAGACGCTCAGCCGCAAATAATCCCGATGAGGATGATCGAACCGTTCATGAGGCAGAGATAGCGCAGAAGGGCGCGCGGACGTCAAGCATCACCCTTCGACCGAGCAGGATACGCGGCCTGTAAACCGGCGGCTGCGGAACTCGCCGTTCACCGTCTCGCCGATGCTCAGCACGTAGCGCCCGCGCCAGGTCTCGGCATTGGCGGTGCCACGCGCCTCGACAGTGAGATCGATGGTGCCGTGCGGCTCGCCGGCGCGCTCGAAATGGACATGCATCTTCAGGTCGCGCGCGTCGAACCAGCTCTGGGTGAGGTGATCCTTGCCGAAGGTGACCTTTTTGAAGTCCTCGGCGACGTTGGCGGCCCGAACCTCGAGTTCGCCCTCGAACTGGAAGAAGGCACCGCCCGTCGAGCGGCCGATGGGGCTGCCAATGGTGAATTTCGCCGCGCGGTCCTCCGCCTCGCAAGAAATGCCGCCAGTGGCGTGGGCGGGGGCAAGCGACAGGCAGGCGAGAGCCGTGAGGGCAAGAAGGCGGCGCGACATGGGAATCTCCGGGCGATGTTGTTGGCCGGAGAAATGCGACGGGCGTTTTTCAGCGTGACGTCACGGCGAATGGCCTGCGGAAACGCAGGAAACGCAGCCGCGGCCCGTCATGAAATGAAATCGCCGCAGCGGACGATCTCGGTCTGCTGGCCCCAGGGCATGATCGGCACGGTGGAGGTCGAGTTCTGCGGCGAGCCGTCGATCAGCTTGTCCGAATAGATCATGTAGACCAGCACGTTGCGGCGGGCGTCGCAGCCGCGCACGATCTGCACCCGCTTGAAGAAGAAGGACCGTCCCTCGCGGAACACCACGTCGCCCTGGGACGAGCGGCCAGTGATGCGGATCGGGCCGATCTGCCGGCAGGCGAGGGAGGCCTCGGAAAATTCCTCGGCAAGGCCGAAAGCGCCGGCCCAGCCGCCCTTTTCCGGCACGGTGAAATGGCAGGCGACGCCCTCCACCTGCGGGTCGTCGATGCCATAGGTGGCGAGCTTGTCGTTGGGGGAAAGCAGGCGGAACACCGTCGAGCGGCGGAAGATCAGGTCCGGCGACTGGGCGAAGGCGGGGATGATGGGGACAACGAGAATGCAGGCGAGGGCTGCGGCGAGAATGCGGCGCATGGGTCGGCTCCGGTGAGGCGGTCATAGGGAGCCTGCCGCCATGGTTTGGCAAGCCGATGGCGTTGACTGCCGGCGACAGGGAACGCCGGGGCGCTGCATCGGTTCCTCCATCTGTCCGCACCTCGCGCCAATTTGACGGAGACAGCCCATGGAAACCAACGCACTGCACCGCGGCCGCCTCATCGACCATGTCCAGTTGGTCGTCGCCGATCTCGCCGCCTCCCGCCGCTTCTACGGCGCTGTCCTCGACGTGCTCGGCATCCCGATAGGCGGCGAAGAAGACAGCTACTTCTGGGCCGACGAACTCTTCATCTCCTCCCGCGACAGCGAGGCGGCGCAGGGCGTGCTGACAGGCCGCCATCACCTCGCCTTCCAGGCGCGGGACCGGGCGATGGTGGAGGCCTTTCACCGGGAGGGCCTTGCCGCCGGCGGCCGCGACAACGGTCCGCCGGGCCTGCGCAAGTATCATCCGGGCTACTTCGCCGCCTTCCTCCTCGACCCCGACGGCAACAATATCGAGGCGGTGTTTCACGGCGAGCACCACAGGAGTGCGGCATCGGTGGTGGTGACGTTCTGACACCCGATCCCCGCTGACCACAGTCCCGCGGCCGTTCCCAGCTTGTTCCCGCCTGCCGCCCCGCTTATCGAGGGTTCATGTCCCTCATTCCGATTCGCGAGGCCTGATCCATGGGCGAGCGCATAAATCCGCCCTCCGGCGATGACGATGGCATCGAGACCATCAACCTGCGCGACGCGCTGGAGGAGCGCTATCTCGCCTATGCGCTCTCCACCATCATGGGCCGGGCGCTGCCCGACGCCCGCGACGGCCTGAAGCCGGTCCACCGCCGCATCCTCCATGCCATGCGGCTCCTGAAGCTCGACCCCGGCACGGCGTTCAAGAAATGCGCCCGCATCGTCGGCGATGTCATCGGTAAGTTCCACCCGCACGGCGACCAGTCCGTCTACGACGCGCTGGTGCGCCTCGCCCAGGACTTCTCGCAGCGCTATCCGCTGGTCGACGGGCAGGGTAATTTCGGCAATATCGACGGCGACAACGCTGCCGCCTACCGGTACACCGAGGCGCGCATGACCGAGGTCGCGCGCCTCCTCCTTGACGGGCTCGACGAGGACGCGGTCGACTTCCGCAAGACCTACAACGAGGAGGACGAGGAGCCCGTCGTCCTCCCCGGCGCCTTCCCCAATCTTCTCGCCAACGGCAGCCAGGGCATCGCGGTCGGCATGGCGACCTCGATCCCGCCGCACAATGCCGCCGAGATCTGCGATGCGGCCCTCCACATCATCGCCCATCCCGACTGCACGACGCGCGACCTCATCGCCCATGTGCCGGGCCCCGATTTCCCCACCGGCGGCATCATCATCGAGGGCCGCGCCGCCATCCAGGAGGCCTATGAGACCGGCCGCGGTGCCTTCCGCACGCGCGCGCGCTGGCATCAGGAGGATACCGGCCGCGGCACCTATCTCGTCGTCGTCACCGAGATCCCCTTCGGCGTCACCAAGGGCCGCCTGATCGAGAAGATCGCCGAACTCATCAACGAGCGGAAGCTGCCGCTCGTCGCCGACATGCGCGACGAGAGTGCCGAGGACATCCGCCTCGTCTTCGAGCCGAAATCGCGCAATGTCGACGCCGGCATCCTCATGGAGAGCCTGTTCAAGCTGACGGAGCTGGAAAGCCGCATCCCGCTCAACATGAACGTCCTGATGAAGGGCAAGGTGCCGAAGGTCGTCGGCCTCAAGGAGGTGCTGCGCGAATGGCTCGACCACCGTCGCGAGGTTCTGATCCGCCGCTCGCAGCACCGCCTCGCAGCCATCGACAAGCGCCTCGAGGTGCTGGCCGGCCTTCTCATTGCCTATCTCAACATCGACGAGGTCATCCACATCATCCGCACGGCGGATGAGCCGAAGAAGGCGCTGGTCGCCCGCTTCGATCTCACCGAGGTGCAGGTCGAGGCCATCCTCAACATGCGCCTGCGCTCGCTCGCCAAGCTCGAGGAAATCGAGCTGCGCAACGAACATGCGGAGCTGACCAAGGAGAAGGAGGGCATCGAGAAACTGCTCGCCTCCGAGGCGCTGCAGTGGAAGACGGTCTCCTGGGAGATCGGCAATGTCAGGAAGCAGTTCTCCAAGGAAACGCCGCTCGGCAAGCGCCGCACCACCTTCGGCGAGGCCAGCGAGGTCGATGTCGACGCCTTCGCCGAGGCCCTGGTCGAGCGGGAGCCGATCACCGTCGTGGTCTCCGACAAGGGCTGGATCCGCGCCCTCAAGGGCCACGTCCAGGACCTTTCGACTCTCACCTTCAAGACCGACGACCGGCTGAAGCTCTCCTTCTTTGCCGAGACGACGTCGAAGCTCCTGGTCTTCGCCACCAACGGCAAGGTCTTCACCCTGGAGGGCTCGAAGCTGCCCGGCGGCCGCGGCGCCGGCGAGCCGATGCGGCTGATGTTCGACCTCGAACAGGAACATGACATCGTCGAGGTCGTGCCCTATCGCGGCGGCCGCAAGGCGCTGCTCGCCTCCCGCGAGGGTCGCGGCTTCGTCGTCGCCGAGGACGAGCTGGTCGCCAACACCCGCAAGGGCAAGGGCGTCATGGGCGTCGACACGCCCGACGAGCTCGCCGCCGTGCGCTTCGTCGACGGCGACCACGTCGCCATCGTCGGCCTCAACCGCAAGCTCCTCGTCTTCCCGCTCAGCCAGGTACCGGAAATGGCGCGCGGCAAGGGCGTCCGCCTGCAGAAATACAAGGAGGGCGGCATGGTCGATCTGAAGACCTTCACCCTCGCCGAAGGCTTGACGTGGAAGGATTCCTCCGACCGCACCTGGACGGTGTCGCAGGCCGATCTCTTCGAGTGGATCGGCAACCGCGCCGATACCGGCAAACTGCCGCCGAAGGGCTTCCCGAAGACCAACAGGTTCGGCTGAGGCCTCAGTCCGCGAGTTCGATCCGCGCCGCCTTCGCCACGGCGCGGAAGCTTTCGATCTGCGCGGCGAGATAACGGCCGGTCTGATCGGACGAAGCGTCCGCGATGGCCGTCGTGCCGGCCGCGGCGAGCCGCCCGCGCAGCGCCTCGGTGGCCAACGCCGTCCGTACCGCCTGCCCGAGGCGTTCGATCCGGCCCGGCGGCGTCGCCTTCGGCGCCAGCAGCATGTTCCACGTCGCGAGTTCGACGCCGGGCAGGCCGGCTTCCGCGAAGGTCGGTACGTCCGGCAGGACGCCCTGGCGCGCGAGCGAGCCAACAGCGAGCGCCTGCACCCCCTTGCCCTCGATCAGCGACGCGGCGGAGGCGAGGCTCTCGATGGTGAAGGCGACCTCGCCGGTGAGGACGGCCTGCATGGCCGGCCCGCCACCCCGGTAGGGCACGTGGACGACATCGGTGAGATCAGCCTTCAGCTTGAACAGCTCGCCAGCCAGATGCGTGATCGAACCAGCGCCGGCCGAGGCATAGCTGTGCTTGCCGGGCTCGCGGCGCAGGCGGGTGATGAGCTCGGCGAGCGTGGTCGCACCGAAGCCCGGCGCGGCCACCAGGACCAGCGGGGTCGTGCCGATCATGGTCACCGGCGCGAAATCGGCGACGGGGTCGAAATTCAAGCGGCGCGCCACTGCCGGATTGACGCCATGGGTCGAGGCCGAGGCGACCAGCAGCACATGCCCGTCGGGCTCGGAGCGGATGACGGCCTCTGACGCCACGGCGCCATTGGCGCCGGCGCGGTTCTCCACGATCACCGACTGGCCGACCAGCGGGCCGAGCGCCTCGGCCAGCAGCCGGGCCGCCACATCGGTCGATCCGCCCGGCGCGAAGGGCACGATCAGCCGGAGCGGCCGTTCCGGGAAGGCCTTGGCAAGAGAGGCGAAAGGAAGGCTGGCAAGTCCGGCGAGGACGATGCGACGGGTGGGCATGGGCGAGACCGCGCGAGAGAGAGAGCAGGTCTCTCTGGCTAGTCTCCTTGCCTGACACGCATGTGACGTGACCGGCGCCGACCGGTTCAGCTGCCCGCCGCCTCCACCCGCACCCAGCCCTCCGGCTGTAGCCGCTCCTGGGGCAGGAACCGCGCCTTGTAGTCCATCTTCGGCGAGCCCTCGACCCAGTATCCGAGATAGACGTAAGGCAGCCCCATGGTCTTGGCCCGGGCGATATGGTCGAGGATCACCAGGGTGCCGAGCGAGCGTGCCGCCTCCTCGGGCTCGTAGAAGGAATAGACCAGCGATAGCCCGTCGGCGAGGATGTCGGTGAGCACGCAGGCGACGATGTCGCCCTTCGAGCGCCCGTTGATCGCGGTGTCGACGTCGCGCTTGCGATACTCCACCAGCCGCGTCTTCACGTGGCTGTCCTCGACCATCATGGCGTAGTCGAGCACCGTCATGTCGGCCATGCCGCCGGCCCGGTGACGGGCGTCGAGATAGGCGCGGAAGGTCGAGTATTGCTCCGAGGTCGGGATGGCCGGGCGCATCTCGCCGACGAGATCGCCGTTGCGCAGCATGACCTTGCGGAACGATCGGCCAGGGCGGAAGTCGGCCACCGGCACCCTTACCGAGATGCAGGCGCGGCAGGTCTCGCAGGCCGGGCGGTAGGCGATGGACTGCGAGCGACGGAAGCCGCCCTGGGTCAGGATGTCGTTGAGCTGCGGCGCCTTCGGCCCGACCAGATGGGTGAAGACCTTGCGCTCCGACTGGCCGGGCAGATAGGGGCACGGCGTCGGGGCCGTCAGGTAGAACTGGGGCGTGTCGCGCGGTTGCTGCGTCAAGGGAGCGACGCTCTTTCCAGATTCGTGGCCGATTGATCCTACGATAGGCGCCCCGGGAGCGACGGCAAGTCTCCGGCCCATCACGTCGCCGGGACCGCGCATCAACGGCCCGTCGGAGAGGGCTGGACTACCCGGCGGGTCAGCCGAGCTGGCCGCCGCCCGTCTCGATCCGGGCCGCCGGCAGGCCATCCGCCTCCAGGGCTGCGAGGATCTCGTGGAGATGTGCGCCGTCGCGCACCTCCAGCGTCACATCGAGCTTGGTGCCCTTGGCCGGGGTGTCGAGGAAGAGGCGGCGATGTTCCACCCCGAGGATATTGGCGCCGAGGCTGCCCAGGCGCGTCGCCACCATGCCGAGAACACCGGGGCGGTCGGGGATGGTGATGCGGACCGAGACGATGCGGCCTTCTCGTTCCAGTTCGCGCACCATGATCGAGGCGAGGATGCGCGGATCGATATTGCCGCCGCACAGGATCAGACCGATCTTGCGGCCGCGGAAGCGCTCGGGCTCGGCCAGCATGGCGGCGAGGCCAGCCGCACCGGCCCCCTCGGCGATGGTCTTCTGCCGGGTGAGGTAGAGATTGACGGCGCGTTCCAGCTCGCTTTCGCTGGCGAGCACGATATCGTCGACGAGGTCGCGCACCACCGGCAGGGTCGAGCGCCCGACGATCTTCACGGCGATGCCTTCGGCGAGGGTCGGCCCGCCGACCGGGCGGTTCTCGCCGTGGATCGCATTCCACATCGAAGGATAGAGCCCCGCCTCGACGCCGATGATCGCGATGCCGGGGCGGATCGCCTTGGCCGCGACCGCATTCCCGCCAATCAGCCCACCGCCGCCAATGGGGATGACCAGCATGTCGAGGTCCGGCACGTCCTCGAGCATCTCGCAGGCGATGGTCCCCTGTCCTGCCATGACGACGGTATCGTCATAGGGATGCACCCAGACGCGGTTCTCTGCCGCCTGGATGGCCTCGGCACGGGTCTGAGATTCCGCCAGGGTTTCGCCGTCGAGCACCACGGTGGCGCCATGCGAGCGTGTCGCGGCGACCTTCACGAAGGGGGTTGTCACCGGCATGACGATGGTGGCGGGAATGCCGAGCCGGCTGGCATGGAGCGCCACGGCCTGGGCATGGTTGCCGGCCGACATGGCGATGACGCCGCGGCGGCGTTCGTCGGCGTCGAGCGAGGCAAGCTTCACCAGCGCGCCCCGCTCCTTGAAGGAATTGGTGACCTGCAGGTTCTCGTATTTGACGAAGACCTCGGCGCCGGTGATGGCCGAGAGCGGCGGCGCCGGCAGCATCGGTGTGCGCATGACCTGGCCGGCGATCACCGCGCGGGCCGCCAGGATGTCGGCATAGGTCAGGGGTGGTGGCGGGGAATCCGGCGCAGCTGTCATGTCGATGGTCTTATCCTGCCGCGGCGCGTTCCGCGAGGCCTGACCGCACCGTCCCTGCGGAACGGGGAGGGGACGGAGCCTGATCGAGCCACCAGCGCTTCAGGATGACGAAGCGCGCGCCGGGAAAGGGGCCCCGCTCGGTGGAGAGCGCCGCGAGGTCGGGCCTTCCGCGCCGGTCGACCCCCTCGAACCGGCAGGTCGCGAAATGCGCCGAGCGCGGCAGTCCGGGCCGTTCGGCGAGATAGTCGATGCGAACGCCCGATCCCGCCGGCGCCGGACCATGGCGGCTTTCGCGGATCAGCGTGCCGGGATCATGCAGGGCCGGCAGGATCTCGCGGCAGAGCGCCAGCTGATCGGGCGCCACGACGGGGGCGCAGGCACCAGCCGCCAGGATGGCAGTGGCGATGACGAGGCTTGCTCTCACGCCGCGGCGCTGAGCAGTCCGGCCACCCGCGGCGCGAAATAGGTGAGGATGCCGTCGCAGCCGGCCCGCTTGAAGGCGATGAGGCTTTCGAGCATGGCGCGCTCACCGTCGATGGCGCCGGCCCGGGCGGCCATCTCGATCATCGCGTACTCGCCGGAGACCTGATAGGCGAAGGTCGGCACGCCGAACGTGTCTTTCACGCGCCGGCAGATATCGAGATAGGGCAGGCCGGGCTTGACCATGACCATGTCGGCGCCCTCCGCCAGGTCGATCTCGACCTCGCGCAGCGCCTCGTCGGAATTGGCCGGATCCATCTGATAGGTCCGCTTGTCGCCGATCAGCGTCTTCTTGGTGCCGATGGCGTCGCGGAACGGACCGTAGAAGGCCGAGGCATATTTCGCCGCGTAGCTCATGATCTGAACTTCGGTGAACCCGCGCGCGTCGAGCGCCGCGCGGATCGCCCCGATGCGGCCGTCCATCATGTCGGAGGGGGCGATACAGTCGGAGCCCGCTTCCGCCAGGGCGACCGCCTGCTTGCACAGGATGGAGACGGTCTCGTCGTTCAGGACACGTCCGCATTCGGTCAGCACGCCGTCATGGCCGTGCGAGGTGTACGGATCGAGCGCCGCATCGGTGATCAGGCCGATCTCGGGCACCGCCGCCTTGATGGCGCGGATGGCGCGGCACATGAGGTTGCGGTGGTTCTCGGCCTCGGTCCCGACGGGGTCGCGCAGGGCAGGGTCGACATAGGGGAACGGGGCAAGGGCCGGAATGCCGAGCCGGGCCGCCTTCTCGGCATCGCGCACTGCCTCGTCGATCGAGACACGGTCGACGCCGGGCATGGTGGCGACCGGCGTGCGGGGCTCCGTGCTGTCGACCAGGAAGATCGGCCAGATGAGGTCGTTCGTGGTCAGGACATTCTCGCGCACCAGACGCCGTGACCATTCGGTCTTGCGGTTGCGCCGCAGGCGGGTGGTGAGGTCGAGCTGTTGCGCGGCCGATGGGGCGCCATCGCTGGCGGGCTTGTGGAAGGCGCGAAGGGTCATGGCCGTTCTCCGCGGCGTTGATCGACCGCTGAAGACATATGAATATCACTCTGGAATTATTCAGAACAGCCCTCCTTCGGCCGGCTGCGGCCTGGATCGGGCTGGATCGGGAAGGCTCCCCCGGGCGGCTGAATTGACGCTGCGCGGGCAAGCCCCATAACCGCACGGTGCCGCGCTCTCTCCGGGTTGCCACTGCCGATGGATGTCTCTCTTTCCGAAGATCAGGAAGCCTTCCGTAAGGTCGCGCGCGATTTCGCGAGCGCCGAGATGGCTCCGCACGCGCGAGACTGGGACGCCGGTTCCGTCTTTCCCGAGGAGACCCTGCGCGCCGCCGCTGCGCTCGGCTTCGGCGGCATCTATGTCCGCGAGGATGTCGGCGGCTCCGGTTTGACCCGCCTCGATGCGGCGGTGATCTTCGAGGAACTCGCCCAGGGCTGCGTTTCCACCACCGCCTATATCTCCATCCACAACATGGCGGCCTGGATGATCGACGCCTATGGCCACGAGGATCTCAGGCGGCGCTACGTCCCCGATCTCTGCGCCATGAAGACCTTTTCCAGCTACTGCCTCACCGAGGCGGGCGCCGGATCGGACGCTGCGTCTTTGCGTACCCGTGCGGTCCGGGACGGCAATTCCTGGGTCATCACCGGCGCCAAGGCCTTCATTTCCGGCGGTGGCCGCTCCGACGTCTATGTCGTCATGGCGCGCACCGGCGGGGAGGGGGCCCGCGGCATTTCCTGCTTCGTCGTCGACAAGGACACGCCCGGCCTCAGCTTCGGCGCCCAGGAGAAGAAGCTCGGCTGGAAGAGCCAGCCGACCGCGGTTGTCGATTTCGACAATGTCCGCGTCCCCGCTGCGAACATGGTGGGGGAAGAGGGACAGGGCTTCCGCATCGCCATGGCCGGCCTCGATGGCGGCCGCATCAACATCGCGGCCTGCTCCCTCGGCGGCGCGCAGTTCTGTCTTGACCGCACTCTCGCCTATATGGCGGACCGCAAGCAGTTCGGGCAGGCGATCAAGGATTTCCAGGCGCTGCGCTTCCGCATCGCCGACTATGCGACCGAACTGGAGGCGGCGCGTCTCATGGTCCGTCGCGCCGCCGTCGCCGTCGGCGACAAGGACCCGCGGGCCACCACGCTTGCCGCGATGGCCAAGCGCTTCGCCACCGATGTCGGCTTCGAGGTGGTCAATGGCTGCCTGCAGTTGCATGGCGGCTACGGCTATCTCAACGACCATCCGATCGAGCGGGTGCTGCGCGACGTGCGCGTCCACCAGATCCTTGAGGGTACCAACGAGATCATGCGCGTCATCGTCTCGCGTGACCTCCTCGGTGCGTGATAACAGGCAGGTCATGAGCGCACCGATTCACGACCACGCCGAGCCGGAAATCCTCATCGAGCGCCGCGGCTCGGCGGGGCTCCTGACTCTGAACCGGCCGAAGGCGCTGAATGCGCTGACCCTGACCATGGTGCGCGAGATGCGCCGGGCGCTCGATGCCTTCGCCGTCGATCCCGCCGTCACCCGGGTGGTGGTGACTGGTGCCGGCGGCCGCGCCTTCTGCGCCGGCGGCGACATCCGCGTGCTGCACGATCTCGGCAAGGCCGGCCGTCACGCGGAGGCGCTCGCCTTCTGGCGCGAGGAATACGAGCTCAACATCCTCATCAAGCGCTATCCCAAGCCCTATGTCTCCCTCATTGACGGCATCGTCATGGGCGGGGGCGTCGGCGTTTCGATCAATGGCAGCCATGTCGTTGCTGGCGAAAAATTCGTCTTCGCCATGCCCGAGGTCGGTATCGGCTTCTTCCCCGATGTCGGCGGTACCTATTTCCTGCCGCGCATCCCCGGTGAGATCGGCGCCTTCTTCGCCCTGACCGGCGAACGCATGAAGCAGGGCGATGCGCTGTCCACCGGCCTGGCCACTCACGCCATGGCCTCGGAGCGCTTCACCGAGGCCCTCGATGCGCTCTGCGGGCGCGAAACGGTCGACCTCGTCCTCGAGGGCTTCGCCGACGTCGCGACCCAGCCGGCGAGCGTCACCGCCCGCCGCAGCGCCATTGATGCCTGTTTCCGCTTCGACACGGTCGAGGCGGTGATGGACGCCCTCGCTGCGGCCGCTGCGGCAGGCGACGACTGGTGCGGCCAGACGCTGGCGACGATGAAGACCAAGTCTCCGACCTCCATGAAGATCGCCATGGCGCAGGTGCGCGCCGGCCGGACCATGGAGTTCGAGGAGGCGATGAAGACCGAGTTCCGCATCGTCTCGCGCATCTGCCACGGTCATGACTTCTACGAGGGCGTGCGCGCCGTCATCATCGACAAGGACAATGCGCCGCAATGGCGGCCCGCGACCCTTGCCGCGGTCACGCCGGCCATGGTCGCCGCCCATTTCGCGCCCCTCGACGGGGGCGAGCTCATTCCGCCCGTGGCCCCGCGATGAGCGCCCCCAAGTTCCGCCCCGCCAGCGATGCGCCGATCCAGGCCGACGCCGAGGAGCAGGGGATCGACTGGAGCCGAATCTATCGCATCTTCATGCGCGCCCTTGCGATCCTCGTCATTGGCCGCGGTCTGACCCAGTGGATGGTCATCTGCGGCGGCCCGAATGCCGACGGCATCGGCTTCGAGGACATGCCCCCCGGCATGCAGGCCTCCATCATCTTCTTCGCGGTGATCGAACTGGTGGCGGGAGTCGGCCTCTGGCTCACCTCGGCCTGGGGCGGCGTCGTCTGGATCCTGGCCACGGCGGTCGCCATTGGCATCGACCTGGCGATGCTGGCGGGCATGCAGGGCTGGGTTCAGATCGCGGCGCGCTCGCTGCCGGCGACGATCGCCGATGCGGTGCTGCTGCTGTTCTACACCGCAGCCGCAATGATGGCCGCGCGCCAGGCCGACGACGCCTTCGAGGAATAAGGAGCCCGGCCTCGGCCCGGGCCCGATAACACGACGCGGGAGGATTTCATGAGCACCATCGCCTTCATCGGCCTCGGCAATATGGGCGGACCCATGGCCGCCAACCTCGTCAGGGCGGGCCACAGGGTCGTCGGCACCGATGTCAGCGCCGCCGCCATTGACCGGCATGTCGCGGCCGGCGGCATCGGTGCCGGGTCCATCGCGGAGGCGGTTGCGGCGGCCGACGTCGTTATCACCATGCTGCCCTCGGGCCGCGAGGTGAGCGCGCTCTATGGCGGCGAGGCCGGCATCATCGCCGGCGCCAGGGCGGGCGCCCTGCTCATCGATTCCTCGACCATCGACGTCGATACCGCCCGCGCGGTGGCGAAGGCGGCCGCGGCGCGCGGTCTGCAGATGATCGATGCGCCGGTCTCCGGCGGGGTTGGCGGCGCCAGCGCCGGCACGCTGACCTTCATGTGCGGCGGCGAGGATGCCGCCTTCGCTGCGGCGAAGCCCTTTCTCGAGGCCATGGGCAAGACCATCGTCCATGCCGGCGGGCCCGGTAACGGTCAGGCCGCCAAGATCTGCAACAACATGATCCTCGGCATCACCATGATCGCCACCTCCGAGGCCTTCGTGCTGGCCGAGAAGCTCGGTCTCGATGCGCAGAAACTCTTCGACATCGCCTCGAAATCCTCCGGGCAGTCCTGGTCGCTCACGACCTACTGCCCGGTTCCGGGACCTGTGCCGACCTCGCCGGCCAACCGCGACTATGCCGCCGGCTTCACCGCGGCCATGATGCTGAAGGACCTCAAGCTCGCCCAGGATGCGGCCCGGTCGGCCGGGGCGGTGACCCCGCTCGGCGCGGAAGCCGCCGCGCTTTATGGGCTCTATGCGGGCCAGGGTGAGGCCGGCACGGACTTTTCCGGCATCGTGAACTTCCTGCGGGGCAGATGAGCGCTTGGGCCCTTCCCCAGGGGAAATCGTTGTCGCGGTGATCCCGCCGCGGAAGGTCCTTGCCGATCTTTGACGCGGCGTCATCGCCCTATGCTGAACAGGACGTTGCACCGATTGCCGGCAGTTGAAGTAGGCCGCATCGCAACGATGGTTGACGACCGCTTTCGCTGATTTGAACAGTCTGTAAACACCGGCCGGCGAAGGGCCGGAATACGGGGATTCCGATCCTTTACCGAACCTTGCCTTCAGCGCGTCAGGTTGATGAAAAGACAACGAGATATTGCTGATATATCAATGCAATCTCTTGTTGAGGAAGTAATGGTTAAGCTGCCTTCACGCTGTTTGTTCGGGGGCTTTTAAAATTCGCCGGTCTAGGTTGAGGGCACACGAGCGGTGAACAGGGCCGCTCGGCCGAGGGTCAAAAAACGCCCCGGCATCAACCAGGACAAGAGGCGTCCCATGAGCACGATGACCAAGACGCGCGACATCGCGTCGCCGCCGATTTCACCCGAACGTCTCGAGCGTTTCGAGGCCATCACGCCGGTCTATATGGAAGCGCTGACGCTGATCGAGCGCCTTCATCGCCGTCTGCTGGACGTCATCAAGGACGAGTTCGACCGTCGCAACCGCTCGGACATCAATGCCGTCCAGGCGCTGCTGCTGTTCAATATCGGCGACCGCGAACTGACCGCCGGCGAACTGCGCACCAAGGGCTACTATCTCGGCTCCAACGTGTCCTACAATCTCAAGAAGCTGGTCGAGATGGGCTATCTGTCCCACCAGCGCTCCCGCATCGACCGCCGTTCGGTGCGCATCAGCCTGACCACCAAGGGCCATGAGATCGCGGAGATCGTGAAGGCGCTCTACGCCAAACATGTGCGCACGGTCGAGCAGGTCGGCGGCATCGCCCTCGACGACTTCAAGACGCTCAACAAGTCGCTGCTGCGTCTCGAGCGCTTCTGGACCGACCAGATCCTCTATCGGCTTTGAGGTGCCCATGACGACGATGCTGTCCGACTGGACCATGCTGGCCGCCGGCCTCCTCATGGTCCTGCTTCTGGCCGAGAACATGCTCGGCGTGACCGGTGCCACGCTTCTGGCGAAGGACCGGGTCAAGCGCCCCGAGTGATGGCTGTCGCCTCTCACATCCTGTTGATCCGGCGGGGCCGGCGCGGACCTTCGGGCGCGCCGGCTTCTGTTTTTTCGCCACGATGGTACGCTCACCGGGCCAAAAGATGCATTTTCCTGGTGCGATCGCCGGAAATGCCTTGAGTTGGTCACATTGGTTGCCCTAGTTGCACTGTGACACCCGCTTGGCATTCCTTAAGGATAATGGTGTTTCCTCGCGCACCGGCGGGAGGCGACCCTGCCGATCATCCGGAGCCGTTATCGTGACCGATCGTTCCCCTGCGTATTCCGTTTCTTCCCTCGACCGGCGCACCTTGCTGGGCGGCATCGCTTCGCTCGGTGCAATGGTCGTGGCGAGTCCCGCCGTGGCGCAGTCGTCCCGCGGTGCCGTCGCCGAGTGGTCGGACAGTTTTGATGCCGGCTCGCGCACCCGCTCCACCATCAATCCCTATCCGGTCCTTGGTCCGCACACGGTCCAGGGCCTTGAGCAGGCCATCGCCCAGTATCAGGGCATCGTGTCGCGCGGCGGCTGGCAGCCGATCCCCGATCGCGAGCGCCTGCGGATCGGTGCGCGTCGCCGTTCCGTCGTGGTCCTGCGTGAGCGCCTGATCGCCTCAGGCGATCTCAACGCCTCGGCCGGCCGTTCCGATGTCTTCGACTCCTTCGTCGACACCGCCGTGAAGCGCTTCCAGGCCCGCCATGGCATTTCGCCGGATGGCCAGGTGCGCGAATCGACCTATGCCGCGCTCAACGTCCCCGCCGAGATGCGCCTGCGCCAGCTTGAGACCAATCTCGTCCGGGTGCGCGCCCATTCCGGTTTCCTCGGCCATCGCTTCATCGTCATGAACATTCCCGCCGCCCAGCTGGAGGCGGTGGAGAACGGCGTGGTCGCGTCCCGCCACGTCACCGTCGTTGGCAAGATCGACCGCCAGTCGCCGGTCATCACGACCCGCGTCCAGGACATCAATTTCAACCCCTTCTGGACGGTGCCGGCATCGATCATCCGCAAGGACCTGATCCCGAAGATGCAGTCCGAGCCGGACTACCTGACCAAGAACCGCATCCGCGTCTTCAATGGCCAGGGGCAGGAGGTTGCGCCGGAATCCATCAACTGGAACACCATGGAGGCGATGAACTTCCGCTTCCGTCAGGACCCCTTCGAGGGCAACTCGATGGGCAATGTCCGGATCAACATACCCAACCAGCATGCGGTCTACATGCACGACACGCCGTCGAAGGGCCTGTTCGGCGAGGACCAGCGCTTCCATTCCTCGGGCTGCGCCCGCGTCCAGAACGTCCGCGAGCTCATCGCCTGGATCCTCCAGGGCACGCAATGGTCGCGTTCGGAGATCGACCGCATTTTCCGCACGACCGACCGCGTCGACGCCAAGCCGGTGCACCCGATTCCCGTCTACTGGGTCTATATCACCGCGTGGGCCAATCCGGACGGCCTCGTCCAGTTCCGCGACGACATCTACCAGCGCGACGGGATCGGCCCCCAGGCTTCCGGCGCCGCCGCCCAGCCGGTGGCGCTGCGCTGAGCCTGACGCCTGCGACGATATTGACAGAAGCCCGGCCTCGCGCCGGGCTTTCTGCTGCCGCGGGTGGGCTCTGCGCCAAGCCGAACGGCGTCCTGCGAAGCTCGCCATAGCATCCGGCGGATCCAAGCGGCGTCGGCCGCGGCGCTATCCGACGTCCTTGGCATCCCCCTCACACCGGCGCACTGACCCGTGGCAGACTGGCTCCATGCCCGAATCACAGCCGCGCACCGTCTATTTCGAGCACACGGCACTCGGCGCCTATATCCGCTGCGCCGCGATCTGTGCCGAGACCGGTACCGAGGTGGTCGTCATGGGGCCGGTCCAGGCCACCCTGCACGATCTGGAACGCCTCGCCCGTCGTAAGCTGGAACGCCGGCTCGCGCAGGATGCGGGGGAGGGCGCCTGACATCGGCACAAGCTCTGGTGTCTGCGGTGCGCTCAACCTTGGACTCCCAACCGACGCTGTGCTACCGGCAACCACTATCGTCCCGAACGACCCGGCGACCATCGCCGCGCCACGGAGTGATCCGGATGTCCTCGTCTTCCGCCGCCGCCTCGCAGCCCTTCGACGGCTTCTTCTCGGCCTCGCTCGCCGATTCCGACCCGGTCATCTTCGATGCGATCCAGAAGGAACTCGGGCGCCAGCAACATGAGATCGAGCTGATCGCCTCGGAGAACATCGTCTCGCGCGCCGTGATGGAAGCGCAGGGTTCGGTGATGACCAACAAATATGCCGAGGGCTATCCGGGCAAGCGCTACTATGGCGGCTGCCAGTTCGTCGACATCGCCGAGACGGTCGCCATCGAGCGCGCCACCAAGCTCTTCGGCTGCCGCTTCGCCAACGTCCAGCCCAATTCCGGCAGCCAGGCCAACCAGGCCGTCTTCCTCGCCCTGCTGCAGCCCGGCGACACCTTCATGGGGCTCGACCTCGCCGCCGGCGGTCATCTCACCCACGGCTCGCCGGTCAACGTGTCCGGCAAGTGGTTCAAGGTCGCCCCCTACACGGTGCGCCAGGAAGACCAGCTCATCGACATGGACGAGGTCGCCCGCATCGCCCGCGAGGCCAAGCCGAAGATCATCATCGCCGGCGGTTCGGCCTATGCCCGCTTCTGGGACTTCGCCCGCTTCCGTGCCATTGCCGACGAGGTCGGCGCCTATCTCTTCGTCGACATGGCCCATTTCGCCGGCCTCGTGGCGGGCGGTGCCCATCCCTCGCCCTTCCCCCATGCCCATGTCGCCACCACCACGACGCACAAGACCCTGCGCGGCCCGCGTGGCGGCATGATCCTCACCGACGACGAAGACCTGGCCAAGAAGTTCAATTCGGCGGTGTTTCCCGGCATGCAGGGCGGCCCGCTCATGCATGTCATCGCCGCCAAGGCGGTGGCTTTCGGCGAGGCGCTGCGGCCCGAGTTCAAGGCCTATGCCCACGCCGTCGTCGCCAATGCCAAGGCGATGGCCGAGACGCTGAAGGCCTCCGGTTTCGACCTCGTCACCGGCGGTACCGACAATCATCTGCTGCTTGTCGACCTTCGCCCCAAGAACCTCACCGGCAAGGCCTCCGAGGCGGCGCTGGGTCGCGCCTACATCACCTGCAACAAGAACGGCATCCCCTTCGACCCGCAGAAGCCCTTCGTCACCTCGGGCGTGCGCCTGGGAACGCCGGCCGGCACGACCCGCGGCTTCGGCATCGCCGAGTTCAAGCGGGTGGGCGAGCTGATTGCCGAGACGCTGGACGGCCTGTCGAAGGCCAATTCCGATGAGGGCAACGCGGCCGTCGAGGCCGTCGTGCGGGAGAAGGTGAAAGATCTCACCGCCCGCTTCCCGATCTATTCCTGACGCGGCGCGGGCGCCGTGCGCTGCCCCTTCTGCGGCTTCGCCGACACCCAGGTGAAGGATTCCCGTCCGACCGAGGACGGGTCGGCGATCCGGCGGCGGCGCGTCTGCACCGAGTGCGGCGGCCGCTTCACCACCTTCGAGCGTGTCCAGCTGCGTGAACTTGTGGTGGTCAAGCGCTCCGGCAAGCGCGTGCCCTTCGACCGCGACAAGCTGATGCGCTCCATCCAGATCGCGCTGCGCAAGCGGCCGGTCGATCCCGAGCGCGTCGAGCGGCTCGTCTCCGGCATCGTCCGGCAACTCGAGGCCTCGGGCGAATCCGATATTCCCGCCGAGAATATCGGCCGGATCGTCATGGAGGCGCTGAAGGCCCTCGACGACGTCGCCTACGTGCGCTTCGCCTCGGTCTACCGGAACTTCCGCGACCCCCGCGAATTCCAGCAGCTCATCGGCGAGATGTCCGAGGACGGTGAGGGGGCCGGCGACCCCGAGCGCAGCTAGCGTGATGGACGGCGGCGCTTTCTCGGCTGTGGATCTCGGGCATATGGATCATGCCCTGCGGCTCGGCCGTCGCCATCTCGGTCTTGCCTGGCCCAATCCCTCCGTCGGCTGCGTCATCGTCAAGGACGGTGTCGTCGTCGGCCGTGGCGTGACCCAGCCTGGCGGACGGCCCCATGGCGAGACCACCGCCATCGCCCATGCCGTCGCCGTCTCCGGCCCGGCGGCGACCCGCGGCGCCACCGCCTATGTGACGCTGGAGCCCTGCTCGCACTATGGCCGCACGGCGCCCTGTTCCGACGCGCTCGCGCGCGCGGGGATCGCCCGCGTCGTCTGCGCCATCGGCGATCCCGACCCGCGCGTGCACGGCCGCGGTTTCCACATGCTGCGCGCCTATGGCATCGGCGTCGATGTCGGGGCCGGCGCGGCGGACGCCGCCCTCGACCATCGCGGCCATTTCATCCGTGTTCGCCAGGGACGTCCCTTCGTTCAGCTGAAGATGGCGCTCTCCGCCGACGGCTTTGTCGCGGCGGCGGGCGGCGCCCGCACCCAGATCAGCTGCCCGGCGGCGACCGTCCAGCTCCACCTCGTCCGCGCCATGGCCGATGCCATCATGATCGGCATCGGCACCGTCCTCGCCGATGATCCGCTGCTGACCTGCCGACTGCCGGGCATGGAGGAGCGGTCGCCGATCCGCGTCATCATCGATTCCAGGCTCCGCCTGCCGCTCGACTCGCGCCTCGTCGCCACCGCCGGCGAAGTGCCGACCTGGGTCATCTCCACCGTCGGCGCGCCGCCAGAAGCCGAGCGCGCCCTGCGCCGGGCCGGCTGCGAGGTCATGCTGGTGAGCCGCCTGCCCGACGGAGCCGTTGACATGGGCGCGGCGCTGCGCCTGCTCGCGGCGCGTGGCATCACTCGCGTTATGAGCGAAGGGGGCCCGATCCTTGGCGCCACGCTGATGCGGGCCGGGCTCGCCGACGAGATCATCGTCGCCCACGCGCCCGCCGCCTTGGGCGACGGCGTTCCCGGCTTCATCGAACCCATGCCTTCCCGCTACCGGCTCGTCGAGAGCCGCATGGCGGGTCAGGACCGTATCGAAACCTTCCGCCCCGATCCGACCGCCGAGCGAGGAGCCTGACCCATGTTCACCGGCATCATCACCGATGTGGGCGAGATCGTCGCCGTCGAGGAAAAGGGGTCCGCCCGCACCCTCGCCATCGCCTGTTCCTATCCCGCCGACAGCCTGCCGCTGGGCGCTTCCGTCTGCCATATGGGCATCTGCCTCACCGTGACGACGCTGCGCCAGGAAGGCGAGCGCACGTTGGTCACCGTCGATGCCTCGGGTGAGACCCTCGCCCGCACGACGCTCGGGACATGGCCCGTCGGCATGGCGGTCAATCTCGAGCGCTCCCTGCGCATCGGCGATGAGCTCGGCGGCCACATCGTCACCGGCCATGTCGACGGTGTCGCCGAGATCGTCTCGCGCGAGGACCGCGACGGCACCGCCTGGTTCGTCTTCCGCGCCCCGCGGGAACTCGCCAAGTTCATCGCCGAAAAGGGCTCCGTCGCCCTGGACGGCACGTCACTGACCGTCAACGGCGTCGATGGCGATCGCTTCACCGTCACCATGATCCCGCATACGCTGCAGGTGACCACCTGGGGCGCCGCGAGGGCCGGTGACCGGGTCAATCTCGAGGTCGACATGATGGCCCGTTACGCGGCCCGCCTTGCGGAGGCGAAGGCGGAGGGCTACTAGAGCGCTCCCAATCCGAAGGACCTGCCATGGCCGCCCCGCGTTCCGCGCCCGAGCACGTGATTCCGACCCATGCCCGCGTGCTCATCGTCGAGGCGCGCTTCTACGACGATCTCGCCGACGCTCTTCTCGACGGTGCGAAGGCTGCAATCGCTGAGGCGGGCGCCACCTGCGAGGTGCATACCGTGCCCGGTGCGCTCGAAATCCCCGCCGCCATCGCCATCCTGATGGACGGTGCGGCGGCACACGGGCGCCCCTTCGACGGCGCGGTCGCCCTCGGCACGGTGATCCGCGGCGAGACCACCCACTACGAGATCGTCTCGGAAGAGAGTTCGCGCGCCCTGATGGACCTGTCGGTGGCGCGCAAGATGCCGCTCGGCAACGGTATCCTCACGGTGGAGAACGACGATCAGGCCTGGGCCCGGGCCCGCCGCAGCGACCTCGACAAGGGGGGCGGTGCCGCCAGGGCCTGCCTCGCCATGATCCGCCTGAAACGCGCGGCGGAGACCCTGTAATGGCCGAGACCGCTCCCAAACAGGCGAACAAGCGCGGCACGGCCCGGCTCGCCGCCGTCCAGGCGCTCTATCAGATGGACGTTGCCGGCTCCGACATCAACGACGTCATCGGCGCATTCCAGACCTTCTGGATGGGCCGCGAGGTGGAAGGCGAGACCTATCTGCCCGCGGACCATCAGTTCTTCCGCGACATCATCCAGGGGGTCATGCGCGACCAGCAGCGCATCGACGTGGCGGTCGACCGCATCCTCGCCGACGACTGGCCGCTGCGCCGCATCGAGGCCGTTCTCAGGGCGGTGCTGCGCGCAGGGGCCTATGAACTCTTCGAGCGGCCGGACGTGCCTGCCAAGGTCATCATCGCCGAATATGTCGACGTCGCCGACGCCTTCGTCGACCGCGAGGAGGTCGGCATGGCCAATGCCGTTCTCGACAAGATCGCCAAGCGCCTGCGCGCCGCCGAGATGGGCGAGGCGCCGAAGGGCTGAGCCTCGCCGCTCTCCCCTTTGCCTGCGCCATCGGCCATGATCATTCCGTGACTCGCCCTTCCGAAGATGATCTCATCGCGCGTTTCTTCGCGCCGCTCGCCACGACAGCGGGGGCCGACGGGCTGACCGATGATGCCGCGGTGATCCCGGAGGGCGCAGGGGACCTGGTCGTCACCAAGGACATGGCCATCGCCGGGGTGCATTTCTTCCCCGACGACCCGCCGGACCTGATCGCGGCCAAGGTGCTGCGGGTCAATCTCTCCGATCTCGCCGCCAAGGGCGCGGTGCCCGTCGGTTTCCTCCTCGGTCTCGGCCTGCCGCCGGACTGGACAACCGACTTCCTCGCCGCCTTCGCTACGGGCCTGGGACGCGATATCGCCGCCTATGACTGCCCGCTTCTCGGCGGTGACACGGTCAAGGTTCCGGGGCCTCTGACCCTGTCGGTCACCGCCTTCGGCCGTGCCGCCCGGACCGTGCGCCGCCGCGGCGCGCGCCCGGGGGACGTGCTCTGCGTCACCGGGACCATCGGTGACGGCGCCCTGGGGTTGATCGCGCGGCAGGCGGAGCGCGCGCCCGGCACGGCGCCCGACTGGCTCCGCCTGCTCGCGCCGGAGGAGCGCGCCCATCTTGTCGACCGCTATCTCGCCCCGCGTCCGCGCACGACTCTCGCTGCCGCCGTGGCCCGCTACGCCTCTTCGGCCATGGACGTGTCGGACGGGCTGGTCGGTGACCTCGCCAAGATGATGGCGGCGTCTGCGGCCGGCGCGCGGCTCGACGCCGCGGCGGTGCCGCTGTCGCCCGCCGCCGCCCGGGCGCTGGCGAT
>JAIEPJ010000201.1 GCA_019749835.1 Phreatobacter sp. | reverse complement strand
CGCCGCGCCGGTGGGCAGTGTCGGCGTCCCGTGCAGCGTCAGGACAGGACCGGCGGCGGGACGCGGCGCGACGGGGAGCGGGGCGCCCGGCAGATCCGCCTGGGGAAGGCCGGCCGGGTCGGTGCCGGACGTCAGTGCCGGCGTGATCCGCCCGAGCAGGTCGCGGCGCAGGTCCTGTTCGAGGAAGAGCGCCAGCTTGCGGGCCCCGGCGACGGTGAAGTGCACGCCGTCGCCGGTGCGCAGGCGCCGCACCTGGCCGGCGAAATCAGGCCCGAACTGCGTGTAGTTGCCGTGTTCGTCGATGAAGCCGTTCCAGACGTCGACGAAATTGACGCCGTTCTTCTCTGCCTGTTCCTTGTAGACGGCGTTGAGCATCTGCATGTGGGCCGAGGTGCGCTGGCCGCGCAGCGGCGGAACGCCGACCCAGTAGACCGGCACGCCGCGCGTTTTCATCGCCTGCATGACCTGATCGACCCGCTCGGCATAGAGGCCGCGCCAGCGCTCGTTGTCCGGGTCGATCGTCTCGCGCTCGATGCGGATCGTCTGGCGGTCGTTGGAGCCGAGCATCATGACGATGAAGTCGACCTTTTCCTGAGCGGCGAGCGTCTCGGGAACGGCGCGCACCCAGTCGTGGAATTCGGGACGCGTCAGGCCGGAGGACAGGCGCGTCTTGTCGACGACGCCGAGCTCGGGGACGTCCTCGAAGGCCTCTTCCAGCCCATAGGCCAGCCATTCGCCGAGGTTGTCGCCCATGACCAGGACGAAGGTGGTGGGCGCGACCGGCGCGGCGGCCGCCGTTTCGGCGCCATTGGTCGCCGGCGGTGCCGCAGCCTGTTCACGCGGCGGCCGCAGGGATTCGGCCGGGCGGGCGACGCGCGGCGTCACGACGCGCGAGCCCTGCGGAATCCGGATGAGGCGTGGGCGCTGGTCGCGCGGGGCGAAGAGATGGGGGTAGCGGTCGTCGACATAGGACGACTGGGCCTCGACCGGCGTCGCCGCGAAAGTCGCCAGGGCGAGGCAGGCCCCGAGCAGCCAGTTGCGAAACCCGATCACGATCATGCCGCGCTCCTCGTCCAACACCGGCACATTCTAGCACCGGCCGGGAATGCGGGGACAAGTTCGTGGTAGCGATCGCCGCGGACCCGCCATTTCCGCCGGAAAATTCTGCGGCGCGGCGAAATCTATCCCCGTCGTCAGCCGCCGCGGCGCAGCCGCTGGAGCATGGCAGCGGTGGGGAAGCCGTCGGCGGGCATGCCGGCCCGGGACTGAAAGCGCTGCAGCGCCTCCCGCGTTCCGGCGCCGAGCTTGCCGTCCACCGTCCCGGTATAGAGCCCGACCTGGGCGAGGCGCTGCTGCAGTTCGATCCGCTCCTGCTGCGACAGCGCCCGCTCGGCCGTCGGCCAGGGCTGGGCGAAGCCGCCGCCGCCGCGCAGCCGGTCGGCGAGATGGCCGACCGCCATCGCGTAGTTTTCCGAGTTGTTGTATTTCATGATCACCCGGAAATTCGGCAGCATCAGGAAGGCCGGCCCCCGGGCGCCGCCGGGCAGATGCAGGAAGGCCTGGTCAGCCTTGCGCGGAAAGGCCCGGTCGCCGACCCGCCTCACCCCGCGGGACTCCCACTGGGCGATCGTCTGCGGCCGGTCGCGGCCGGCGAGGGTGAAGTCGAGACCCTGCGGCACCACCACCTCGTAGCCCCAGCCCTGGCCGGCCTGCCAGCCCTCGGCGCGCAGCAGGTTGCCGGTCGACATCAGCGCGTCGGGCACGGAGCCCATGAGGTCGATGCGCTGCGATCCGGAGCCGGACCGCGCCGCCCGGAGGAAAGTCGAGGGCATGAACTGGGTGTGGCCGAAGGCTCCCGCCCAGGAGCCGCGGAAATTCGCCGGCGAGACATGGCCCTGGTGGATGATCTGCAGGGCGGCGACGAATTCGCCGCGGAAGAAGTCCTGGCGGCGGCCGTAGCAGGCGAGCGTCGCGGTGGCCCTGACAACGCTGGTATTGCCCTTGGTCCGGCCGAAGCTCGTCTCGATGCCCCAGATGGCAGCGATGATGTGGCGGTCGACGCCGGTTTCGCGCTCGGCCCGGTCGAAGGCGGCGCGGTGGGTCTGCAGCATGCGCCGGCCCTCGGCGATGCGGTTCGCCGCGACGAGGCCGTTGATATAGTCCCAGGGCTGGCGGGAGAATTCCGGCTGGCGGTCGAGCAGGGCGAGGATGGAATTGTCCGGCGTCAGCCCGGATGTCGCCTGCTGGAAGACCTGTGGCAGCACGCCCCTGGCGCGGGCCTGCTGCTCGAGGCCCCTGAGGCAATCGGAAAAGCTGCCCTGGGCGGCGGCGGGCGCCGTCGCCGCGAGGGCGGCGACCACCGCCAGCACTGCCGGAGAACCATATCCGCGTTTCATGCCAAGCGCCTCACGTCCCGAACGCCCCCGTCCTGGCCCCAGTGGAACAACGCGCATGCTTGATGAACAGTTAAGCCATGGCCGGCCCGACGGGTCCAGACCCCGCAGACGATCTTGAAGCCGCCCGCCGAACCGCGCCGGTCAGCCCCGCCGCAGCCGCTCGAGGAAGGCCCGGTCGGCCTCGCCGGTGGGGGACATGCCGAAGCGGCCCTGCATGGTGCGGACCGCGGCCTTGGACTTGTCGCCGAGAATGCCGTCGACGTCGCCGAGGTCGAAGCCGAGCCGGTTGAGGCGCGTCTGGATCTCCTCGCGATCGGCATGGGTGAGGCCGCCCTCGCCGGGAGGCCAGGGTTTCGAGAAGCGTCCGGCGCCCTTGATGCGGTCGCCGAGATGGGCAACGGCGAGGGCATAGGAATCGGCGTTGTTGTAGCGCTTGATGACGTTGAAATTGCTCGTCACCAGCAGATGCGGGCCCTCTTCTCCCGCCGGCTTCCAGAGCGAGGCCTGGGCGCCCCCGGATATCGGTCCGCCGCCGATGCGGCGCACCCCAGCCCCGGCCCAGCCGTCGAAGCTCTTGCGCTGGGAGCGGTTGCCGGCGAGGCCCGGCGCATGGACTTCGAAGCCCCAGGGCACGCCCGGCGTCCAGCCGTTGCGGCGCAGATAATTCGCCGCCGATCCCATGGCGTCGGGGATGGAGGTCCAGATGTCGCGCCGTCCGTCGCCGGTGAAATCGACAGCGAAGGCGTGGAAGCTCGTCGGCATGAACTGGACATGGCCCATGGCGCCGGCCCAGGAGCCGATCATGTTCTGCGGCGTCGTGTCGCCGGACTGCAGGATGCGCAGGGCGGCGATCAGCTCGCGGCGGAAGAAGTCGGTGCGGCGGCCGGTGGCGGCGAGGGTCGCCATGGCCTGGATGACGTAGTGGTCGCCGCGGGAGGTGCCGTAGGAGGTCTCGTTGCCCCAGATCGAACAGACGATCTCTGAGGGCACGCCGTAACGGCTCTGCACGGCGGAGAACGTGGCGCCGTGCTGGGTCAGGGCGGCGCGGCCGTTGGTCACGCGCTTGTTGGAGGCGCGCACGTCGACATAGTCGCCCATGGTCCGGCGGAATTCCGGCTGGCGCTGCGACAGCTCGACGACGCGGGGGCTCGGCTGGACGCCGGCGAAGGCCCGGTCGAAGGCGGCCCGCGACACCCCCGCGGCGGAGGCGGCAGGCCAGAGGCTGGCGACGAAGGCCTCGAAGGAGCGCGCTTCGGCCGGTCCGGTCAATCCCGGCAGGGTGAGGGTGGCGGCACCGGCGACAAGGGTGCGGCGGGTGATGGCGGTCATAACGGCTCCCGGGGGTCCGGCGTGAAAGGGCGCCTGTTTGATCGAGCGCATGGAGGGCGCTGTGAGTCGCGCAGAAAGATAGCGCGGATAAGGCGGCCGGGCATCCCGTCAGCGGGATGGATGGCGAGGGGCCGGAACGAACGGGATCGCGGCTGGTTTGTCAGGCGAGGCGACAGGAGGACGGCACATGACCGAGATCAGAATTCCGCATCAGGCTCTTGTTTTCGTCGGCGACGGCACGAAGGCCCTGTTCCTGCGCAACAAGGGCGATGCCGAACACGTCCATCTCGAGGTCGAGCAGGTCTTCGCCCAGGACAATCCGGCGACGCGTGACCAGGGCACCGACCGGCCCGGCCGTTCCTTCGCCAGTTCCGGAGCCCAGCGCAGCGCCATGGAGCAGACCGACTGGCATCAGCTGGCCGAGGATCGCTTCGTCGCGGAGAGCGCCGAGCGGCTCCACAAGCACGCCCAGGCGGGCCATTTCCAGGCCTTGATCGTGGTGGCCTCACCAAAGGTGCTCGGCCACCTGCGCAAGGCCTTCCACAAGGAGGTCAGTGACCGGGTGACCGCCGAGGTCCCGAAGGACCTGACCTCGCATCCGATCCACGAGATCGAGAAACTCCTGTCGGCGTGACGGCGCGGCCCGGAGAGCGGGTTCAGCGGGCCGCCTTGGCCGCCTGCGGGTACCATGTCGTCTCGGAGGTCACGGCCCGGGGCCCGGCTGGCTTTGCGTCGCTGTCGCAGACGCGGTTTCGCCCCTCCTGCTTGGCCCGGTAGAGGCGGCGATCGGCCGTCGCTACCAGTTCCTCCCAGGACATCATCGCGTCGGCCATCCGGGACGCGACGCCGAAGCTGCTCGTGACCCGCAGACCGGGAACCGTGTCGATGGTCATCGCCTCGATGGCGCGGCGCAGACGTTCCGCCAGGGCGACGGCGGCGCCCTTCGGCGTTTCGGGGAGCATGAGGAGGAATTCCTCGCCGCCATGGCGGGCAAAGGCGACATCCGCTCCGGCCACGGCGCGCAGATCGTGGGCGATGGCTTTCAGCACGAGATCGCCGACGGCATGGCCATGGCCGTCATTGATCGCCTTGAAGTGGTCGATGTCGAACAGGATCGCCGATACCGGCGCGCCGTGCCGGTCCGATTCACAGAGGGCCCGCTCGGCGGCCTCGGTGAGGGCGCGGCGGTTGAGCAGCCCGGTGAGCATGTCGGTTTCCGACAGGTGCCGCAGGGCTTCCGCCATCAGGCGCTGGTCCTCTTCGAGCTGCAGGCGCTGGCGCTGCTGCTCGCGCAGCAGGTCGAGGCTGGCGAACATGGTCCGGACCTCGGCACTGATATTGCGGATCGGCGGCGGATCGGAGAGATCGCCGCGGGCGATCTGGACGATCTGCCGGTGGGCGTTCAGCAGCGGATGGAACAGGCCGTCGCGGAAGATCACGGCGATGACCACGATCGCCAGGATGGCGACGCCGGTCAGCAGCAGCGAGGCGAGGACGAGCAGCAGGGCCTGGTGGCGCAGCGCCTCCATGGTCGCGCGGGACGTGGCGGCGATGCGTTCGCGCAGCAGTTCGACGGGCCTCATGCCCGGTACATAGGCGCGGGTGAAGGCGTCGGCGTCCGGTGCGGTTCCCAGCGCCGTGTCCCGGATGACGCTTTCGGCATAGGGCAGGGCGGTCGCGAAATAGTCCCGCTCGACGGCGGTGATGGCCTCGTCGACACCGACATCCGGCAGGACGGCGCCGGCATAGCTCGCCAGGGCCCGCCACATGAGCTCGAGGCGGGCGCGGGTCGAGACGAACTGGACCTCCAGTCGCCGGCGCTGGTCGGGGTCGGCGGAGAGCTGCATGACGACATAGGAGCCGAGCCTTCCGGTCTCCTCGCGCAGGTTGCCGGCGATCGAATTCAGCAGGACATGGGTGGCAACCTGCGGCGTCCCCGCGACGATCTCGCGGCCCAGCCGATCCCGCAGCAGGGCCGAGGCGTCGGCGGCGGCGAACATGGCCTCGATGGCTGACCGGATCGGTGTGCCGCTGCGTTCGGCCTGAGGCAGCGCGATGACCCCGTCCACCGCCCGGCGTCCGGCCTCGAGGCGGTTGCGCATCTCCGACTGGAGCGCGTCGATATAGGCGAAGCGGCCACGCTCGCCGAGGAACCTTTCCTCCATCGCGGCGATCCGGCTGTCGGTCTCTGTCCGTTTGGCGGCCAGGGCCTCCGCCAGCAACGACCGCTTCTCTTCTGCGCCCCCCATGGCGGCGTTGGCCGGCCCGCGCTCGGCAGAGATGGCATGGGCGGCGACCAGGACCGAATGGAAACGGGCGAGCTGCTCGGTACCCCGCTGGTAGCGCGCGTGATCGGCAAAATTGGTCTGCAGCGACAGGCCACCGAGCGCAACGCATGCCGCAGCTGCGACAATGCCGCCCAACCATTGCAGATGCTGAATGCGAAAACGCACGCGATCGATCGTTCCGGTGAAGCTTCCCGTCAGTACCAAGCGGGCGCTAAGCAATCCTGAATATGGTTGTAGATTATGGCCCCGATTCGGGAAATTCCCGCAAAAGCGCCCCGCCTTTCATTCTCCGCCTTTCGCGCCTAAGGAGAGGCTGTGGTTTCCCCCGCGCCGCGCGTGCGCGTGACGACACCCTGACCCGTTCCAGCTAAAATGCCGGACCGAATCGCAAGGCTGGCACGGCCACCGTGACGGCCCTGCGCCTGCCGAAGGAGAGACTGAGGCTCATGGCCGAACCCGTTCGTACCGAGATCAACGAAGCCGACTACGGCGCCGACAGCATCAAGGTCCTCAAGGGCCTCGACGCGGTCCGCAAGCGCCCCGGCATGTATATCGGCGATACCGACGACGGGTCGGGCCTGCATCACATGGTCTACGAGGTCGTCGACAACGCCATCGACGAGGCGCTCGCCGGCCATGCCACGGAAGTCACCGTGACGCTGAACGCCGACAATTCGGTGACGGTCACCGATAACGGCCGCGGCATTCCCACCGACATCCACCCGACCGAGGGCATTTCGGCGGCCGAGGTCATCATGACCCAGCTCCATGCCGGCGGTAAGTTCGACCAGAATTCCTACAAGGTCTCCGGCGGCCTGCACGGCGTCGGCGTCTCCGTCGTCAACGCGCTGTCGAGCTGGCTGAAGCTGCAGATCTGGCGCGGCGGCAAGGAGCATTTCGTCGAGTTCCGCCATGGCGACCCGATCGCCCCGCTGGTCGAGGTCGGACCCTCCAACGGCAAGCGCGGCACGGAGGTGACGTTCCTCGCCTCCACCGAAACCTTCACCATGGTGGAATATGATTTCCCCACCCTGGAGCACCGGCTGCGCGAGCTCGCCTTCCTGAATTCCGGCGTGCGCATCCTGCTGACCGACCGGCGCCATGCCGAGGAGAAGCGCGTCGAGCTCTATTACGAGGGCGGCGTCGAGGCCTTCGTGCGCTATCTCGACCGCAACAAGACGGCGCTGGTGCCGAACCCGATCATGCTCAAGTCCGAGCGCGACGGGATCACGGTGGAAGTGGCGCTGTGGTGGAACGACAGCTACCACGAGAATGTCCTCTGCTTCACCAACAACATTCCGCAGCGCGACGGCGGCACCCATCTCGCCGGCTTCCGCGGGGCGCTCACCCGGCAGGTGACGAACTATGCCGAATCCTCCGGCGTGACCAAGAAGGAGAAGGTCGACCTCACCGGCGACGATTGCCGCGAGGGCCTGACCGCCATCGTCTCCGTCAAGGTGCCGGATCCGAAATTCTCCTCCCAGACCAAGGACAAGCTCGTCTCCTCCGAGGTACGCCCGGTGGTCGAGAGCATCCTCAACGAGGCGCTGTCGACCTGGTTCGAGGAGCACCCGGCGGAGGGCAAGACGATCGTGCAGAAGGTGGCGGAGGCCGCCGCGGCGCGCGAGGCCGCCCGCAAGGCGCGCGAACTCACCCGCCGCAAGACCGCGCTCGACGTCGCCTCGCTGCCGGGCAAGCTCGCCGACTGCCAGGAGCGCGATCCCGCCAAGTCCGAACTCTTCATCGTCGAGGGTGACTCGGCCGGCGGCTCCGCCAAGCAGGGCCGCGACCGCGCCTTCCAGGCGGTGCTGCCGCTGCGCGGCAAGATCCTCAATGTCGAACGCGCCCGCTTCGACAAGATGCTGTCGTCGGAGATGATCGGCACGCTGATCATGGCGCTCGGCACCGGCATCGGCCGCGACGAGTTCAACATCGACAAGCTGCGCTACCACAAGATCATCCTGATGACGGACGCCGACGTCGACGGCTCGCATATCCGGACGCTGCTGCTGACCTTCTTCTTCCGGCAGATGCCGGAGATCCTCGACCGCGGGCACATCTACATCGCCCAGCCGCCGCTGTTCAAAGTGAGCCGGGGCAAGAGCGAGACCTATATCAAGAACGAGCGGGCGCTGGACGATTACCTGGTCAATGGCGGCCTTGAGGACAGTCTCCTGGTGCTCGGCACCGGCGAGACCTGTGCCGGTGCCGACCTCGCCGCCATCGTCGAGGAGGCCCGCCAGGTGAAGAACCTGATCGGGGCCGTCCACTCGCGCTACCACCCTTCGGTGGTCGAACAGGCGGCCATTGCCGGGGCGCTCAACCCGGAGACGATGAAGGACCCGGCGCGGGCCGAGGCCCTCGCGGTGAAGATCGCCCAGCGGCTCGACGCCATTTCGGACGAGATCGAGCGCGGCTGGGAGGGCCATTTCGACGGCGAGCGCTACCGCTTCTCGCGCACCGTGCGCGGCGTCAAGGAAGTCGCCATGCTCGACGCGCCGCTGATCGCCTCGCTGGAGGCCCGCAAGCTGGACGAACATTCCGCCCGCCTCGGCGTCGTCTTCGACAAGCCTGCCAGGTTCCGCCGCAAGACCCAGGAGACCCAGGTCGACGGTCCCATCTCGCTGTTCGAGATGGTCAAGGAGGCGGGGGCCAGCGGTATCAAGCTGCAGCGTTACAAAGGTCTCGGCGAGATGAATGCCGAGCAGCTCTGGGAGACGACGCTGGACCGCAACGCCCGCTCGCTGCTGCAGGTGAAGGTGAAGGAGGTCGATGAGGCCGACGATATCTTCGTCAAGCTGATGGGCGACGTGGTGGAGCCGCGCCGGGCCTTCATCCAGGACAATGCCCTGAGCGCGACGGTGGACGCCTGAGGCGACGGGCGGTTGTTAGCGAAGAGGAAAGCTCGACTCCCGATGCCAGACGTCCGGCTCAGACAACAAGGGAGTGTGAATCCACGGTTGCGTGCTCGCAATTCTCCCGCCGCTTGCCGACGGTGAGAGAGCTTTGGGGCACAAGTATGCCTCGGAACGTCGGCTTTGCGCCGCTGACCTGGGCTGACTGGTTCAACAACCGCCGCCTCATCGAGCCCATCACCAATATCCCGTCGACGCAGGCCGTGGAGCTTTACTACGCTTCGTTGGCAGAACCGGAGATCGCCGCGTAGCTTACGACAATCTGCGTCCGGCAAAACCGGAGCGGTTCCCGTTCGCGCTTTCAGCCGGCGCCGTCACTCGGCTCTGGAGGTGATCATGGTGCATGTTGATAGCCGCGGTCTGCCCCTCTCCACCGCGTCGCGCGAGGCGGCCGCGTGCTATCGCAGCGGCGTGGACCTGCTGCTGTCCGCCTGGCCCGGCGCCGTCGATATGTTGCGCAGGGCCACCGAGGCCGATCCAGGCTTCGCCCTCGCCCATGCCGCTTTGGGGCGGGCGCATGCGGTCCGGGCCGAACCTATCGACGCCAGAAGGCATGTCGCCCGGGCCATCGACCTCGTGGCGCTCAACGGCAGCGATCGTGAGAGGAGCCATGTGGAGATCCTCGCGCTCGCCATCGGGGGCCAGGGCGCCCTCGCCCTCGACCGTGTCCTGACCCATCTCGAATCCTGGCCGCGGGATATCCTCATCTTCGGCCTTCCCCTCGGCGCCTTCGGTCTCTTCGCCTTTTCCGGCATGGCCGATCACGATCAGGCGCGGGTCGACCTGTGCGAGCGCCATGCGGCGCAGTTCCCGGAGGACGACTGGTGGTTCCTGACCTATCGCGGCTGGTCCCAGGCGGAGAACGGGGCGGTCGCCCTCGGCCGTGCCATGGCGATGAAGGGCTTCGACCTGAGACGCGCCAACGCCAACGGCGCGCATGCCGTGTCTCATGCCCTGTTCGAGGAAGGGGCTGGCTCCGAAGCCGAGGATTTCATCGAGGCCTGGCTGCCGGGTTACGACCGGGCCGGCGTCCTGCACGGCCACATTGCCTGGCATCAGGCCCTTGCCGCGCTGGAGCGTGGCGATGCCGAGCGGGCGCTGTCCATCTATCAGCGCTTCGTGCATCCCTCGGCATCGTCCGGTCTGCCCATCAACATCATGACCGATACGGTGTCGCTGCTCTGGCGCCTCAAGGCCTATGGCCATTCCGTTCCCGGGGCGTTGTGGGAGCAGGCGGCGCTCTATGCCGAGGAGAGGTTTCCGACGCCGGGCCACGCCTTCATCGACGTCCATCTGGGTCTCGTACAGGCTGCGACCGGCCAAGCCGCTGAACTCTCCCGGCGCCTGGATGCCATCACCCGGCTGGTCGAGGCGGGGACCCTTGCCGCGGGCCCCGTCGTGCCCGGCCTGTGCAAGGCCGCTCTGGCCTTCGCCGAAGAGCGGTACGCAGCCTGCGTTGCCATTCTCGAGCCTCTGGCGGCGGATGTGGCGCGGGTCGGCGGGAGCGGCGCGCAACGCGAGGTGTTCGAGGATACGCTTGTCCTGGCACTGATCCGGAGCGGTGAGACAGCCAAGGCCAGGACGTTTCTGGACGCCCGTCTCCACAGGCGCCCGTCGCCGCGGGACCAAGCCTGGAAGCAAAGCCTGTCGCCTGATGCCCAGGACGGCAGCCTGGGGTATTGACCTGATGAAACCGTCGGGGCCGGCGACCGTGACAAACACCCCGTCGGGGGTCAGGCGGCGCCATCCAGCGCGATAATCTTGGCGATGTGGGATCGACCGACGGAATCGGTTGCACGCCTCAGGAAGTCGTCCGCTGCGTCGTGGACGCGCTCGTGGACGGAAATCCGCCCCAGCGCACCGCGTTCCCGCTGGGCCACGAAGAAGAGGTCGTGCTCGGCATCGCCGATGACGAATGCAATGTCGGGAAATTCCGGCGAGCACAGCACGAATTCGTGTCCAAACACCTCGTAGGCCACGGGTGCTCCGATCTCGCGCAGCAGGGCCTCGATACGCCGGGCCGTCTCGTCGCGGTTGACCAGGCGTGCGAGCCGGACCCGGAAGTCGTTCGAGATACCGGTCCAGCGGTTGGTGAGGGTGAGGGGAGGGACGGGAGACAAGCGTGTCGACCTTCTTTCGCAGAGTGCTGCAGGGCCGGTCCGCCCTCAGCCTGTCGCCCGCCAGCCGGGCGAGAGGTCGAGGGCCCGCTCGGCGCAGGCCTGATGCCGCAGGCTACGAGCCTCTCGCCGATTTCCTGAAGCATGAAACCCGCGGCTCGACCCTGGCCGACCAGCAGCGCTGACGCTGTGACGGCCGGCAAAGGGAACCGCCGGTCGCCCTGGGAGGAGGGCAGTCTGATGGGCGGCCTTGCCACGGAGCCCATCGAACATCTGCCGCTTGTCGGGAGTAACCCTGCCGCGTTGCAGGCGGTGCGGGGTCAGTGCGACGCCGGAGCCGTTGCCGCCGCCACCTCGCGCCGCCGCTTGCGGTAGCCGATGGCAAATCCGATGGCCAGTACGAGGGCTCCGGCGGACATGATGGCGATCCCGTCCACATGATACTGGCGCAGGTTCAGATTGCGGCGCTCCAGCGAATTTGCGTAGGTCAGGACCTCGCGGCTGCCGCTGGTCAGAACATAGACGTCCTGCTCGGAGTCGAATTCCGCCCGGACCGGTCGGCCGATCAGCGACCGCACATCCGATTCCGCCATCTCGATGGTCGGAACCCGCAGTTTGAGTTCGGTGGCGCTCAGTCGGGGTCTCATCGTCAACTCGTAATAGGACGAGGTGGTGCCGCTCCGCCGGCTCCTGCGCGTGACCCGGGAGGCTTCGCTGATCGTACCCTCGACCACCTGCAGGCTGCTGCGCGCCGGCGGGCCCGAAAGCAGGCCGTAGCCCACCATCGCGAGGCCGACCAGAATGCCGACAGCAGCGAGGATCACGATCCATGAATTGCGAGCGATGTGGATGAAGTCTTGCACTGTCGATCCCTTCTCCGGCCGGATTGCGCCAAGCTGAACCGCACTTCCCAGCGTCCCAGCATGGGCCAGCGGCTGGTCGAACGTTTAGAGAGGGCCGCAGATGCAGGTTGTGCGCTTGCGCACAGTCCGGAGGCCCGCCGCGCGCCAGGATTGCGGCGATCGGCTTCGTTGATGCCAAGGGTCCAGAGGTGAGTTCCGGGCGATCGCGTGAAGAGACGGGCTCGACGCCCCCCCGCTCAACGGAGATGTCGCTTGCGCTGGCCCAGGCGCTCCGGTGGTCCGGCTTCCGGCATCAGAGCCCCGCCGCGCTGGCGTCGGGACCCTTTGCGGTCCACGCCAACGAGACCGTCCTCGTCAGGCTGGACCCGGCCACCTACACCATCGCCTTCGTGACGCGGCTGGATATCGAGGCCGATCTCGTCCGCTTCGTCGATCATCAGGGCCTGAATGCCTGGGGGTATGACCTCAACCGGGAGGGCCATGCCGACCAGACCGTGGTCGTCAACGAACTGCGCTTCGTGATCGCGCGGGACGACGGGGTGATCGCGACCGAATTGCATTGGCACGGCTATGCCTTGGAGGATGGAAACTGGGTGCATGTGGACAGCCAGTGCACGGTCCCGGCGCTCGGTCCGGGCTTTACCGCCCCGATCTACCCCTGTCTCGGCTGGGTGCTCCTGCCTGGCGCGATCGACGCGTTCGGCGCTGCGGAACGGCGGCAGGGCTTCTGCACCACCGAGGTGCCGGCCGGCGCCGCGGCCAATCATGCGACGCGGAGCTTCTCCTTTGTCTACGATGGCTATGCGCAGCGGCGCGTGATCCGGCGGCGGATCGTGACATTGGTCGATCCGGCACGGCCAGCTGCCGTTGCGCGGATGCTCGTCGGGAACGCCCTGGTGCCGACCTATCAAGACCCTTGAGGCCGGGCAGCGCCGCCGGCGTCGCCTGGAGCCCGAGGCACAGACCGGCTGCGGCCAGGGCCAAGGGCACGCGACGGCCCCAACAGGTCCGCATTCGGCTTGCCCATGGTTCTGCCGCCGGCGCGAACGGGAGGCGTGGATCAGCAGGTCGGCGGGTGTGCCGGCCTTTCGATGATGGATGATGCGGCTTGGGCTGGCTCAGCGCCTGTGCGTCATCGCACATCCCCGCGGCTACCGGCGGGCGGGACGCGGGAAGACTGCGACCTCGGACATGTCTCCCCCGATGAAGGTCAGCCGAACCGTCACGCTCTCCACCGAGGGTGCGAGCCTCACGAAATGGCGCGCGTCGACCGGTACACCGATCGGCTTTTCCGGGTCACACGGTGGCAGCGGAAAGACCTCCCGCGGCGCTTGCCCGTTGAAGCCGATCTCCACCTTGTCGAGCGCACAGCGATAGCTGATCAGGGTCGTGAGATAGGCCCGGTCGCTGTTCTGCCCGCTGCCGTATGCCAGCCAAGACGGCGCGATGCCCTCGACCGTGTCTCTCATGCTGCGCTGGAGAGCCCTGCCGGGCTCGAATGCAATGGTCGTGACTGGTGAGCTGACACCGGCCCCATCGACATAGCGCAGGGCGATGTCCAGCGCTGCCGTCTGGTGGGGGAACGCGATGCTGGGCTTCGGCATCGGCCGTCCCGTCCGTGGATCGATCGCCTGAAGCAGACCGGTTGATCGGAACGGGCCGTCATCGCCCAGACGGTACTCCACGTCGATGGCGGGTTCCGGCAGGGTGATCGTCCCGGCCCAGCCATTGTTCGTCGGCGTGAAGCCGACAGAAATCCGGTCGCGGCCTTGGGCGAAGAAGGTCGCAATGGACGCTTGCCGATCTCGCGCGCGCTCCAGCCACGGCCCGAGAAGGGCCTGGTCGAGGACGAAACGGACGAGGGCTCCCTCCCGGTCAGCGCTGAGGAAGCGTTCGAGTGCCGCGTTCTCCCGGCGCTTGTCGGCGATTGTCTGGGCGTCCCGTCGCGCGTCGCCGAGTTCGGCGGCGATGAGATAGTCGAGGGGCGCGAAGTCGGGATGGGCCGCCGCGAGGGCCTCCAGCCGCTGCAGGCGTTCTGCGCCATCGAACTGAAGGGCATAGGCCAGTCGAACGGCCCGGCTGCGCCCATCAGAGAGTTCCGCCAGGGCGCTGCGGGCCGCGGCATGACCCTCCTCAGTCCGGATCAGGGAGGCGAGCCGCAAGGCCGGATCGATGAAGTCGCTCCCGAGACTGGCGAGGGCGACATAGTCCCGTCGCGCCGCAGCGCTTTCGCCCCGGACCTCCAGCAATCGGGCGGTGCGGTATCGCTCGGCCACGCCCGGCGTGTCGCGCGCGGGCGCGATGGCATCTTGTGCCGGACCTGTCGGGTCGGCTGCGGGCGCCGTCGTGACATCCGTCCTGCCAGCGCCGCGCCACTGGTACAGCGAGACGAGAGCGGCGCCGCCGGTGGCGACCAGGAGGCCGCCAAGCATCCAGAGGGCGGCGGGCCGCGATGCCTTCGGCGAAGAGCCGGGCGTCTTGCCGCGTCGCCCCGGTGCGCCCGCCGGCCGGTTCACGTCGATCTTGAAGACATGCACGGGATAGGGGAGGTTCTTCACCTCACGATGGCCCATGTCGAGCGAGGGCATGGATGTCTTGTTGGCGACGGCCTCCTGCACGCTGCGGGACACGCAGATCGACCCCGGCTCGGCCAGCGACTGCAGCCGGGCAGCGATATTGACGACGTCACCGAGCAGGTCGCCGTCGCGTTCCACGACATCGCCGATGGATATTCCGATGCGGAAGTGCATCTGGCGGTGAACGGGGTAGGCGAGGTTGCGGGTGCGGAAGGATTCCTGGATGTCGATCGCGCAGCGTGTCGCCTCGACGGCGCTGGCAAACTCGCACATCACGCTGTCGCCGGCGCTGTTGAAGACGCGGCCCCCCGCCCGCACGACGAGGTCGTCGAAGACCATGCGATAGGCCTCGAGCCGCGAGAGTGTTTCTTCCTCGTCCTCGGCGGTGAGGCGGGTGTATTCGGCGATGTCCGCCGCCAGGATAGCTGTGATCTTGCGCTTGAGGGGCTGTCTCATGGCTTCCATGCGCGACCGGCCGGGGTCCTTACAAGCACTGATGCCTCATCCTGGTATGGTCTTGCCAGTTTGCATCCCGCTTTGGCAAAGAATGCCAGGCTGATGTTGCGCCGGTTTGCCGCCGAGGAGTGGTCGCTCGATCCTCGGGCGCGGGATGGAGCGGGGAGCGGGCATGGCATCCATTGCGCAGATCGGTTTCTTCCAGGGCATCGGCGATCTCGACCTCGCGCGTTTCGACCACCGCTGCGTCTGGAGGAAGGTCGACGAAGGCCAGACCATCATCGACTTCGACGATTCCTCCAGCGATGTCTATTTCCTCGTTTCCGGGGATGTCCGTATCCAGTTGCGCACGATGGGCGGGCGCGAGTTCATCCTCGCGGATCTTCGCGCGGGTGAATTCTTCGGCGAGCTCGCGGCGATCGACGGCGAACCCAGGTCGGCCAATGTGACGGCCTTGACCCGTGCGACCATCTGCATCGTCGGGGCAGGGCTCTTTCGCGAGATGCTGGCGTCCTCAGCCACGCTGTCAGGGCGGGTGATGCGGCTGCTGGCCCGGCGCGTCCGCGACCTCAATGCCCGCCTGCTCGAGCACGCGGTGCTTGATGTTCGCCACAATCTCTACGCGGAGCTCCTGCGGCTCTCGATCCCACGCATGCCGTCGCTACTGGCACGGATCGTCTCGCCGCCGCCCTATCACCATGTGCTCGCCGCCCGCATCGGCTGCCGACGCGAGCAGATCACGCGGGAATTGCGGGCCATGGAGCGCGACGGCCTGATGCAGAAGACCCGCGGCGGGCTCATCCTGCCCGATCCGGACGCCCTGAGGCACCGGATCGCGCAGAAGATGCAGGAGGTCGGATAGGCCGCCAGGGGCTGGCGGGCGCTCCGGGTTGAAGCCGGCAATCCCGCACCGCCATTGCCGCGGAGCTCCCGCTATCGGCAGGAACACGACGAGCCCGGCCGCATGTTATTGTTCCGCGAGAAGTTTTCGGCGTCCGACCGGTAGCTGAACCGGCGCAGCGTGCAATAGCTGGTGCCGAAGGCAATCCTCAACTGGGCCTCGTCGCGCGAGTCGATGTCATAGCGTCCGCTCTTGCAGATGACGGCGTAGGCGCTGGCCGGCGATACGGCCATCAGGGTCATCAGTGCAGCACCTGCGAGGACCGTCAGGCGGACGCGCATGGGTAAGGTCATTTCCTAAGCCTCCATGATGTGGAACCGACCACATGGTCGCCGATGGCCGCGATGCGTGCGAGAGCGAAAGTCCGGCACGCAGGAGATCGGCCGGCTGGGTTCCGCCCCGCCCCGCGTTCGGTTGTCCCACCATCATCAGGCGCGAATGTTCGGCGACGCGATGTGCGCTGTCGCACGTGCCAGGCGGCGAACGTCAGATTCGTCCGCCGGGTGTCCAGCCGCCGGCGGAAAGATCCTCTCCCGCCGGCCTGTGACCGAATGTCAGTCCACCTTGATGGCGAGCGACGTGACGACGTCACGCCAGATGCCCCTCTCACGATCGACGAGGGCCTTGGCCTGGTCCGGCGCCATCGTGACCGGGATGATGCTGCTGGCCTCCAGCTTGGCCCGGACATCCGGGTCGGCCATGGCGGTGGCGAGCGCGGCCGAGAGCCTGTCGACGACAGGTTGCGGCAGGCCAGGCGGCCCGACGAGCACGTTCCACAGTTCGAAGGCATAGTCGGGAACGCCGGCCTCCCGAACGGTCGGCAGATCCGGCAGGTCCTTCGTCCGCTCGCCGCCGAGGGCGACGATACCGATGACCGAACCGGCCTTCACATGGTCGGGGGTGCCGGGCATGGTCAGCACCCCGACATCGACATGGCGTCCGATGACGTCGTTGAGCAGCGGCGCATTTCCCCGGTAGGGCACGTGGTTCATTCTCACGCCGAGGCGATGCAGAAGCAGTTCCATGGCCAGATGGCCCGGCGAACCGGCTCCAGACGTGCCGAAGCTGATGCCGCCGGGGGTCGATCTGGCCAGAGCGGCGAGATCGGAAAGGGTCCGGACGTTCAGGTCCCGGCGGGCCCCGAGCATCAGCGCCGTCGATCCCATATGCCCGATATAGGTGAGCCTGGCGGGGTCGTAGCCGATCTCGCGGCCGAGTGCGGGGAGTACGGCGGAGGGGCCGATGCCGCTGACACCCAGCGTGTAGCCATCCGCCGGTGCCGTGGCGACCGCCCGGATGCCGATGGCCCCCGCGGCGCCGGCACGGTTGTCGACAACGACCGGCTGACCGAGGATCTGCGACATCCTCTCGCCGAGCGCGCGTCCGGCAATGTCGGTCGAGCCTCCTGGCGGGAAAGGCACGACCAGCGTGATGGCCTTGGCCGGGAAATTCTGCGCCGTGGCGGGTGCGACTGTAGCCACCGCCAGCAGGCAGCCTGCCAGCATGGCGAGGCGGCGCGAATGCCAGCGTGACGGGCGGATATGGTAAGGCGCTCCCATGTCGTATTCTCCCCTTTGTTCTTTGATTGGATGACAAAAGTCTATATTATTGACCTTTGTCAAGCAGGGTTGCCTCTGAAGTGTCGTACCGCCCACCTGGAACTGCCATGGACAGCCTCAGCCAGAGCCCCATTCCCCGTTACATCCAGCTCGCGACCATGTTTCGCCGGCGGATCGAGACGGGGCAGTGGAAGGTCGGCGAACAGATCCCCACCGTCGATGTCCTGGCAGCGGAGACTGGCGTGGCGCGCGCGACCCTGCGCCAGGCCCTCGGCATGCTCGAGAAGGAGGAGATGATCGAACGCCTGCGGGCCAAGGGCACCTTCGTCCGACGGCGGCCGAGGGATCAGATGTGGCTGACGATGGAGACCAATTTCGCCGGTCTTCTGCGTGCCCGCGAAGGGGCCACTATCGCGATTCTTGCCGATAAATCCGGCGAAACGCCGGTGAGTTTTCCTCATTCCATCGGTACGCCGGCCGCGCGCTACCGTCATCTGCGCCGCCTCCATTCGCGCGACGGCCAGGCCTTCCTGCTGGCCGATGTCTATGTCGACGAGCGGCTGATGGACCGGATCACGGACCAGGACATCCGCACCAAGACGGCGCTGAAGCTGGTGGCCGACCTGCCGGGAGTGGAGATCACGGACGCGCAGCAGACGCTGACGATCGGCAGCGCCGACATGGAGGCGGCAGAGCATCTGCGCCTGCCGCTGAACGCGCCTGTCGCCCTCGTCCAGCGCACGGCCGTCGACCGCGAGGGCTTCATCATCCTCGTTGCCGACGGGATCTATCGCGGCGATCTGGTCAGGCTTGACATGAAGCTCCGTTAGGCTGTTTGTACAGAGGTATGGCCTATAGCATGATCCGAACGACCGGATCGAGGAGCCCGTCTTGAGACTGCACTGGTCGCCGCGCTCGCCCTTCGTGCGCAAGGTCATGGTCGCTGCCCACGAACTGGGGCTGGCCGACGCGATGACCCTGGTGCGCAGCGTCGCCATGATGACGAAGCCGAATCCGGACATCATGGTCGACAACCCGCTCAGCAAGATTCCGACCCTTGTGCTGGATGACGGCCGGGTGCTGTTCGATTCGCTGACGATCTGCGAGTACCTGGACTTCCGGGCCGGCGGTCATCGCCTGTTCCCGCCGGCCGGCGACGCGCGGTGGCAGGCCCTCACCGACCATGCGCTTGCCAATGGGCTGCTCGACCTCTTGATCCTGTGGCGGAACGAGCGCGAGAAGCCCGCCGACAGGCAGACGGTGGCGCTGCTGGAGAGTTTCGCGCTGCGGGTCGGTGCCGGCCTCGATCGGCTCGAACAGGCAGCTGCACGGCTGGGCGAAACCCCTTTCGCGATCGGCCAGATCACCGTCGGCTGCTGCCTGTCCTATGTCGATTTCCGGTTCGCCGATCTCGCCTGGCGCGCGTCCCGGCCGCAGCTGGCGGCCTGGCACGAGACCTTCAATGCGCGCGATTCAGCGCGGGCAACGGTCATCGTCGATGGCCAGTGAACGGACGGGCCCCCTTGCGCACCTGACGGTGCTCGATCTCAGCCGCATCATGGCCGCTCCATGGGCGACGCAGATCTTTGCGGACCTCGGTGCCGACGTCATCAAGATCGAACGTCCCGGCGCCGGCGACGACACGCGCAGCTGGGGGCCGCCCTTCCTGAAGGACGGCGAGGGCAGGGCGACGAAGGAATCGGGATATTTCCTGTCGGTCAATCGCGGCAAACGCTCGGTGACCGTCGACATGGCCACCACCGAGGGGCAGGAGATCATCCGCGGCCTGGCGCGGCAGGCCGACATCGTCATCGAGAATTTCAAGGCCGGGACGCTGAAGCGCTACAGGCTGGATGCGGCCAGCCTGCGGGCCGACAATCCGCGCCTCATCTATTGTTCGGTCACAGGCTTCGGCCAGGACGGGCCGCGCAAGGACCAGGCCGCCTATGATTTCGCCATTCAGGCCATGGGCGGGCTGATGAGCGTCACTGGGGAGCGTGACGACAAGCCCGGGGGCGGTCCGCAGAAGGTCGGCGTGCCCATCGTCGACCTGATGACCGGCATGTATGCGGCCGTCGCCGTTCTCGCCGCGGTGGCCAAGCGCGACCAGACCGGCGTCGGCGATGTGATCGACCTGGCAATGCTCGACGTCCAGGCCGCCTTCCTCGCCAACCAGGCGATGAACCACCTGGTCGGCGGTCGCAGTCCCCAGCGCGGCGGCAACCGCCATCCGAACATCCAGCCGCAGGACGTCTTCGCCTGCGCCGACGGCTTCTTCGTGCTCGCTGTCGGCAATGACGGCCAGTTCGCCAAGCTGTGCGGGGTGCTCGGCCATGCGGAATGGTCCAGCGACGAAAGGTTCGCCAGCAATGCCGCCCGGGTCAGGCACAACCCGGAGCTGACGGCGCTTCTGAGCGACCGATTCATGACATTCAACCGCGATGACCTGATCGCGCGTCTCGATGTCGAAGGCGTTCCCGCTGCACCGATCAATTCCGTCCCGCAGGTCCTGAACGATCCGCAGATCCTGCACCGCGAGATGGTGCGCGATCTGCCCCACCCCCAGGCCGGCAGCGTTCGCCACGTCGTCAGTCCGCTGCGTTTCGAGAACGCGCCCCTGGAGTTCCCACGGTCCGCGCCGCTCCTCGGCGAACATACGGACGACGCGCTCGCGCAGCTGGGGCTCGGCGCCGACCAGATCGCCGCGCTGAGAGGCAAGGGGATCATCTGATGCCACGCATTCCACTCCCCGGCCGCGCCGACATGAACGAGGAGCAGCAGGGCATCTACGACGCTGTCGTGTCGGGGCCGCGTGGCGCGGTGATCGGGCCTCTGAGGGCGGTCATCCACAGTCCGGATCTGGCGCGGCTGTGGTCCGGCTTCGGGGAATACATCCGTTTCCACACCTGCCTGCCGCCGGCCTCCAAGGAACTCGCGATCATCGTCACCGCGCGGCGCTGGACCAGCCAGGTCGAATGGCTCGTCCATGCCAGGGCCGCCGAGACGGCAGGCATCGCGCCGGCCGTCATCGCGGCCATCCATGCCGGGGAGGCGCCCGTCTTCGCCGATGCCGCCGAAGCCGACATCTACGAATTCGCCAGGCAATTGCAGATGACGGGCACGGTCGAGCAGGCGGTCTATGACCGCATCGTCGCGCGTCACGGTGCGCGCGGCGTTGTCGAGCTGACCGCGGTGATCGGCTATTACACGATGGTCTCGATGACGCTCAACGTGCACGAGATCCCGGTGCCGGAGGGAAGCACGCCGCCGCTGACGCCAATCGCGGCGGAGGGCCTCACCAGCCTGCCGGCGGCGAGGCGCCCGTGACGGCGACGGTACCGGCGCCGCCGGTCAGCCTGCCCTGCCTTGCGATTCCGCCGGGGGCCTGCGACGCCCATAGCCATGTCTTCGGCCCGTTCGACGCCTACCCGCCCAGCCAGGCCTCGACCTATCCCTTGCCGGACGCCTCGGAGGCGGTTCACGCCGCCGCGCGTGCGACCATGGGCATCAGCCGCGGCGTGCTCGTCCAGCCCGCACCCTATGGCATGGATCCGGCGGCGATGCTGGCCGCTGTCGCCCGGTCGGACGGGGCCCTCAGGGCGATCGCCATTGCCGACGAGGACGTCAGCGACGCGACGCTCGAGGACTGGGCGGCGCGCGGCGTTCGCGGTCTACGCTTCGTCGAAATGCGCGCGCCGACCGGCCAGCGCTATCCCGGCAGTGTCGGCTTCGACAGCCTGGTGAAGCTCGCCCCGCGCATGCGGGCTCTGGGCCTGCACGCGCAGCTCTGGGCGAGCGCCGAGACCTATGCCGACCATCTCGCGATGTTGACGGCGCTGCGTCTGCCGCTGGTTCTCGACCACATGGCGAGCCCGGACCTGGCCGGGGGCCCGGATGCGCCGGCCTTCCGCGCCGTGCGCGACGCGCTCTGCGACGGATCGGTCTGGGTGAAGCTGGCGGTCTGCCGCGTGGGCAAGGCCTTTCCGGCCTATGCCGATGCCAGGCCGTTCCACGACGCGCTGATCGCCGCCAATCCCGATCGTGTGCTCTGGGGCTCGGACTGGCCCTATGTGCGCCTGGAACCCGCGCCCGATGCCGGCGCCATGCTCGACCTTTTCGCCGCGTGGACCGGGGACGAGACGCTCTTCCGGCAGATCCTCGTCGACAATCCGCAGCATCTCTACCAATTCGAACCAGCCAAGCGAGCCTCTCCATGACGGACACCTACAGCGCCTTTTCGGTCGAGGTTGCGGACTATGTGGCGACCGTCACCATCACGCTCCCACCGGTGAACGCGCAGAACCGTGCCTTTCGCGAGGAGATCACCCGGCTCTTCGACAGCCTGGGCGAGAGGGCGGACGTGCGCGCCATCGTGCTGACCGGCGCGGGCAAGATCTTTTCCGCCGGCGCCGACCTGAAGGACCGTCCCGATCCGAAGGTTCCCGGCGCCTATCCGACCCACGGCCGCAATGTCCGCGAGGGCTTCAACTGCGTCATGGAATGCCCGAAGCCGGTGATCGCCGCGGTGAACGGCGCCGCGATCGGTGCGGGCTGCGTCCTGGCGCTGGTCTGCGACATCGTGGTGATGGCCGACGAGGCCTATCTCGCCATGACCGAGGTCGACTATGTGCTCGCCGGTGGCGTCAGCCATATCCGCCGGCATTTCGGCGAATCCGACGCGCGGCTGATGATCTATACGGCGCGCCGGATCTCCGGCCAGGAGGCGCTGCGGATGAATGTCGCGTCTGTGTCCGTGCCGCGCGACGCGATGCTGCCGGCGGCCCTCGATATTGCCCGCGAGATCGCCGCGAAGAGCCCTGCCGCCGTCCGCGCGGCGAAGAAATCCTTCCTCACCACCGAGGGGATGCCGCTGCAGGAGGGCTACAAGTTCGAACAGTCGCAGACGGCGATGCTGGCGACGACCGATGATTTCCGCGAGGCGCAGCGCGCCTTCGCTGAGAAGCGCAAGCCGAGCTTCTGACGCCATGACAGGGATCGGCTTCGACACCATCAAGCGCGTCACGGCGGACCTCTACGACCGGTCCCTCCGGTTCATTCCGGCCGATTCCAAGGTGGCGCTGCGCAAGGCCGACGGCATCGAGACGAACGAGACTGCTCGCCACACGCTGCAGACCATGATCAGGAGCGCCGAGGCTGCCGAGCAGTCCTGGCGCTTCGTCTGCTCCGATTCCGGCGTGCCGGTCTATGTCATCAAGGTCGGCACGCAGGCCCGGTTTTCCGGCAATGTGCGGCAGGCCATCGTCGAGGGCTTCGCGGACCTGGTCGCCAGCATCCAGCCGCCGCTCCTGCCCCACGTCACCAATCCCCTGACGCTGGAGCGCGGCCATAGCGGCCGGCACATGCCGATCGTCACCTTCGACATGGTGGACGATTGCGACTTCATCGACATCACCTGTTCGCCCAAGGCGCTCGGGTCGGGCCGCTGGTCGGCGATGGAGATCTTCAGCTTCCCCGACCTGCCGACCATCGAGGCCTATGTCCTCGACGTCGTCCGGAAGGCGGGCAGCCAGCCCTGCCCACCCGTCGTTGTCGGCGTCGGCATCGGCGGCACTTTCGACTATGCCTGCAAGCTCGCCAAGGAGGCGACGCTGCGGCCGATCGGACAGCCCCATCCGGAAGCCATGGTGGCGGCCATGGAGGAGCGTCTGCTGGCGGCGGTCAACCGCACCGGCTTCGGCCCCATGGGCACCGGCGGTGACAGCACGGCGACCGCGGTTCATGTGGACTATGCCGCCGGCCACGGCTTCACGCCGGTGGCCGTGACGTTCAATTGCTGGATCAACCGGCGCACGCGCGCGCGCCTGTTCAATGACGGCCGCGTCGAGATCATCGAGTAGGTCATGGCGATCACAACGCACCGCCTCACCTTTCCCCTGACGGCCGAATCCGCGCGGTCGCTGCGCGCCGGCGACATGGTCATCATGAGCGGCGAGATCGTCGTGACGGCCGGACTTCCCACCCATCACCGCCTGATCGGCTGCCTCAATGGCGTCGAGCCGATGCCGATGGACCTGAACGGCGCCTCGGTCTTCCATCTCGGCAGCTACAGCGAGGAGAAGGACGGCACGCTGCAGCTCCACTACATCAACCCGACGACCAGCACCCGGTTCAACGCCCTGATGCCGACGCTCATCAGCGGCTTCAACTGGCATGCGGTGGGAGGCAAGGGCGGCCTGGACAGGCCCTGCGTGGAGGCGCTGCGCCAGGTCGGCGGGGTCTATCTCTCGTTTCTCGGCGGCGGCGCGGCCCTGCACACGCAGGCCATCCGCCGCGTCATCGAGGTCGGCTGGTCCGATATGCTTATGCATTACCGGCTGGTGCGGCTGCAGGTCGAGGACATGGGTCCCGTCACGGTTGCCATCGATGCCCACGGCGTCAGTCTCTACGAGATCAGCGGGGCCACCTGAGCCGCTTGCCGCCTCTCCTTCCGAGGCGGCTGCGGCGAGGCGCCGCCCGCACATTATTCTGCAGGTGTCCGACGTCTCAGGGCCAGTACTTCGCCGCCAGATAGCCCGGACCGAGCCAGACGCCGGCCCAGAGCAGCGACGACGTCCAGTTGGCGATCTGAAAGCGGATCTGAGGCATGCGAAAGGCGCCGGCCAGGAGCGGGACCACGCCGCGCAAGGGCCCGATGAACTTCGCTACGAAGACGCCGAGAATGCCCCAGGCGGCGATCAGTTTGACGCCGCGTTCGACCAGTTCGGGGTGCCGCGACAGGGGCCAGATTCCCGAAACCCGCTCCTTCAGGACATAGCCGGCGGCATAGGAAACCCACTCGCCCAGGGCTGCGCCGATGGCCGCGGCGAGCAGGACAGGGATCGGATTCATGTCCGCTGCACCGACCAGGGCGCCGAAACCGATCAGGATGACCGAGGCTGGGATGAACAACGAGAACAGGATGATCGACTCGGCGAAGGCCAGCGCCGCGACGACGGGGAGGAACAGGGACGTGTTATTGCGCGCCAAGGCCACGAGGTCGTTGGCGAAACTCTCAAGGGACCACATGCCCGACCTCTGACGACGCTGCGTCCGCACCCTAGGCTGTAGGCTCGCGGAGTCGCAATCGCCATCGCAGCGATTTCCGTCGATTGATGCCGCAATGTGCCCGTCGTGCGGCTCCGCCGCAGCCCGTTGCTAGGCCGCCCCGGCGAGGACATGGGCGAGGAGCGGATTGGGAAAGCGACGGGCGAGGGTCACCGCGAGGAACGACTCGAAAATGCCCTCGAGCGATGCCGCTTCGACCAGACGGCCCGTCGCGAGCTCGTCGCGGACGACGATCGGCGGCAGGACGGCGAGCCCTGCATCCGCGCGCGCCAGCAGACGCAGCATGGCCATGTCGTCGGCCTCCGCCGCGATGGAGGGGCTGATCCCGAGCCGCGCCGTGAGAGCGTCGAAGGCAGCACGGATGGCCGTGTCGGCGGTGGGGACGATGAGCGGCTCGGTCGCCAGAAGGTCGGTCAGCGCCCGCGGCGGATCGCCCACCCGCGCCGGGCTGCCGATCAGGCTCACCGGCTGTTCGTCGAGGCGGTGGATGAGCCAGGGGCTCACCGCATCGCGTGCCGGGGCGAGGTTGGTCAGCACGACATCGAGGGCGAGGCCCTCCAGCCCGCGCAGCAGCTCCGCCTGGGATCCCGATCGCAGCACCACCTCGACATCCTCGCGGCCGATCAGCGGCCGCAGGAACTGCATCTGGAAGTTTCGCGACAGGGTGGCGAGGGCGCCGACCCGCAATGCCCGCCGCGTCCGACCGGATTCGTTGAGGGTGGCGCTCAGATCCGCGGCGGTACGGAAGATGGATTCGGCATGGTCGAGGGCGATCCGGCCGGCTTCCGTGAGCACGAGACCACGCCCGCGGCGCTCGAACAGCGCATGGCCGAGCGATGATTCCAGGGTGCGCAACTGGGAGGACAGGGCCGATTGCGACAGCCTGAGCTGCCGGGCAGCCCCGGTGAGCGTGCCATCCAGCGCGACGGCCCGGAACAGACGCAGATGGTGGAGATTGAGAAGGGCCATTGTTCGATTTTATAGAACGATCATCGCTAATATATGTATTA
>JAIEPJ010000118.1 GCA_019749835.1 Phreatobacter sp. | reverse complement strand
GCGCATCGACGACCCCGCCCGCGCCCGTCGAGGTGCCGGACGTATAGAGCGGTGGATGTTCGAGGAGCCAGACGCGTTCGCGCGCGGTTCCGGCGGAAATGGCGGCGACATGGGCCTCCATTGCCGCGAGAGCCTCGGCATAGGGCACAAACCCCTCGCTGATGACCCATTCGACCGGTGGGGCATCGGCGGGCGCACCGAGATGAAGCACCAGATTGGCACGATCGTTTACCACTCGTTCACCATCTTTGGTCAGGGTGGCCATGAACCCGCGACGTGCATTTGGCAAAAGGCGACATGGCCCAGCTCGAAACCGTTTCCCTCGACATCTCTGTGGTCCTCGGCACGACGGTGATGCCGATCCACCAGATGTTGCGCATGGCCCGCGGCGCCATCATCGAACTCGATGCCACGGAGGACGACGAGGTGCAAATCCTCGCCAACAACATGCCGATCGCCCGCGGCCAGGTCGTCATCAACGGCAACCGGATCGGCGTCCAGATCACCGAAATGCTGCCGCGCCCCATCGAGCTGCGCTGATAGTTGACTCCGTCAAGTAAACCGGCGAGCCTCCCCTCCGGAGGGCTTCACCATGGCTGCCGACCTCGACGACCAGATCGCCGCCATCCGTGGCTTCAACCGCTTCTACACCCGTGCCGTCGGGCTGCTCGGCCGCTATCTCGGCGCCGGCTGGTCGCTGACCGAAGCGCGCATCCTCTACGAACTCTTCAGCCGCGACGGATTGTCGGCCAGCGACCTCTGCGACGAACTCGGCCTCGACGCCGGCTATCTCTCGCGCATCCTCCGGCGCTTCGAGGCGGACGGGCTGCTCGGCCGTCAGCCGGCGCCGCAGGATGGCCGCCGCAGCCTGCTCAGCCTGACGCCCGCGGGCCGCGCGGCCTTCGCGCCCGTCGACCGCGCCTCCCGCGATGAGATCGGCGCGATGCTGGCGCGGCTGGCATCCGGCGACCGGGCCCGGCTCGTCGCCGCGATGGAATCGGTACGCGATCTGCTGGCGGGGGAGGGGCCCGGCGTCGTCATCCGCCGCCACCGTCCCGGCGACATCGGCGCCATCGTCGCCGGTCAGGCGCACATCTACACCCGTGATTACGGCTGGAACGACGAATTCGAGGCGCTGGTGGCCGAGATCGGCGCGGCCTTTCTCAAGGACAACGACCCGGCGAGGGAGCGTGCCTTCATCGCCGACAGGGCCGGCGAGGTGGTGGGGTCCGTCTTCTGTGTCGATGGCGGTGAGGGAATCGCCAAGCTCAGGATGCTCTACGTCGACCCGTCGGAGCGCGGCACCGGCCTCGGCCGCCGGCTGGTCCGCGACTGCATCGCCTTCGCGCGGGATGCGGGCTATGCGGGGATGACGCTGTGGACCAACGACATTCTCGCCGCCGCCCGCCGCATCTACCTGGACGAGGGCTTCGTGCTCGCGGCGGAGGAAAAGCACCATTCCTTCGGCGTCGACCTCGTCGGGCAGAACTGGACGCTGGATTTCGGCAGGGACTAGCAGAAAGGCGTCTGCCCCGTCGTTTCGAAGGGCCTCCGCAGGGCTCGCCTCTGTGTCTCGGAGCGCGCCCCCTGTTCGAGCATTGCCCCACCCGCACCCTCCCGCGCAGCGCGCGGAGAGGGGGGACTCCGGCATCACGCTTGGGTCCCCGACGGTTGAGCCTGGCGCCACCGTCGAAAGCTGTGGAAGGCGTCAAAGTCCCCTCTCCGCGCGCAGCGCGGGGAGGGTGCGGGTGGGGCATTCTCGTTAGCTGCCGTGAGCCGGGCGAACCGCCCCCCCTTACCGCCCCTCGAAATCCCCGTATCCCAGCCGGTCGAGGAACCCCTGAAGGATATAGGCGGCGGCCATCTTGTCGACGAGTTCGGCCCGCCGCGCCCGCGAGGCATCGGCCTCAAGCAGGGTCCGCGTCACCGCTGCCGTCGACATGCGCTCGTCCCAGAAGACGATGGGAAGCTCCGTCTTCGGCACGAGGTTGCGCACGAAGGCGCGGGTCGACTGGGCCCGCGGCCCCTCGGTACCGTCCATGTTCTTCGGCAGGCCGATGACCAGCGCCCCCGCATCGTGCTTCGCCGCGAGCGCCAGCAGCGCCGCCACGTCGGGCGTGAATTTCACCCGCTTGATCGTCTCCAGCGGCGTCGCGATGGTCCAGTTCACGTCGCAGAGGGCGAGGCCGATGGTCTTGGTGCCGAGATCGAGCCCGAGCAGGCGCCGGCCGGTGCCGACCTGGTCACGCAGCAAGCCCGGTTCGACAATGGCCATCCGCTCCGAATCCCTGTCGCCGCATTGAGGGTGTCACGCGCCAGCCTATACTCCGCTTCGACCGCCACTCCCATCCGGTCCCTGCAGGAGGATCCCCATGAAGCTCACCTGGTTCGGCCATTCGGCCTTCCGCCTCGATTTCGGCTCTTCGGTCGTGCTGATCGACCCGTTCCTGACCGGCAATCCGTCCTTCACCGGGGACCGGGCCGATGCGATCGCGGGGGCGACCCATATCCTCATCACCCACGGCCATGCCGACCATGTCGGCGACACGCTGGCCATCGCCGCCGAGACCGGCGCCAAGGTCGTGACCAACTATGACCTGTGCATGTATCTCGCAGCCAAGGGCCTCAAGGCCTTCGACCCGATGAATTGCGGCGGCACCACCGACCAGGGCGACTTCACCGTGACCCTGACCAATGCGCTGCATTCCTCCTGCGATTTCCACGACGGCGTCAGCCATGCCCTGGGCAATCCCAACGGCCTCATCGTCAAGCAGAAGGGCGGGGTGGTGCTCTATGCCATGGGCGACACCGACATGATGCCGGACATGGGCCTCATCGCCGAGTACCACAAGCCGACCCACGCGCTGGTGCCGGTCGGCGACCGCTTCACCATGGGCGGCGACGCGGCGGCCTTCGCCTGCAAGAAGTTCTTCCAGTTCGACACGGTGATCCCGTGCCACTACGCGACCTTCGGCCTGATCGACCCGACCGCCGACAAGTTCGTCGCGGGCATGGCGGGATCGAAGACGAAAGTGGCGGTGCCCAAGTCGGGTGGGAGCGTGGATCTCTAAGGAGGCTTCCGGCGCGACGCGAGGGTGGCGCCGCTTCACCGCACCCCCGTGGGGTGAGGTCGGCCATCGGCGGGGTGAGGGGAGTTGGCCTCCACGGTGATCGCGTTCCCCCTCACCCGCCTCGCTGTCGCTCGGCGACCTCTCCCCGCCGGGGAGAGGTGAAAGGCGGCGCGTTTCGCTCTGCCCTCAGCGGAAGCCGCGGATCATCTGCATGAACCGCGCCTGCTCGGAGGCATCGTCCTTGAACAGGCCGGTGAAGCCGGTGGTGATGGTCGAGACGCCCTGTTTCTGCACGCCGCGCATCGACATGCACATGTGCTCGGCCTCGATGAGGACGGCGAGGCCGCGCGGCGTGAGGCTCTCCTCGATGGCACCGACGATCTCTGCGGTCATGTTTTCCTGCGTCTGCAGGCGGCGGGCATAGATGTCGACCACCTTGGCGAGTTTCGACAGCCCGACGACACCCTCGCGCGGGTAATAGGCGATATGCGCCCGCCCGCTGATCGGCACGATGTGGTGTTCGCAATGGGAGAAGAAGGGGATGTCGCGCACCAGCACGATGTCGCCATAGCCGCCGACCTCCTCGAAGACCGTGCCGAGTTCCTTGGCGGCGGACTGGCCATAGCCGCGGAACAGATCTTCCCAGGCCTTCACCATGCGGCGGGGCGTGGCGACCAGACCCTCCCGGTCGGGATCGTCACCGACCCATTCGATCAGGGTACGGACGGCAGCCTCCGCCTCCTCCCGCGTGGGACGGCGGCGGCGCTGTGCCTCCGGGCCCTTCTGGACGGGAAGGGTCGTTACGACGGCATCCATGGACTCAACTCCGATGTGGAAACGTTTCCTGCTGCGCCTCTTGAGAACGCTTGGATCGGGCATTCGCGACCGTGAAAGGGGTGCGACAGATTGCCACGCTCGGTTGCCGTCCTTCGATGTCCCGATCTCGCGCCGGGCTTTAATGCCTTGATGCGACGCATATATGATGAGAAGGCCTGAACGCGCCATGAACGACCGTTCATCTAGGCCCCCTGGAGCGCCCGCCGTGCTGGACGACGTCTATAACAAGCGCATTCTCGAACTGGCCGCGACCATTCCGCGGCTCGGCCGCCTGACCTCGCCGCATGGCTCGGCCACGGCCCATTCGAAACTCTGCGGCTCGACCGTGACGGTCGACCTCGCCCTCGATGGCGATGTCGTGGTCGATTTCGGCCATGACGTGAAGGCTTGTGCCCTGGGGCAGGCCTCCTCCTCGCTCATGGCGCGCCATGTGGTCGGCTCGACGACGCAGGAGTTGCGGGCGTTGCGCGAGGATGTCCGCCGCATGCTCAAGGAGAACGGCCCGGCCCCCGCGGGCAAATGGACCGATGTCGCGGTTCTGGAGCCGGTGCGGGCGTTCAAGGCCCGGCACGCCTCCACGCTTCTGACCTTCGATGCCGTGGTCGAGGCCATCACCCGCGCCGAGGATGCCCGCACCACCACCGCGGCGGAATGAGCCGGGATCGCGACCTCGACCGCCTCTTCGACGACTGGCGGCTGCGGCGCTGGCCGCGGCTTGCGGGCCATGGCCTGCTGCGCGCCTACCAGCTGTCCATCTCGATGCTCGTCGGCCGCTGGTGCCGGCACCTGCCGAGCTGTTCGGCCTATATGGACGAGGCGATGATGCGCCACGGCTTCTGGGCCGGCGGCTGGATGGGTCTGGCGCGGCTCTGCCGCTGTCATCCCTATGGCACGTCGGGCATCGACAACCCGCCCACCACCTTGCCGGCCGGCGCCCGCTGGTTCCTGCCCTGGCGCTATGGTGCCTGGCAATGGCGGCGCGGCGCTCCGGTCTGCGAGAAGGTCGGACCCGGCGGGGATGCATGACCGGTCCGCCGGGGGAAGCAGCGGCAGCCTAGAGCCTGCCGCTGAGCACGAGGACCAGCACGATCAGCAGGATGATGCCGATGCCGCCGCCGCCGTAATAGCCGGTGCCGTAGAAGGGGCCGCCGCCGATGCCGCTGAAGCCTCCGAGCAGGGCGACGATGAGGACGATGAGAAGGATGGTGCCGAGTGTCATGGGCCTTGTCTCCGTGTTGTCGGTATCAACACGCCATTCGGCCCGCTTGTTCCCGGCGCGGCACAGGTATGTCGGTCCGACCCCTGCCGCCCGGGCCGCCGCTGTCGCAGGACGCTTTGCAATCGTGGCGCGGCTCGGCTATCCCCGTTCCGTGCCGGGCCGATGCCGCCCCGTGACGGCAAGTCCGCCCGGCACGCGAAAACCCTGACCAGCGGCCCCTTACCTGCTCTGTCGGCAGGAGTGAGCGGAGAGACCCGATATGCCCATTCTGACCTTCCCCGACGGCGCCGCGCGCGCCTATGACGCCGGCGTCACCGGCCTCGATGTCGCCAAGGCCATCGCCCCCTCGCTCGCCAAACGCTCGATCGCCGTGAAGCTCGACGGCGTGGTGACGGATCTGTCCGATCCGATCGGCGGCGACGCGCGCATCGAATTCGTCACCCGCGACAGCCCCGAGGCGCTGGAACTCATCCGCCACGACGCCGCCCATGTCATGGCCGAGGCGGTGCAGAAGCTCTGGCCGAGCACCCAGGTGACCATCGGCCCGGTGATCGAGAACGGCTTCTATTACGACTTCTTCCGCAACGAGCCCTTCACCCCGGAGGATTTCGCGGCGATCGAAGCGGAGATGCGCAAGATCATCGCGGCCAACCGGCCCTTCACCAAGCGCATCGTCTCCCGCGACGAGGCCAAGCAGATTTTCCGCGACAAGGGCGAGGCCTTCAAGGTCGAGCTGGTCGAGGCGATTCCGGCCGACCAGCAGATCAAGCTCTACGACCAGGGCGGCTGGTTCGACCTCTGCCGCGGCCCGCACATGGCCTCCACCGGCCAGATCGGCAATTCCTTCAAGCTCATGAAGGTCGCCGGGGCCTATTGGCGCGGCGATTCCAGCAACCCCATGCTGACCCGCATCTATGCCACCGCTTTCCGCACGGATGAGGACCTGAACGCCTATCTGACCATGCTGGAGGAGGCGGAGAAGCGCGATCACCGCCGCCTTGGCCGCGAGATGGACCTGTTCCATTTCCAGGAGGAGGGGCCCGGCGTCGTGTTCTGGCATCCGAAGGGCTGGTCGATGTTCCAGACCCTGGTGGCCTATATGCGCCGTCGCCTCGCCGAACACGGCTATGATGAGGTCAATGCGCCGCAACTCCTCGACAAGTCGCTGTGGGAGACCTCGGGGCACTGGGGCTGGTACCGCGAAAACATGTTCGCGGCCCAGTCGGCCGGCGACGATGCCGAGGACAAGCGCTGGTTCGCCATCAAGCCGATGAACTGCCCGGGCCACGTGCAGATCTTCAAGCACGGTCTGAAGTCCTACCGTGATCTACCGATGAAACTTGCGGAATTCGGCGTGGTCCACCGCTACGAGCCTTCCGGCGCGCTCCACGGCCTGATGCGCGTGCGCGGCTTCACCCAGGATGACGCCCATGTCTTCTGCACCGATGCCCAGCTCGAGGCCGAGTGCATCCGGATCAATGACCTGATCCTGACCACCTATGCCGATTTCGGCTTCGACGAGATCGTCGTGAAACTCTCCACCCGGCCGGAGAAGCGCGTCGGCGCCGATGCGCTGTGGGACCGCGCCGAGAGCGTCATGGAATCGGTGCTCGCCAAGATCGCCAACCAGTCCGGCGGCCGCATCAAGACCGCCATCAATCCGGGCGAGGGCGCCTTCTACGGGCCGAAATTCGAATATGTGCTGCGCGACGCCATCGGCCGCGACTGGCAGTGCGGCACCACCCAGGTCGACTTCAACCTGCCGGATCGCTTCGGCGCCTTCTATATCGGCGCCGACGGCGAGAAGACGCCGCCGGTCATGGTCCACCGCGCCATCTGCGGCTCGATGGAGCGGTTCATCGGCATCCTCATCGAGAACTATGCCGGGGCCTTCCCCTTCTGGTTCGCGCCGAAGCAGGTCGTCGTCTGCCCGATCACCTCGGAGGCCGACGACTATGCGCGCGAGGTCCTGGCCGCCTGCCGCAAGGCGGGGCTCAGGGTCGATGCCGACCTCCGCAACGAGAAGATCTCCTACAAGGTGCGTGAGCACTCGCTGCAGAAGATCCCGGTCATTCTCGCGGTCGGCAAGAAGGAGGCGGCCGAGCGCACCGTCTCGGTCCGCCGTTTCGGCAGCCAGGCGCAGGAGACCCTCGGCCTCGCCGAGCTCGTGGCGCAGCTGAAGGACGAGGCGACGCCGCCGGATGTGCGGCGGGCGCAGGCCGCCGGGTAGGGCGGTCGACCAGGACGGCTGGCCGCGGCCAACCCGATCTCCGCCCCCCATGGACGCTGCCGAGCCGGTCGCCCCGCTGAGGACGCGACCGGCATCGCCTGTGACGATCCGTGCAGCCATGACCCCTGCGCTCTCCGTTGCTGCCGTTACGGCAGTTCAGTAGATGAGGCGGGCCAGATCCATCGAGATTCGACGTTCCTCGGATCGCGACGGAGGGGACTGGCGGAAAGCCTGTCAGGCCATTGGGGTGTGGGCACGCGGGAATGGGCATGCAAACCAGAGACGTCACCACGGGGAATTTCGCCTCTGCGTCCCGCCGTGCCCTGCAGTTCCTGCAAGAGCGGTTCGGGTTGGGCCTCTGGATGGTCACCAGAGTTGATGGTGACAATTGGGTGATTCTGACCGCGGAAGACCGGACCTACGGATTTGCGGAAGGTACCGTGCTGAAATGGTCCGATTCCTTCTGCTCCAGGATGGTGGAAGGCCTTGGGCCCAATATCGCCCCGGATTCGGATGCCGTTGCCGCTTTTGCCGAGGCTCCCGTTGGACGGCAGATTCCGATCGGCGCCTATGTCGGCTTCCCTCTGGTGAGTTCCGAGGGGGCCTTGTTCGGTACCCTTTGCGCGATCGACCCGCAGCCTCAGTCATCGGGGCTCTCGGATCAGGTCGAGTTCATCCGCCTCATCGCTGATCTCCTCTCTGAGCTTCTCCGTGCCGAACTCACGGCCGTGAATGCCGACCGCCGCCTCGAGCGCGCGGTGGATCAAGCGCGGCGGGATGAACTCACGTCCCTCTACAACCGTCGTGGATGGGTCGATTTTCTGGAGCTCGAAGAGCGCCGCTGCCGGCGATATGCCCATCCAGCCTGCGTCATTGCCGTCGATCTTGACGACCTCAAGCGCATCAACGATCTCAACGGTCATGCAGCCGGCGACGACGCCCTGCGCGGTGCCGCCCAGGCCCTGTCCGCAGCCGTCCGCGGCATTGACATCGTGGCGCGCACGGGCGGCGATGAGTTCATGGTCCTCTGCATCGAATGCGATGCCCAAAGTGCCGTCGCCGTCGTGGAGCGGGTGCGAGCGGCCTTGGCGGCGGCAGGCATCGGCGCGTCCATCGGGATGGCGATTCGCACCCCCGAGACCGGCCTTTATGTCACCGCCCACAATGCCGATCAGGCCATGTATCGCGACAAGGCGGCGCGGAAGGAGCGTCAGGTCGAAACGTCGCGATGAGCGGGAGCGCCGGTTCGTCCGGCACGGAAGTTCCACCAGGGCGGGCAAGGACAAGCGTCAGCGCGCCACGACCTCGATGTTCTGGTCCTTGCCGGCCTCGACATTGAAACGCCGGTTGAAGACGCGGCCCTCGTGGCGGGCGATGGCGAGATATTCGCCCTCCTGCAGCACCATGGAGGGGAAGGCGCCGATCGATTCCTTGATCACGTCGCCGCCCGGGGTGAGCACCGTCCAGGCGGCATTGCCGATGGCCTCGCCGCCTTCGCGCTGCTGCACCAGCTTGAGGGCCACATTGGCTGCCCGGTGCTGGATCGTGGCGTCGGTCACCTGCCCGGCGCGGATGCGCAGGTCGGCGCGGATCGTGGCATTGGCGTCGCCATAGATCGACACGACGTGATAGGTCCCCTCGGGCAGGGCGATGAGATCGCCGGCCGGCGCCTGGCGGAGCACCAGGCGCGGCTCGCCGCCCTCGAACAGGCCGCCGGCGAAGATGTCGAAGGAGAGCCGGGCATTGCGGATCTGGCTGTCGCCGACCTTGCCGACGAGGCGGACGGCCCCGGCATTGATCACGATGCTCTCGCGATAGGGCTCGCTGCCGATGCGCAGGCGGCGGGTCTGCGCGAAGGTGCCGAAGGCGACATGCAGGATGTAGCTGCCCGGCCGCAGGGCGAAGACCGGCGCCGGGTCGCGCGATTCGGCGACCAGCGCGAAGGCACCGCTGGCCTCCGGCGTATCGGAGAAGACGCGCCAGTGCAGGCTGTCGCGGACATATTGCCCGCCCTGCCGGAAGCGGGCGTCGAGCGCCACCGCGGTGCGGTCGGCGAATTGCGGCGGCAGGCCGGGGCCGCCGGGCAGGCCAGGCAGGCCGGGCATGGTCGGCATCAGGGCGGGCGATGTGCCGAGTTGTGGCGCGAAGGGCGTCGCGCCATCGGGCAGGGTGAAGAAGGGCGTTGCCGCGCCGCCCGGCATGTGCCGCCGCCGCCGCTGCTGCGGCTCGGTGACGATCGGCGGCAGGTCGGAATGGGGCGAGGCCGAGATCCGCGGCAGCGGCGGGCGCTCGAACCCCTGCGCCGCGGCGTTGCCGGCGAAGGCCAGGACGCCGGCAGCGGCGAGGCCACTCGTCGCGGCGAGCGCCAGGATGGCGGGGAGGGATCTCGGGCCCAGGGTCATGCGTCGATCATCTCGCGTCCGATTATGGCCTTTTTGCTGCGCCCGGGCGCCGGGAGCAAGGGCCGCGCCCGGCGCGCGCGCAAGTCCTGCGCATTGTCCCCTTGGCGAAAGCGGGGAATTTGCCTAGTTGGGAGCGCCGGCCGCCCCGTGAGGATCAGCATGCCTGTCGAATCCGTTCTCGTCGATCACCTCAAGACCCGCCGTTCGACGCCCTTCGCGCTGATGCAGGCGCCGGGACCGGAGGGGGCGACCCTCGATGCCATGTTGCTGATGGCCGCACGGGTGCCCGATCACGGCAAGCTCGCGCCCTGGCGCTTCATCGTCATCGACCGCGCCGCCGGCGAGGCCCTCGGCGCGGTGCTCGAGCGCCTCGTCCGCGCCGACGACCCCGCCGCCGAGGCCAAGAAGATCGAGATCGACCGCGCCCGTTTCACCCGCGCGCCACTCTGCATCGCCGTGGTGGCGCGCGCCGCGCCGCACCCGAAGATCCCCGAATGGGAACAGATACTGTCGGCCGGCGCCGTCTGCCTCAACCTCCTCCATGCGGCAACAGCCCATGGCTTCGGCGGCAACTGGGTCACCGAATGGCCGGCCTATGACCGCCGCGTCCTCGACCATCTCGGCCTGGCGCCGGAGGAGAAGATCGCCGGCTTCGTCCATATCGGCACGCCGGCGGCAAAGGCGGACGACCGCCCGCGACCGGACATGGCCGCCATCGTCACGCATCTCTGAGGGCTGAAGACCATGCATTACAACGTCACTGCCGCCGACCACGGTCTGCCCTTCGATCCCTTCAAGGCCATCGTCTCGCCGCGGCCGATCGGCTGGATCACCGCGATCGACAAGGACGGGCGCGTCAATTGCTCGCCCTATTCCTTCTTCAACGCCATTTCCGACAAGCCGCACATGGTCTGCTTCGGCTCGGGCGGCCGCAAGGATGCCCTCGCCTTCGCCGAGGAGACGGGCGAGTTCACCTGCTCCTTCGTCTCCTGGGAACTGCGCGACGCCATGAACGCCACGTCGGCGCCGCTGCCGCGTGGCGAGAACGAGATGGAATTCGCCGGGATCGAGGCGGCGCCCTCGGTCTATGTCAAGGCGCCCCGCGTCAAGGCTTCGCCCGCCGCGCTCGAATGCAAGTGGCTGCAGACCGTGCCGCTGACCTCGCTCGAGGGTGTCACCAGCTACAATCTGGTGATCGGCCAGGTCGTCGGCATCTATATCAACGACGATTTCATCAAGGATGGCATCGTCGACACGGGCCGCATGCATCCGGTCATGCGCGGCGGCTACGACCAGTATTTCCAGGTCGGGTCCGAGCAGATGTTCAAGATGACGCGCCCGCCCGGCGGCGGCAATTTCAACGAGCGTCGCTGAGCCGGAGAGGGCACCGCGAGGACGCCCTCAGATTCCCGCGTCGGGGAAGTCGAGCGCCTTATCGCAGGCCTTGCAGTCGCAGAGGGCGCGGGGAAACTGCGTCACGCCTCAGGGCATCATCACGCCCCCGACCGGGGCGGATGATGCCGCCGCGCGGCGGGTCTTCGGCGATGGCCCGGAGTGTCCCGGCAATGCCCGGCGAGCCGTTTCGTCGCATGTCGCCCGAAAGGCTTGATCGCTGCAACAGGCCGCGTCACCATTCCGTCTTCCTGGCCGGAGGGGCCATGGTCGCAAGGGGCGTCTTCATGCATCGACGGATCAATCGCAGGGCCTTGTTCGCAGTCGCACTCGCCGCCATCGGCGCCACCTTCAGCGCCGGCATCGCCATGGCCCAGGAGCGCCTGAAGATCGGCTTCGTCTATGTCGGCCCGGTCGGCGACCACGGCTGGACCTATCAGCACGATATCGGCCGCCAGGCGGTGGAGCGCCATTTCGGCAACAGGGTCGAGACGACCTTCGTCGAGCGTGTGGCCAGCGCCGACGCGGAGCGCGTCATCGAGCAGCTTGCCCGCACCGGCCACCGGCTCATCTTCACCACCTCGTTCGGCTTCATGGACCCGACCGAGCGCGTCGCCCGCCGCCATCCCAATGTCCGCTTCGAGCACGCCACCGGTTTCAAGCGCGGCGCCAACCTCGCCACCTATGCCGGCCGCTTCTACGAGGGCCGCTACATTCTCGGCCAGATCGCCGCGCGCATGTCGAAGACCGGGACGATCGGCTATATCGGCGCCTTCCCGATCCCCGAAGTGCTCTCCGGCATCAATTCCTTCATGCTCGGCGCCCAGTCGGTCCGCCCTGACATGAAGATCCGCATCGTCTGGGCCAATGCCTGGTTCGATCCCGGCCGGGAGGCCGATGCCGCGAGGGCGCTCGCCGACCAGGGCGCCGACATCATCGCCCAGCACACCGATTCCCCTGCCGCCATGCAGATTGCCGAGCAGCGTGGCATCTTCGCTTTCGGCCAGAACTCCAACATGATCCGCTTCGGCGGCAAGGCGCAGCTCACCGCGATCATCGCCGACTGGGGCCCCTATTACATCCAGCGGGTCCAGGCCATGCTCGACGGCAATTGGGCCTCCGGCGACGTCTGGGGCGGGTTGAACACCGGCATGGTCCAGATGGCGCCCTACACGAACATGCCGCCGGACGTGAAGGCCATGGCGGAGGCCACCGAGGCCGCCATCAAGGCCGGCACGCTGCATCCCTTCCGTTGCCCGGTCGTGCGCCAGGACGGCCAGACGGTGGAGTGCGGCGGCAACGGTGTCCTGACCGACCAGCAGATCCTCGGCATGAACTTCTACATCCGCGGCATCGAGGAGCGGGTGCCGACCGGCAACTGATCGGGTTGGCGTCATGGCCGGATTTGCCCCGGCCATGACGTCCTCCTCTTCAACTTCCCGGCGGGCAGGGGGTCGGCCGCAGCCCCGGTGAGGCGGAAGACGCTGCCGTCCCGATTGCCTCGCCCCTTCGTCCTCGTCTAAGAACCCGGACCCGCCGCAGCCCGCGGCGGATCCTGCCTTTTTGGTCCTATGTCTTCTCCTGCCGCAACGCCCGCGCTCGCCGCCTTCCGCCGGATCGTCGTGAAGGTCGGGTCCTCGCTGCTCGTCGACGGGGAGAAGGGCGCGCTGCGTCAGGCCTGGCTCGACACGCTCGGTGCCGATATCGCCCGCCACGCCGCCCGCGGCGCCGACATCCTCGTCGTCTCGTCCGGGGCCATCGCCCTCGGCCGTACCATCCTGAAACTGCCGAAGGGGCCGCTGGAGCTGGAAAAGAGCCAGGCGGCGGCCTCGGTCGGCCAGATCGCGCTGGCCCGGGCCTGGTCGGAGGTTCTCGGCCGACACGGCATCGTCGCCGGCCAGATCCTGGTGACCCTGCACGACACCGAGGAGCGCCGCCGCTACCTCAATGCCCGCAACACGATGGAGACGCTCTTCGCGGTGCGCGCCGTGCCCGTCGTCAACGAGAACGACACCGTCGCCACCGACGAGATCCGCTACGGTGACAACGACCGTCTGGCCGCCCGCGTCGCCACCATGGTGGGCGCCGACTGCCTCGTGCTGCTCTCCGACATCGATGGTCTCTACACCGCCCCGCCACAGAAGGATCCTGCCGCGGTGCTGATCCCGGTCGTGCCGCGCATCACGCCGGAGATCGAGGCCATGGCGGGCGGCGCGGCCTCCGAACTGTCGCGCGGTGGCATGACCACCAAGGTCGAGGCCGGCAAGATCGCCACCACCGCCGGCACCACCATGGTCATCGCCTCCGGCAAGTACGACGCGCCACTGGCGCGCATCGAGGGTGGCGGGCCCTGCACCTGGTTCCTCACCCCGACCCATCCGGTCACCAGCCGCAAGAAATGGATCGCCGGCTCGCTGGAGCCGCGCGGCGTGCTCTGGCTGGATGCGGGAGCGGTCGGGGCCCTGCGACTCGGACGCAGCCTGCTGCCGGCTGGCGTCGCCCGGGTCGATGGTGTCTTCGAGCGCGGCGACTGCGTCGTGGTCCGCGGTCCCGACGGCGCCGAGATCGGCCGCGGCCTCGTCGCCTATGACGCGGTGGCGGCGGTCCAGATCATCGGCAAGAGTTCGGGGGCGATCGAGGCCGTGCTCGGCTACAAGGGCCGCTCCGAGATGATCCACCGCGACGACCTGGTGCTGGCTGCGGAGTAGGGCGGGGGGCTTTGCGCCTCGCCCGGCACCAGCGGCGTGCAGATCGCCTCCTCCGCGAAGGTGGCCCCTTTTCCTACCGCCCGGCGCGTTTCAGCAGCCGTTCCGCCCGCGTCAGATGCGGCCGGTCGAACATCTCGCCGCCGATATTGACGACGCCCGCCGTCGGCTGGGCCGCGAAGGCGGAGACCACGGCCTGTGCCGCGGCGATGGCGGCGTCCGTCGGGGTGAAGACGGCATTGATCACCGGCACCTGCGCCGGATGGATCGCCATCTTGGCGGTGAACCCGTCGCGGCGCGCCTCCTCGCATTCACGCCGGAGACCATCGAGATCGCGGAAGGCGGGAAAGACCGTGTCGATGGGCTGTGCCTCGGCGGCGACGGCCCCCATCAGGCAGAGCGCGCGGGCGAGGCGGAAGGGCTCGGTATGGCGGCCGTCCTCGGCACGGTTCGTCTCGGCGCCGATATCCGCCGATAGGTCCTCGGCGCCCCATGTGAGCCCGGTGAGGCGGGGGCTGGCCCCCTGGTAGGTGCCGAGGGTGAAGATCGCCTTCGCCGTCTCGGTCGCCACGACCGTGATCGTGATGCCGCCTTCGGGCAGGCCGGCCAGCGCCTCGCGCGCCGTCAGCTTGGCGTCGAGATGGGCGACGTCGCGGCCGGACTCGGATTTCGGCAGCATGACGGCGTCGGGCCGCGCCGCGACGATGGCATCAAGGTCGGCATCGGTCAGGCCGGTGTCGAGCGCATTGACCCGCACCATGAGACGCGGGCGGTGGGCCGACGGCCCATGCTGGAGCAGGAAGGCCCGGGCACTCTCGCGGGCGAGCGGCTTGTTGGTGGCCGCGACCGAATCCTCGAGGTCGAGGATCAGCGTGTCGGCGCCGCTCTCCAGCCCCTTGGCGAGCTTTTTCTCCGAATCGGCCGGCACGAACAGCAGGGAGCGCATGGCCTCAGGCCCCGCGCTTGAGAACGAGGGACTGGCGTGTGCATTCCGCCACCAGCTTGTCGTGCTGGTTGAAGGCGCGGTGATGGAACTCGACGACACCCATGGTCGGGCGCGATTTCGATTCGCGCGTCGCCGTCACCGTGCTCTCGCAATGGATCGTGTCGTTCTCGAAAAGCGGATGGGGGAACTTGACGTCGGTCATGCCGAGATTGGCGAAGAGCGTGCCATTGGTCGTGTCCGGCACGGAAATGCCGATGAGCAGGCCAAGGGTGAACAGCGAATTCATCAGCGGCTGGCCCCATTCGGACGCCTCCGAGAATTGCCGGTCGATATGCAAGGGCTGCGGATTCATGGTCAGGGTGGAGAACAGCACATTGTCCATCTGCGTGACCGAGCGCGTGATGCGGTGCCGGATGAGCTGGCCGACCGCGAAGTCGTCAAAATAAATGCCGCCACGCGGATGGCGCCTGTCGTCGGTGATGAGCGTCGTGGCCGTCATGAGGCATCCCCTTGGGTCATGTCGTTACGAATTCATTTACCATAATGGAGGACGCTGCCCGGTGACGCCTCCCGACAGGGGACATAGCCGAGATGTTTCTCTTCCGCTCATCCGCCGAACCGCAGAGCCGCCCGGCCACGGCGACCGAGGCGGGCGTGAGCCGTGTCGTCTCGGCCATCCAGGCGGCGGCGCAGAAAACGGGAGCCGGCTTCGACTACCTGCTGCGCACAGCGCGCCGCGAATCGAGCCTGCAGCCAACGGCCCAGGCCTCGACCTCAAGTGCCCGCGGCCTCTACCAGTTCATCGATTCGACCTGGCTCACCATGGTGCGCGATGAGGGCCGCAATCTCGGGCTCGGGCGCTTCGCGGAACAGATCGGCCGCGACGCCAGCGGCCGCCCGACGGTGGCCGACCCTGCGGCGCGCCAGCAGATCCTTGCCCTGCGTGACGATCCCTCGGTCGCCGCCCTCATGGCCGGCGCCTTCACCAACCGCAATGCCGCGGAACTGCGCAGCGCCACCGGTCGCGATCCGACCGAGGGCGAGCTGTACATGGCGCATTTCCTCGGTTCAGGCGGCGCGGCACGGCTGATCAATGCCAATCAGGCCAATCCCCAGGCGAGCGCCGCCCTGATGTTCCCGGACGCGGCCGGCGCCAACCGCCGCATCTTCTTCGATCAGGGGCGGCCGCGCACGGTGGCCGAGGTCTATCAGGTGCTGGCCTCGGGCCAGTCGACGGCGGTCGCCGGCGCGTCTCCGGCCGCGGCCACGGGTCAGACGACCCTCGCGGCGGCGACCAGCGCCCAGGAACAGGCGAGCTCCTGGTCGGCGATCCCGCGCATCAATGCCGATCCGACGCGGCCCTTCCACTCGCTGTTCTCCGGCGGCAACGGGCCGATCAACGCCTTCGTGGCGGCCACCTGGACCTCGCTGGGCCGCGATGCGGCCACTGCCGCCCGCCAGATCAATCTCCCGACGGCGCTGTCGTCGGCGCCTCCGGCTGCCGGCACCTCCGCGACTCCGGCCGGGCCGCGTGCGGCGGTTGGCGGGCCGTTCATTCCCGTCGAGGTCCAGGCGCCACGGCGCCATCAGCCGCTCGACCTCTCCAGTTTCCTGCGGCCGGACATCCGCCGCTAGCCGCGCCGCACCATAACAGTGCCCTAAAATCCATGGTGAACGCTTTGTTAAGCGGGGTCCGGGTAGGCTGTCTCACAGGAGCGAAAAGTTCCTGTCTTTCCAGTTTCTTGCCTCGGTTCAGGCGCGCCCGATGATCGTTCGTCACTTCCTGCGTTGGATCCAGACCGCCGCCGCCGGCGACCGGGCTGATGCGACCTCGGCTCTGGCCCGGGCCTACCTTCACTCCGACCTGTCGGGGAATGACAGGGGGGCGATCGAGGCCGCCATGATCATGCTCATGGATGATCCCTCGCCGCTGGTGCGACGGGCTCTCGCCGATGCGCTGGCCACCTCCGAGGACGCACCGCACACGGTCATTGTCGGCCTGCTGCAGGACCAGCCGGAAATCGCCGCCATCATCGCCCGCCATTCCCCGCTGCTCCTCGATGCCGAACTCGTCGACCTCGTCGGTGGCGGCGACCCGCAGGTGCAATATGCCGTCTCCCGCCGCGATCACGTGCCGGCCCCCGTGGCGGCGGCCATTGCCGAGGTCGGGTGCCTGGAGTCCTGCCTGGCCGTGGTCGCCCTCGATACTGCCGATCTGCCGGCCTTCTCCATCGACCGCATCATCGAGCGCTTCGGCGAGGACCCGGATATCCGCGAGGCGCTGTTTGCGCGTGAGGACCTCTCGCCCGGCGCGCGCCAGGCCCTTGTGGTCAAGCTCTCCTCGGCCCTCTCGGCCTTTGTCGCCGGCCGCGCCTGGCTGCCCGAGGATCGCGCCAACCGCGTCGCCCGCGAAGCCTCCGATAAGGCCACCGTGGCCATTGCCGCCGCCTGCCGCAGCGACGGGCTGAGCCCGCTGGTGCGGCACCTGCGCCAGTCCGGCCAGCTTTCCACCGGGCTGGTCCTGCGGGCGCTGCTGTCGGGCAATGTCCGGCTGTTCGAGGAATCGCTCGCCGAACTCGCGGGCCTGTCGCTCCGCCAGGCCTCGGGCCTTGTCCACGATCGCCGCGGCGCCGGCTTCCGCGCCCTCTACGACCGGGCGGGCCTGCCGGCTTCGACCTGGCAGGCCTTCCGCGCCGCGCTCGACGCCTGGCACGAGGATGGCGGCAGCGCCCAGCGCGGCGGTCATCCCCAGCTGCGCCGCCGCATGGTCGAGCGGGTCCTGACGGCCTATGCGCCGCTGGCCGACGGCGACCTCGACCAGCTCCTCGCCCAGCTCCGCCGCTTTGCCGCCGAGGCGGCCCGCGACGAGGCCCGCGCCTTCACCCGCGACCTCATCGCCGGCAACGAGGCGCTGGAGGACGAGGCTGTCGCCTTCCCCATGGTGGCCGCGGCCTGAGGCCAGGCCCGGACGCCCTGCATCAATGGATTGCGTCCTTCGAGGCTCGCCATAGCATCGAGCGGACGCGAGATGCGTCCGCGTCTCGCCATGCGCTCGCACCTCAGGATGAGGAGGAGTGTGGCCTGCAAGAAGGGGGCGGCGATTGCACGGCGCCGTGCCGCGCATAACGGTCCTCATCCTGAGGTGCGAGCGACAGCGAGCCTCGAAGGACGCACTGGTCGGATGCAGGGCTAAGTCTGAGACTTCAGGGCGCGATGGAGGGGGCGCCGTTGATGGTGACGAGCATCTGCATCGTCGCTTCGCCGAGCCGCTCCGAGAGCGCCATCGCCAGCGGATGATCATGGCCCTTGGCGTTCTCGCGCACGATGGCGCGGATCGCATCGGCATGCTGCACCACGAGATCAGCCGGCACGCGGTCATCGTCGGCGATGCCGTCGAGGAGGTGGCAGAGGCTTTCGGCCACGCGTCCGGCAAGCGGGTAGCCGAAGGTCGCCGCCTCGCCCTTGATGTCGTGGGCGGCGATATAGATGGTCGCCCGCGACCCCGCGTGAACGCCCTCGGCCGCCAGGACGTCGCGCGCCCGCGTCAACCGATCGACTTCTTTCGCCATCCAGTCTTCGAATTCGGAGGAGAGATCGGCGAGCGCCGCCTCGGCGCGCTCGATCGCCTCCATGTCGAAGCCGAACTCGTCGACCTTGATCTTCGCCTTGCGGCCATAGCCCTTCAGGTTGCGCCTCGGCGTGACGACCTCGTGGTCGGCGAAAGCCGAGACGCTGGCCTCGTCGAGGCCGCCCTTGGCGCCGATGCGGGTCGGGCTTTTCGTTGGTGTTTTCGTCATGCCGCCCTCCTCACATCGAGCTCTTGGTCTTGTCCAGCAGCGGCTGGACCTTGATCATCTCGGCCTTTTCGCCCTTGCGGCGCTCGGGGCCAACATAGCTCGAACCGTGGTTGCGGCGGCGGTCGGGTCCGAAAAAAGTTTTGGTTTTGATGAATGGTCGCGGATTCACGACCACGTTGAGGATGCGCTGGTAGAGTGCCTTGGCCGAGATCGGCTTGGCGAGGAACTCGGTGACGCCGGCATCGCGTGATTCCAGCACCCGCTTCTTTTCCGAATGGCCGGTGAGCATGATGATCGCCACATAGGGGTTCGCATTGGCCCCCGGCTGGCGGATCATGCTGGTCAGTTCCAGGCCGTCGAAGATCGGCATCGACCGGTCGGTGATGACGATATCGGGCATGTAGTGGGTGAAGGCCTCGAGGCCCGCCGCCCCGTCTTCCGCCTCGTAGACCTCGCGGGCGCCGAAGCCGTGCAGAAGGGTTCGCACGATCCGGCGCATATGCGCGTTGTCGTCGATGACGAGGAATCGCAGTCTGTTGAAATCGATGCGGATCATCGCCATCCACATTACGGGAGGGGCGTTAGCGCTCCGTTAAGGCTGATGGCAGGAAGCCGCCTCAGGCGCCGAATTGTTCGCGCAGGATCCGCTCGTCCAGCGAATGGCCGGGATCGTGCAGCAGGATCATGGATCGCGTGTGGTCCATGGCCACCGACACCGTGGCGATGTCGCGCACCTCGTAATGGTCGGCGGTGGCGCTGACCGGCCGCTTGGCCGATTCCAGTACCTCGATCCGCATCGCCACCCGGTCGGGCAGCAGGGCGCCGCGCCAGCGGCGAGGCCGGAACGGCGAGATCGGGGTGAGCGCCAGCAGCGGCGCGTTCAGCGGCAGGATCGGCCCGTTGGCGGAGAGGTTATAGGCCGTCGACCCCGCCGGGGTCGCGATCAGCACGCCGTCGGCGATCAGTTCGTCCATGCGCGCATGGCCGTCGACGCTGATGCGCAGCTTGGCCACCTGCGAGGTCTGGCGCAGCAGCGACACCTCGTTGATGGCGAGCGCATCCTGCCTTTCGCCATGGATGTCCACCGTCGTCATGAGCAGCGGATGGATCACCGAGCGTTCGGAGTTCCAGATGCGCTCGACGAGGCCGTCCTCGGCATATTCGTTCATCAGGAAGCCGACGGAGCCGCGGTTCATCCCGTAGATCGGCTTGCCGGTGGAGATGTACTTGTGCAGCGTCTGCAGCATCAGGCCGTCGCCGCCGAGGGCCACGACAATCTCGGCCTCGTCGCCCGGCACGCTGCCGTAGCGGGCGGTGAGGCGCTGGCAAGCCTCCTGCGCTTCCGCCGCCGGCGAGGCGACGAAGGCGATCTTCTTCGGGTCGGGTCGATGATCCGGCATGACGGGCGACCGATCGGAACGGGGACTTGGATATGACGCGGACCGAAGCGCCGGACGACGTGGTTCTGGTCTATACGACGGCGCCAAGCCTTGTCGAGGCTGAGACGATCGGCGCCGATCTCGTCGAGCGGCGGCTGGCGGCCTGCGTCAACATCCTGCCGGCGATGCGCTCGGTCTACCGCTGGCAGGGCCGGGTCGAGCGTGCGGACGAGGTGGTGATGATCATCAAGACCGTCCGGACTCTGCTGGAGCCGGCGCGCCGGCACTTCCGCGCGGCCCATTCCTACGACACGCCGGCCTTCCTGGTCATCGACGTCCCCGGCGGGGACGCCGACTATCTCGCCTGGCTCAGGTCGCAGACGGCGTGAGGGCTCAGCCGCGGCCGACGAAGGGCATATCGTTGGCCATCACCGTCATGGTCAGGATGTTCACATCCAGCGGCAGGTTGGCGATGTGGACGACCGCCTCGGCGACATGGCGCACGTCCATGCGCGGCTCGACCTTCACCGAGAAATCGGCCTGCAACACGCCCGCCGTCATGCGCTCGGTCATCTCGGTGGCGGCATTGCCGACGTCGATCTGCGAGCAGGAGATGCGGTCGGCGCGTCCGTCCAGCGAGATCGCCTTGGTGAGGCCGAGCACGGCATGCTTGGTGGCGGTATAGGGCGCCGAATAGGGGCGCGGCGCATAGGCCGAGATCGAGCCGTTGTTGATGATGCGGCCGCCCTTCGGGTCCTGCGCGCGCATCATCGCCATGGCGGCGCGGGCGCAGAGGAAGGACCCCGTCAGGTTGACGTCGACGACCTGTTTCCACTGGGCCACCGAAAGCTGGTCCAGCGGGATCGCCGGTGCGCCCATGCCGGCATTGTTGAATAGCACGTCGAGCCGGCCGAAGCGGTCCTTCACCGTCTGGAACAGGGCGGCGACGGAAGCCTCGTCCGACACGTCGGTCGGCACGGCGATGACGGTGGCGCCGGCGGCCATGGCCACGGTCTTTTCCAGTTCGTCCCTGCGCCGTCCGGCGACCGCCACCGCATAACCGGCCTTGGCGAGGCCCAGCGCCGAGGCCCGGCCGATGCCCGATCCGGCGCCCGTGACGATTGCGATCCGCTGCGACATGTCATCCTCCCGATGTGTCGGGCCTTGCCGCCCGCTCATTGGGGTCGGAGACTGGCTGAAAGCCTCGCCGCTGTCGACCACCACATGGCAAGGCTGCGATGCGAAACGGTTTAGATCCCGACTATTCGCCGAGCCGCACCCGCATGCCGGCATAGATTGCCGCGCTCGACCCCTGATAGCCGAAGACCTCCTGGTAGCGCTGGCCGAAGACGTTCTCGCCCCTGACATAGACGGTCGCGGCGCGGGTCAGGTCGTGGGAGATCTGCGCGCCGATCAGCGTATAGGCGCCGAGGCGGACGTCACTCGCCCCGAGCGGGCCGAAGAACGTGTCGCGCATCGAACCGTTATGGGCGAGGGTGAGCGTCACCTTGGTCTTGTCGTCGGGCAGCGTCGCCACCGCCGACAGGCTCGCCGCGTGGCGGGGGCGTCGCAGCGCCTCCTTGGCGACAAAGACGCCGCCGACCCGTTCGGCCGAGCGGGTGTCGGTATAGGTGTAGGAGCCGGTGATGGAGAGCCAGTCTGTCGGCCGCGCCGTGACCGAGGCCTCGATGCCCTGGCGGCTCGTCTCGAAGGGCAGGTTGATCGCCGTGCCTGCCGACTGGACGATGGCGTCGCGGACACTGGCGCGGAAATAGGTCAGGTCAGTGATGAGACGCCCGCCCATCCAGCGCTGCTCGATACCGGCATCCCAGCCGATGGAATGTTCCGGCCTGAGCGTCGGATTACCGGCGAAATTGGCGAAGAAACCGTAGAGTTCGAAGAAGGTCGGGTTGGTCACGCCCTTGCCGACAGAGCCATGCAGCCTTGTGCCGGTCGAAAAGGTCTGCGCGGCGGTCAGCCGCCAGGTCAGCGCGTTGCGGAAGCTGGAGTTCCAGTCCTGACGCAGCGCCGCCGAGACCGACAGGCCGGTCGGCAGGCTGACGAGATATTCGCCGTAGAGACCCTTGCGCTCGCGCGCCCGCCCGGCCGTGGCATAGCTGTCATTGACGAAGGGGCCGAAGAAGCCGTCGCTCTCGTAGTAGTAGCGGAAATGTTCGCGGCTGATATCGGCGCCGCCGACGAGCGTGTGGCGGGCGCCGAGCAGGCCGGGCGTCTGGAACGTATAGGCGGTGCGGTAGTCGGCGCGGGTGCGCTGGGTGCGCGACCAGAAGCCCTGGCTCTCGAGGAAGCCGAAGGCCGAGGCATAGCTGTCGCGGGCATTGGTCGATTGCTGCGAGGCGTCCGCCGAGAAGCGGTGCGTCCAGGCGCCATCGAGCAGCTTCGCCGTCGCGACGATGCGTCCCTGCAGGTCGTTGGCGGTGTTGCGGCCGGTGCCGTCGGCGAGGAAGCCGTAGCGGGGATCGGTCGCGAAGCCCGGGCCGAAGGCCGTGTTGGATGGATTGTAGAAGCCGCCGCGGCTGACCATGCGCACGACACCCTCGACATTCAGCCAGTCGGTGAAATCGGCACCGATCCTGGCGGTGAAGGCACCCATGTCCGAGCCGTTGGGACGGGTCGTACCGGGCGCCACGACGAAGCCGCCGGACCTCAGGCCCGAGATCGACAGGGCGCCGTAGAACGGCCCCTGCGCCCCGCGCACCATGGCCGAGCCCTGGATCGTGCCGAAGGACCCGCCCTCGACCCGCGCCGTGACTTCGGGCTTGGCCAGCCCGCGGCCCGACTTGGTGGTGATGAGGATGACACCGGCCTGGGCGTTCGGGCCCCAGATGCCGGATTGCGGGCCACGGATCACTTCGATGCGGGCGATGCTGTCCACCGGCACATTGGCGAGGTCGGCATCCCCGGAATTGACGTCATTGACCGGAATGCCGTCGACGACGACGAGGACCTGGTTCGCTTCGGCCCCGCGCACGCGGGTCTGGGTGAGGCCGCCGCGCCCGCCGGACTGGCTGATCGCGATGCCGGGCACCAGCCTGAGAACATCGGGAACCGAGGCGGCGCCCTGGTTGGCGATGTCCTCGGCGGTGACGACGCTCACCGAGGCGCCGACGCGCGGGGCTTCCAGCGGGACGTTGCTGGCGCCGAAGACGGTGATTTCCGGCAGCTCCGCCGGCCGCTGCTGGGCTGCGGCGGGCAGGGTGAAGGCCATGGCGCCGGCGGCGAGAACGCCGGAGCGCAGACCGCGCTGGAACGCAGAGGGACGGGATGACGATAGCATGGCGGGACTCCGCACGGGACCACGAGGGATCGCGGAGACACCAGCCCTTGGAGGACATGGAGCGGATCCGCGACATTCGGTGTCACGGATCAAGCGGGACGAACCGCTCCCGAACGCGCCATCCCGCACGGTCGGACAGTGACGTCGCGGCAGCCGGTCTCCTGGCTCGCGGGTCGTCGCCCGGTCCCGCCTTCCCGAGGCCTTGCGGCCTCAGTGGCATCTGGGGAAGGGCTCGCCGCTTACAGTTGCGGGGGCAGCTGCGGCCTTGCAGGGGGCCTTTCGACCCACCGCTCACCGCATTCCCGTGGCCGCCCCGAACTGGAACGGCCGCCGTCGCGAAGCCTCATGATTGCGCCGTCACGGCGCGCGCTGTCAAGGAAGGCGAGGACCGCCCGAACGAAAGAGGCCCGCCTTTGGGGCGGGCCTCTTGAGGTCTGGTGTGGACAACCGAGGTCAGATCGACGGGGTCCACTGCGCCGGGACGAGCTGGAAGCCGTTGCCGTCCTTGGCAATGAAGCCGTTGGCGGGGAAGGGCGCGTGATAGAAATGCACGCGGCTCTTCTCGCTCGCCGCCATGTCGAGCAGGCGGCGGCGGGTTGCCCGCGCCGCATCGGCGTCCATGTCGAACACCGCCGACCAGTCGGGGTTGCGCACGAAGAGGGCGGGGTGGTTGCTGGTATCGGCCATGTAGGTCAGCTTGGCCGTGCCGGAGGCGACGACGAAGACCGTATGGCCGGGGGAATGGCCAAAGGCCGCCACCGAGGTGATGCCCGGGGCGACTTCGGCGCCCGGCTCGAAGCGCTTCACATTGGCAGCAATCGGGGCGAAGACGCGGCGGGCATTCTGGAAGCCGCCGCGCATGGCCTCGGGCGCGGCATTCATGCGCTCGTCCGACATCCAGAAGGCCCATTCCGGGGCCGGCACGGAGATCTCGGCATTGGGGAACACGGCGGTGCCGTCCCGCAGGCGCAGGCCGTTGATGTGGTCGCCGTGGAAATGGCTGATGACCACCGCATTGACATTGGCGGGATCGAAGCCGGCGGCGCGGAAATTCGCCATCCAGGTGCCGGAGGTCGGGGCGCCGGTATTGCCGTTGCCGGTGTCGAGCAGGACGAGACGTCCGCCGGTCTCGACCACCAGGGTGTTGAAGGGGATCGGCACGGCATTGGTCGGCAGGAAGGCGGCGCCGAGCGCGGACTGGACGGCCGGCAGTTCGGCATTGCGGACGAAGCCCTCGATCGGGCGGGCGAAAAAGCCGTCATTGATGGCGGTGACCGTGATGTCGCCGACCTTGTACTTGTAGAACCCGGGCGCCTGGGCCGCGGCAGCGGCGGCCTGGGCGAAGAGCGGCACGGTCGAGGCGGTCAGGAAGGCGGGGGCGGCGAGGGTCGCGGCGCCCGCGGCGAGGGCGGAGCGACGGTTGATTGTGGTCATGGGGTTTCCTCCGGCAGCGGGTCGAACGACAGCCACGGCAGCCATCATGCGCCCGCGATTACTTCGCCAGAATGTCGCAGGCGTCCAGCCCTTGTCACATGAATGTGACCGCTGGCCCGTGGCTCAGCGCTGGGAGACCTGGAGGTTCGCCCGCGCCACCGCCTGCACCGCTTCCGACCGCGTCCTGACGACGATCAGCCGGCGGATCTCGCCGCGCAGATAGGCCTGCAGGAAGCGGTCATAGTCCTTGATCGAGACGCAGCCGTTGGAATCGCCGCTGGGCCCGAGCAGGTAATTGTGGGCGAGAAGGCCGGCGCGGCCATGGATCGCCTGGCTGCCGCCGACCGGGTGGAGCCGGATGGCGCGCACGCCGTGGAACAGCGCCTCGCGCTCGACGAGGTCATAGGTATGCGGCGGTGTCGGGCCGCGCATCCGCACATGGGCGAAGCGCACATCGTTGCGCATCTCGCCGAGGCCGGACTGGGCCTCCAGCCGCTCGCCATTGGGCAGATAGACCATGCGCGAGCCGATATCGTAGATCGCGACGCCCATCGGCGGCTTCGGGGCCGACAGGCCGGGGAAGCTCAGGCCGAGATTGCCGCCGAACGATCCATTGCCGGTGCCGCTGTCCACGCCGCCGCCGCTGGACGGGGCATAGGCGAGCTGCGGGCCATCGGCCTCGCGGCGGGGGCCGAAGATCCGTTCGAAGAAATTGCGCCCGTCGGGCTGGGC
>JAIEPJ010000324.1 GCA_019749835.1 Phreatobacter sp. | reverse complement strand
ATGATTGCCAGTGGCCAGAGGTACGTCCCTCAGGGCTCCAGCTGAATACAGTTGCCGGCAAAACCGGGGCGGTTCAGGGGCCCGACCGGCATGCCATCAACGTCGTGCTCGCCTCAGTTGGCAACAGCCTCAGGCTCCTGCTGAGTTCGCTGCGGCTTCTTTGTGCGCCCATCATCGCCGCGGGCATGATGACCATGGTCAACCATTCGCCCAAAAACACGCAGCGCTAAATCTCCGGCTGAGAAAAAAGCATTCCTCAAAGGCACCCAGCTACACCACCACCGGGGACGTCACCTCGGGGGCGGGTCAACACTGCGTGACCTTAAACACTATGTTCCTCCCCGCCGGACGGCGATTGAGCGTGACAGCGACCGCTGAAGCGTCGCGGCGATCTGGGCCTGCGACGCCTTCTCGGCGAAGCTGATGAGCGTCTGCGGCGGCAGGCGTGGCGCGAGGCTCGTCACCAGGTCGACAAGGTCGGAGAGGGTCGCCTCGAAATGGAGGCGGAGTTCACTGTCCATGGCGGCCGGGAACTTGAAATAGAGATCCCGCGCCATCTGGACCGCCGCTTCGTCGAGCCGCATGCCCGAGGCGACGACACTGCTGACGCAGAGCCGGACGAAGAAGGGCAGGCAGCGTTCGACTTCGTCGGGGACCGATCGCATGTTGAACCGCACTCGATCTCAGGCTCAAATGGAGGACGGGGCTTGACGCCGCAGCCCGGCTGGCTGGTGTTGTCTCACCGGGGCGCGGCAAAGGCAAGGACGGGAATGGTCACAGATTCTGGCGACGCGGCCGTAACGCCGGATCACCTGGCGGGTGCGGGACAGCCGTCTGCGGGTCATATTCTCTGCCTGATCAACGAGGCCTGGTTCTTCCGTTCGCATTTCATGCCCTGGGCCCTGGCGGCCCGGGCGGCGGGCTTCGACGTCACTGTCCTCGGCGCGCCCGAGACCCGTGCCGGCGCCACGGATGACGGTGGCGTCAGCTTCCTGCCGAGCAGCGCCCGACGGGCCGGCTGGCGGCCGCAGGGCCTTTGGGCGGCGGCGCGCGAGTTGCGCGACCAGGCGGACAGACTCGGCGTGTCGGTCGTCCATGTCTTCGGGCTGCATGGCATGGCGATTGCCGCCCTGGCGCGGCTCGCCGGTCTGCGCCTGCCGCTGGTGGTCAGCGTCACCGGAACGGGTTTCCTGGCGACGACACGCGGGCCGGTGCGCCTCGCCGCCCGAGCGCTCGCTGCCGTCACGGCGCGGCTGCTCGATGCCGGCGATCCCGTCTGGCTCTGCGAAAACCGTGACGATGCCGCGGTCCTGAGGCTCGGCCGGGCGGATCGCGAAGGGCGCGTCACCATATTGACCGGCGCCGGCGTCGATCCCGTCCGCTTCGTGCCGGCGCCGCTGCCGGAGCGCCCGCCGCTCAGGCTGATCCTGGTCGCCCGCATGGTGCGCTCCAAGGGCGTCGATCTCGCCGTGGCGGCCGTGGCGCTGGCGCGCGAGCCGGGCCTCGACGTCACCCTGACCCTGGTCGGATCGCCTGATCCGGCCAATCCGCGGGCGCTGAGCGCGGAGGAACTCGCCGCCTTCGCGCGGACCGTCGGCGTCAGCCATCTCGGCCGCCGCTCCGACGTGGCGCAATTGCTGGGGGACCACCACGTCTTCATCCTGCCGTCGCGGGGGGGCGAGGGGCTGCCGAAGGCGCTTCTGGAAGCGGCGGCGGCGGGGCGTCCGGCCATCGTGACGGATGTGCCGGGGTGCCGCGACTTCGTCGTCGACGGCGAAGGCGGCTTCGTCGTTCCCGCCGAGGATGTGGATGCACTGGCCGGCGCGATCGCGCGGGCGGCCCGCTCTGACCTCGCCGCCATGGGCGCAAAGGCGCGCGCGGCGGTCGAGCGCAGCGCCACGGTCGCCCAGGTCTCGGCGACGGTGGTCGAGGTCTATCGCCAGCTCGCCGGACGGGGGCGGGCGCCGATCGGCTAGGCCTGTTTCTCCGAGCCGCCTTCCGGCGCCTCCTTCAGCGGAATGACCCTCGCCGGGACGCGGAGGTCCGGCACCAGTTCGGCGATGATCTCGCGCGAGCGGACGTCGTCGCCCGCCATGGCCGCGGTCTGGAGGCGCTTGAAGACCGGCTGCAGCTGCGACAGCGTCGGGGCGCGGGCTTCCGCCGCGACAATCCCGCGAATGCCGATGTCGAGGCGCGGCTCGGTTTCCTCGAAGAGGATCTCCGACATCCGCTCGCCGGGGCGGCTGCCGGTATAGACGATGTCGACGCCCTTGCCGGGTTCGAAGCCCGCCAGCTTGATCATCCGCTCGGCGAGGTCGGCGATCCGTACCGGCTGTCCCATGTTGAGGACGAGGATGGCGGAACGGCCGATCGACGTCGCCTCGGCGGTGATCCGCGCCGCGGTCCACAACAGGTCGGTCGATTCCCGCCGCGTCATGAAATAGCGGACCATGGCGGGGTCGGTGACGGTGACCGGGCCGCCGGCCTCGATCTGCGCCCGGAACCGCGGGACCACCGAGCCGGCCGTGCCGAGGACATTGCCGAAGCGGACGGCCACCAGGCGGGTCCGCGCCCTGGTCTTGTCGGCAGTCAGAAGCTGGGCGGCATCGAGGGCCTGGATATACATCTCCGCCAGCCGCTTGGTCGCGCCGAGGATGGAGACCGGTTCGGTCGCCTTGTCCGTCGAGATCAGCACGAAGGCCGTGGCACCTGCCGCTACGGCGGCGTCGGCCGTGTTCACCGTGCCGAGCACATTGGTGCGCACGGCGTCGGAGACCTCGCGCTCCAGATGCGGCACATGCTTGAGCGCCGCTGCGTGGAAGACGACGTCGGGCGCGAATTCCGCCATGAGATTCATCAGGCGGGCCCGGTCGCGGATGTCGCAGAGACGGCCTTCCACCGGCGCGTCGCCGGGCCGCTTTTCGAGCTCCACGCGGTCGAGGACGGCGTGGAGGGCGGCCTCGGAATGTTCGAGAACAAGCACGGCCGCGGCGCCGAACTGGGCGCTGCGCAGCACGAGCTCCGAACCGATCGAGCCGCCGCCGCCGGTCACCACGACCCGCTTGCCGCTGACGAAGGCCTTGAGCGGTTCCTCCGCCACCTCGACCAGCGGGCGGATGAGCAGGTCGTCGTCGATCACGGCATGCAGGCGCAGCGGCTTGGCGGTGTCCATGGAATGGGCGACGTCGAGGCGGATGGTCGGGATGCCCATCCGGCGGAAGGCGCCGATCACATCTTCCATCAGCGGCCCCGTATGCAGGGCCTCCGGCGCGATGATCGCCCTTTGCAGGGTGATGCCGCGTTCGGCGGCGCTGCGCACGATCGTCTCGAGCTGGTCCGTCGTTCCCCAGACCGGAACGCCGCGGACGGCCTGTCCGTATTCCTGGATGACGGGGGAGACGATGCCATAGACGCGGATGGGACCCGCAACGCCGGCCTCGACGGCACGGATGACGGAATCGGCATCGGCGGCGCGACCGATCACCACGGCGGAGAGCGGGTCGCGGTTATGGGCGGTCTGCCGCCGCCAGGCGCGATAGGCCCGGTAGGCGATGCGCGGCCCGCCGAGCAGAATGACCTGCACGCACCAGTAGATCGCCAGCGTGCGCCCGCCGAGCAGTTTCGCCCCCTCGCCGAGGCGCGGCGAGAGCATGTAGTCCGCCAGCAGGAGAACAGCGGTCAGGATACAGACGGCCTTGAAGATGCCGAACAGATCGAACAGCGAGGCGAAGCGCCAGCGCGCCGCATAAAGCGAGCAGGCCCCATAGATCAGCAGGGAAAAAGCCGCGAAACCCAGGGCAATAATCCATGGGTTGGTGGCAAGGTTCTCGGGGATCGGTGGCTCGCCACGCAGGACCAGAGCCAGAACCAGCGCCAAAAACGTCATCGCGAAGTCGTGCGCCATCACGCTGGCTTGCTTGGAGCGCGCGATGATCGACTGTTTTCGGGATTCTGCCCGCACCGGAGCTGCCTTCACTATTCCATGCCTTGCAAAAGGCTAGACCAACCGGGTCATCATGTCATTTCACGGATTGCGACGTTTGAACGGCTGCATGCGATCCGGGACCGCCGAACCCTGCTACCATCCCGCGTCCCGCGCCGATGGGCAACCCTTTCGGGTCGCCGTGGTTCCGGTGTGGTCCGGCACGTGGCGGCGACGGCCGCCTCAGCGGCGCCCGACATCGCCGTTGGCCAGTCGCCGCTCCCAGGCATAGGCGGCCTCGACGATTCCGGTCAGGTCGTCATAGGCCGGCGTCCAGCCGAGGCGGGTGCGGGCGCGTGTCGCATCCGCCACCACCGCTGCGGCATCGCCCGGCCGCCGCGGCGCATAATCGGCGCGGAAATCGACCTTGGTGACGGCCCTTACCGTGTCGACGACCTCCTTCACGCTGTAGCCGTGACCATAGCCGCAATTGGCCACCATGCTCTCGCCCCCTGACCGCAGATGGGCGAGGGCGGCGAGATGGGCACGCACCAGATCGGTGACGTGGATGTAGTCGCGCAGGCAGGTGCCGTCCGGCGTCGGATAATCGGTGCCGAAGACGTCCATCTTCGCCCTGAGCCCGAGGGCGGTCTGCACTGCCACCTTGATGAGGTGGGTGGCGTTCGGGGTCGACTGGCCGGTGCGGCCTTGCGGGTCGGCGCCGGCGACGTTGAAGTAGCGCAGCACGACATAGGTCAGGTCATGGGCGGCAGCAGCGTCGCGCAGCATCCATTCGGTGACCAGCTTGGAGGTCCCGTAGGGGCTCTCCGGCAGGGTCGGGGCCTCCTCCTTCACCGGCATCACCTCCGGTGACCCGTAGACCGCCGCCGTGGAGGAGAAGATGAAGCGCCGGACGCCGGTGGCGACGGCCGCCGCCATGACGGCGCGGGTCTTCACGGTGTTGGCGAGATAGTAGCCGAGCGGATCGGCGACCGAATCCGGCACGACGATGCGGGCGGCGAAATGGATGACGGCGTCGATGCCGTGGAGCCGCATGAGCATCTCGACCAGGCCCTGGTCGCCCATGTCGCCGACGACGAGTGTGGCGCGCGGGTCGACGGCCCATGCGAAGCCGGTGGACAGGTTGTCGAGCACGACGACGTTCTCGCCGGCATCGAGCAGTTCGAGAACCATGTGACTGCCGATATAGCCGGCGCCGCCGGTGACGAGAACGGTCATGGCTTTTCCCCGTTGACGTGCCTTCGGGCACGCCTGATGGCCCTCGGCAGCCTTATCGCAAATAGGTCAAGAAAATGCCAAGGCGGCGCGGGCAGGACTATTCGGCGGCCTGGGCGGCGAACAGGTGCCAGGTGGCGTCGCGGTCCGCCTCGTCGCGCACCCTCCGCCCCACCGATCGATAGGTGAAGCCGGCCTGTGCCGCGGCGGCGGGGTCGAACAGGTTACGAAGGTCGACGAGCACCGGCACCCGCATGATGCGGGCGGCGCTGTCGAGGTCCAGCGCTGCGAATGCCGGCCATTCCGTGAGGATGACGGCGATGTCGGCGCCGGCGAGGGCGGCCATGGCGCTGTCCGCCATGGCAATGCCCGGCAGCAGCGCGGACGCATGGACCATGCCGGCGGGATCATGGGCGACGATTCGGGCGCCCTGTTTCTGCAGTTGCGGCAGGATGACGAGGGAGGCGGCGGAGCGCATGTCGTCGGTTCCGGCCTTGAAGGTGAGGCCGAGCACGGCGATGGTCTTGCCGGCCACTGATCCGCCGGCAGCGCGCACGATCTTGCGGACCATCTCGCCCTTGCGGGCGTCGTTGACGGCCACCGCCGTCTCGACCGAGCGCAGCGGCACACCGTGGTCCTGTCCGGTCTTCATCAGGGCCAGCATGTCCTTCGGGAAGCAGGAGCCGCCGAAGCCCGGGCCGACCTTCAGGCATTTCTCGCCGATGCGCGGGTCGAGCCCGATGCCGCGGGCGACATCCTCGACATCGGCGCCGATCTCCTCGCAGAGATTGGCGATCTCGTTGATGTAGGTGATCTTCAGCGCCAGGAAGGCGTTCGCGGCATATTTGATGAGTTCAGATGCCCGCCGGTTGGTGACGAGGAGCGGGGCGCCGGCCTCGGTCAGCGGCCTGTAGATCGCGGCCATCAGGGCTGCGGCGCGGGCATCATCGGTGCCGACGACAATCCGGTCGGGCCGCATGAAATCGGCGATCGCGACGCCCTCGCGCAGGAATTCCGGGTTGGACACGACGGCGACATCCGCTGCGGGCGCGCGGGCATGGACGAGCGCCTCGACTTCGTCGCCGGTGCCGACCGGCACGGTCGATTTCACGACGATGGCGGTGAAGGCGGAGAGGTTGGCGGCGATCTCCCCGGCAGCCGCCATGACCTGCGCCATGTCGGCATGGCCGTCGGATGGGCGGGGTGGTGTGCCGACGCAGATGAAGACAGCTGTGGCGCCCGGCACCGCCGCGGCGAGATCGGTGGTGAAGGCGAGCCTGCCGGCGGCGATCTCGCCCGCGACGAGCGGGGCGAGACCCGCCTCGTAGATCGGCATCAGGCCCCCGCGGATGCCGTCGATACGCCGCTGGTCGCGGTCGACCACGACGACCCCATGGCCGATGCTGGCGAGACAGGCTCCGGTGACGAGGCCGACATAGCCGGCGCCGACGACGGTGATGTGCTGCGGGCGGTGCTGCATGGCGGGTGCCTCGCCGTGCGGAGACGGTGATTCCCGTCCGTCTCCGGGACGCCCCCCGAAAAGCACCGCAAGGTGACAGGCGAACGACAGCGGCGCCCGCCCTCACATCACCGGTGGCGGGTTGCGCGTCATCATGGTGCGGCGCTGGTGCCAGTAGGGATAGGCCGGCGGGATGGCACTGGCGGCGTCGAGGGCCGCGGTCTGTTCGGGCGTCAGTTTGAGCGTGCAGGCGGCGAGATTGTCGCGCAATTGCTGCTCGTTGCGGGCGCCGATGATGATGGAGGAGATCGTCGGGCGGGCGAGGAGCCAGGCGAGCGCCACCTGGGGGATGGAACGGCCGACCTCGGCGGAAACCTTTTCCAGCGCGTCGGTGACGGAAAAGAGCCGGTCCTCGGGCACGGGCCAACTGGCGTCCGTCGCCAGGCGGCTGTCCTGCGGCGGGCGCTTCGTCCGCCCGATCTTGCCGGAGAGCTTGGCCCCCGAAAGCGGCGACCAGACCAGCGTGCCGACATTCTGGTCGAGGCCGAGGGGCATCAGCTCCCATTCGAAGTCGCGCGCCACCAGGGTGTAATAGGCCTGATGGATGACCGGCCGCGGCAACCCGTGGCGGTCGGCCAGTGCCAGCATTTTCATCAGGTGCCAGCCGGAATAGTTGGAGACGCCGAAATAGCGGATCTTGCCGGCGCGGATGAGGGCGTCGAGGGCGGCCAGCATCTCCTCGATGGGAGTGAGGGCGTCGAAGGCGTGCAGCTGGTAGAGGTCGACATGGTCGGTCCCGAGGCGTTTGAGGCTCGCCTCGCAGGAGGCGATGATCTTCGCCCGCGAGGTGCCGATCTCGTTGGGACCGGGGCCCATGGGCATGCCGGTCTTGGTGGCGAGGATGACGGCGTCGCGGCGTCCCTTGATCGCCTGGCCGAGGATCTCCTCCGACAGGCCGGCGGAATAGCCGTCGGCGGTGTCGAACATGGTGCAGCCGAGTTCGAGGCAGATGTCGACGAGGCGGGTGGCCTCGGCGACGTCGGTCGCGCCCCATTTGCGCAGGAATTCGCTGCCCCCGCCGAAGGTGGCGGTGCCGAGGGTCAGGGCGGGGATCTTGAGGCCGGAGCCTCCGAGCGTGCGGTAGTCCATGGCCTTGCCTCCGTGGGGCGATCGGGCGTCGCCGTCAGGGGAGGGAGTGTCGGGAGGCGTCGGCGATCGCGATAGGGTGCTGGCAGACGGGCAGGCATGCCCTATCGGTGCTAATCATCCGCCAGGGTGGCGCTGCCCATGAATAGAACGAGTGTTGCATGTTATTTTGGCAGACCCCAGATTACCGGCGTCCGGCCCGTGATCGTCCTTCCTCGCCGAGACAGTCTGGGCGTGTCGTGTGACCGGGTTGCGTGGTGAAAACGAGTTGCCGGGCTTCAGCCTGGCCTGGGGGAAAACGACCGGCGAGGCGGCGTTCCAGGAATGGTCCGATACAGTGTCGACCATCTTCGACCTCGACGCGACGGCAGACAGCATCGCCCAGTTCCGGTTCGGTTTCTCGGCGTGGCATCTGGGATCGCTGGTGCTCGGCGTCAGCCAGAGCGACCGTATACGGTTCGAGCGCAGTGCCTCGACCATCGCGCGCAGTTCGATCGACCACTATCTCGTGCAGGTCTACCAGACCGGCGGCCTCGTCGGTGAGGTCGAAGGGAGCCCGGTCGAAGTCGCGCCGCGCGACGTCTGGATCCTCGATCTCGCTCGCGAGGCCAGCATCCGGGAGGTCGATTTTCGCAGCATCAACCTGGCGATTCCCCGCAACCTCCTGGCGCCCTTCGTCAAGGATCCGGACGGATTGCACGGGCTGAAGATTTCCGAGACCACGCCTCTGGGAGGGATGTTGTCGCGCTATCTGGTCGATCTTGCCGGGCAGGCCGCGCAGATGAGCCAGGCGGAAGCCGCCTCCATCGCGGAATCGACGATCCATCTCGTCGCCGGCTGTGCCGGTCCCAGCCGCGATGCGACCGAGGTCGTTCGGACTGGCGTCACGACGATCTCGTTGACCGCGATCCGCCGGTATATCGACGGAAACCTCGGCAATCCCGCCCTCGATGTCGACCTGATCTGCCGGCACTTCGGCATGTCGCGGGCCACGCTCTATCGTCTTTGCGAACCGCTCGGCGGGGTTCACGCCCATATCCGGCGGCGCAGGCTGGCCCGCTGCTTCAAGGATCTGGTGTCGCCGGGCGAGAATTCCCTGCGCATCTCGCAGATCGCATATCGCTACGGCTTTACCGACGAAGCCACATTCAGCCGCGCGTTCCGGTCGACCTACGGCCTGTCGCCGAGCGAGGCACGGGCAGAGGGCTATCGGCACTTCGCCCGGGTGATGGCCGGTGACCAGGGCACCGGGGCGAACGAGGCCGATCTGAGCAAGTGGATCGTCGAACTGATGAAGCTTTAGGCCGGACAGGCCCTCGCGCCTCGCCCACCACCGGCTCCCCTACCCGCGCAGCAAGGCCCCGGCGATTCGGTGAGGCCGGCAGGATCGTGCCGGCTCTCCGCCGCCGCAGAAGCGACCATCGGCATCGCCCGTGCGGCCATTCCATCTCAAATCTTTGGCGTGCTGTCTCATCCTGCTGGATCTGCGGGCCGGGGCGATTGTCCGGCCTTCGATGCCGGGCCTAGAAGGCAGGGATATGCCGGCTCACATCCCCCGCGGCCGGTCATGAGGACCATGATGTCGCGTTTCGCCATCGCTCTCTTCGCATTGATCGGGCTGACCTGGACGGCGTCGGCACAGAATTACAACTTCACTCTGCACAACGAGTCGGACGGTTGGGTGATCAGCGGCTTCCAGACCAATGTGGGGGGCGTGTGGAGCCGCAACTGGCTGAGCTCCAACCTCTCGCCGGGCCGTTCGCGCAACATGGTCTGGTCGAGCCAGAGCGGCGCCTGCGTCGTCGATATCCGGGTGACTTGGCAGGACTGGGGCTCGCAGGAATACACCTTCAACTGGTGCACCGAGAACCCGCGGAACATCCGCATGCAGAACGAAGGTCTCACCTTCGACTGAACTGATCCCCGGTTTCACAGACCCGGCGGGGGGAATGGAATCGCTCCCGAAACATGCCCCTTGCTTCCGGGGCGTCCACTTTCCTCCGCTGGACCTATCGCCATGACCAGACGTGGTGCCCTCGCTTTCGCCACGCTGGCGGCCATCGCCCTGTCGGGCGAAAGCGCCGCGGCACAACAGACGGTCACCTGCCCGCTGCGGATGACGACCACGGCGGCGAGGGTCGCCGATCCTGCCGCTGTCGCCGGCTTCGATCGCTTGATCGGTCACGAAGGCGATTCCCAGTCCTGGCTCAACGGTGTCGCCGTCTATGCCGGTACGGTCACCGCGGAGGGGCTCATCGCCGGAACGCCGCGCGGGCGGCGCCAGCTCGACTGGACGCTCGACGGTCAGCGCGAAGTCTTCGTCGCCTGTCTTTACGAGGGGGGCATCGTCCTCTCTCGGGGGGTCGGCAAGGCGAGGTCCTGTTCTGCAGCCTTCATCCGGTCGACCGAGCCCGGTGCGGCTCACTGGGGGTTGCAGAGTGGCCAGTTCAACTGCCGCTAGCCTCCTTCGCCCGTCTCACCGGCGTCTGATGGAAAGGAGCCAGGCGATGCCATGGAAGCGTTTTCGGGGTCTCTGCCTGTGCATCCCGGTCCTGCTGCCGGCCGCCCTGTCCGATGCGGCGGCTCAGCCACGCCCGTCGGCGGCGACCTTCACCGCGACGTGCCCGCCGACCATGACGGTGACCTACAGCGCCATCGCACAGCGCGGCACCGGTGATCCCGAGGACAATCTCAGCGGCTTCACCGCCTCCTTCACGCCCGACACGGTCGTCCGCCTCATCGTCGCGGCCGTCGGCCAGCGCTCCGGCCCCGGTGAAGGCATCAATGCGGACGAGCCGGAAAATGGGGAAACGGTCCGGCCCGGCCAGCCGTTTATCTACCGCTTCTGGGACGAGCGGGCCCGCAGGCCGCTTTATCCGGCGGCGATCAAGTGCGGTTACGAGGGCGGCTTCGCCATGCAGCAACCCGTGCCGGCGAACATGCGTTCCTGCGCTTTGCTGGAAACCCGCCAGGAGCCGACGCAGACCGGCACCACAGCGCGTTCCATCATCACGCGAGCCGCGTTCACATGCCGGTAAGGGCCCTCAAGGTGCCGGCATCCGGTTGCGACCCGCGCCGCCGATGCGGCATGCCGGGCGCGATGTCAGGCGCGCCCGCCGGCCACCAGCTTCGGCTGCAGCAGGGGTGCCGGACGCTCGCCGAGGCAGCGCATGGCGATGTCGAGGGAGGCGAGGCCGTCGGCGCCGCCGGTGACCGGGGCCTTGCCGGTGCGGACGCTGTCGATGAAGGCGACGAGTTCGGCGCGCAGCGGCTCGGCATAGGCGACGGAGAGGTGGCGCATCGAATAGGAGCCGTCGGGCTTGTAATCGAAGCACTCGGTGACCTGGCGGGTGATCAGGTCGCCGGAAATGTACTTGTTGCGGGTGGCGACATGGACGGTGCGCGCCTTGAACGGCGTCAGCCAGTTCGTGTTGATGTGGGCGAGCACGCCGGAGGCGGTGCGGAACTGCAGAAGCGCGATATCCTCGCGCTCCGCATGGACCGAATTGGTCTGCGGCTGGATCTCGGTGATCTCCGAGCCGGTGAACCAGCGGATCAGGTCGATGTCATGGACGGCGAGGTCGATGACGACGCCGATATCCGACATGCGCGGCGGGAAGGGGCCGACGCGGGTGATCTGGATGGAGAGGATGTCGTCGTCGGCGATCGCCTGTCGGATCGCCTGGACCGCCGGATTGAAGCGCTCGACATGGCCGATCATCAAGGTCACGCCGGCACGGTCGGCAGCGTCGATGATGCGCCGGCCTTCCTCGACGGACTGGGCGATGGGCTTTTCCACGAGGACGTGGATGCCGCGGGCGATGGCGGCGAGCGCGATCGGCGTGTGGAGCTGGGTCGGTGCTGCGATGGTGAGGGCGTCGATGCCGGCATCCATGAGAGCATCGAGCGTGGCAAAGCCCGCGCAGCCGAGGCGGGATGTGACGAATTCGACCTGCGCCGCATCGGGATCGGCGACCCCGGCTAGGGTGACGCCCGGCAGTTCCGCCAGCACCCGCGCGTGGTTCTTGCCCATGACGCCGAGGCCGACGACGCCGACACGCAGGGGCTTTGCCGCGGAGGTGGACTGGGTCATGAAGGGGCCTCGGGAATCACGCGGTGGCGGCGGCTCTGCCACCTGACCCGTCCCCTATACGATTTTGCCCGGGGGCAGCGCAAACCGGCGCCGTTCACGAAGGGTGACGGCGCGTGTCAGCGCCGCCAGCCGGCGAGGGCGGTCGCGGCGCCGTGGCTGCGGGCGAGGCCGGCGACATCGGAGGCGACGACGCGCTGGCCCAGCGGGAAGACCGAGGCCGCGGCGAGCTTCAGATGCGCCCAGCCGAAGGGAATGCCGATGATCGTGACGAAACAGGCGAGCGCCGCGACGACGTGGATGACCAGCAGGATGAAGCCGAGCGGCACGAACCAGATGATATTGCCGAGGAAGCGCAGCACGCCCATGGCGCCGGCCGGTCGGCCGGTCAGTTCGCTGACCCAGACGACATCGCGGCCGAAGGGCCAGAGCGTGTAGGCGCCGATGCGGAAACAGGCGAAGGCCCAGGGCAGGCCGACGATGGTGATCGCGGCGATCAGCCCGGCGAGGAACCAGGCGAGGCCGGCGAGGAGCCCGCCGAGGACGAACCAGAGGATGTTGAGCAGAAGGCGGATGGGTCCCATGGCAATGCGATCCGGACGGAGGAATGTCACTGCGCATATGGGGTCTCGACTGCTCCAGCGCATCGGCGCGCCACCGTCGGCAAGGCCGAGATTGCGGATCGCGCAGAGCGGCCTCAGGCGGGAGGACTCGCCTTGCCAGGTGCGAAGCGGATAATGGCGGCCTCGATATCGAGGCTGGAGACATCGAGGTCGCGGATATCGATCATGAACTCGGTGCTGTCTGCGAATTCTCGCATCTTGCGGTCCCACTTCTGTTCGCGCGGGCCATATATGGCTGCCTTGGGAACATCGACCACCAGCAAGTCCGCGCGTTCGTGCTGCCGGAGGATCCTGGCGCGGGCGATGGCCTCCCACGGCACTCTGTGGACGAAGTATTCGGGCATCAACATGCCGGTGCCGTCGACGATAAGCTGGGGACCGTGGGCATTCTGGATCCGGCGCTGCCCGAAATGGATGAAGGCCAGCAAGACACCGCAGCCGATCATGCCGATGACGATCTGCTTCACCTCGGCCTCTCGCCAGGCGAGGAAGGCCATCAGGGCAAGGAACACAACGAAGATATAGGCCCCTTGCTCGGAGCGCTTGCGGGCGTAACGCGCGACAAGAGGGGCATCGGGGGCCTGCGGCATGGCGTCTCCGGCGTCGGGAGGCAGCGCTGCTTGTCAGCATGTTGGCCTGCGGCCGGGCATACAAGCGGAATCGCCCGTTGGACACCCGCGGCCCGCGGCCCTAAAACCGGCAGCCTGAAACCCCGGGGAGATGCACATGCCGGCCATCGCCGACCTGAAGGTCAAGCTCTACACGGACGGGGCCGAGAAGGCCTCCATCGTCGAGATGGCGAAGAAGCCGTGGATCCAGGGCTTCACCACCAATCCCTCGCTATTGAAGAAGGCCGGCGTCTCCGACTATGCCGCCTATGCGAAGGACCTCGTCGCGGCGGTGCCCGACCATCACATCTCGTTCGAAGTCTTCTCCGACGATCTGAAGGAGATGGAGGCGCAGGCGCGCGTCATCGCCACCTGGGGGAAGAACGTCTATGTCAAGCTGCCGGTGACGAACTCGCAGGGCGCACCGCTCTACGACCTCATCCACAAGCTGTCCCGCGAGGGCGTGAAGATCAATTTCACCGCGCTCTACACCCAGGGGCAGATCAAGGCCTCGGTCGAGGCCCTGAAGGGCGGCGCGCCCTCCATCATCTCGGTCTTCGCCGGCCGCCTGGGTGATGCCGGCCACGACTACATGCCGGTCATGACCTATGCGGTGGGTCTTGCCCGCGGCACCGACACGATCGAGGTCATCTGGGCATCCACCCGCGAGGTGTGGAACGTCATCGAGGCGGACCGAATCGGCTGCCACATCATCACCGCGCCGGCCGACATCCTGAAGAAGCTCGAGGGCCTCGGCCGTGCGCCGGAGGACATCTCGCTCGACACGGTGAAGGGCTTCGTCGCCGACGCCAAGGCGGCCGGGCTGACGCTCGCCACCTGAGGCGGCCGGCCGCCCGTCGCGGCCGTCTGAACCCACGCCGAATCGGTTCTCCTCGGCTAGACCTTTGTTTCGTCGGAATGGGCGGCTAGCGCCTTCCGGCGAAACGGCAGCGCGGGTGCGCCTCGCCGCGGCACGCAGAAGGATCCCGTCGGTCGTGATCAGGAACATCTTCTCGGTCTCGGCGCTGACGCTGCTCAGCCGGCTCTTCGGCTTCGTGCGCGACCTCATGTTCGCCGCCATCCTCGGTGCCGGAGCGCTGGCGGATGCCTTCTTCGTCGCCTTCCGCATTCCCAACCAGTTCCGCGCCATCTTCGCCGAGGGGGCCTTCTCCGCCGCCTTCGTGCCGGGCTTCGCCAAGGTCGCGGCCGAGCGCGGGCAGAACGCCGCCCTCGTCTTCGCCGACCGGATCTTCGCCTTTCTCATCCTGTCCCAGCTCGTTCTGCTCGCCGTCGCCTTCATTTTCATGCCGACGGTGGTGGGGCTGATGGCGCCGGGTTTCAGCGACGATCCCGTGCGGTTTCCCGCCGCGGTGGAACTCACCCGCATCACCTTCCCCTATCTGGCGCTGGTGTCGCTCGTCATCCTCGTCAGCGGCGTGCTCAACGCGGTGGGGCGCTTTGCCGCCGCGGCGGCGACGCAGGTCATCCTCAGCCTCGGGATCATCGGCGGGTTGCTCCTCGCCCAGCATTTTCCCACCCCCGCCCATGCCGCCGCCTGGGGCATCATCGTCGCGGGAATCCTGCAGTTCCTCCTCGTCTCCGTCGACGCGCTCAGGGCCGACGTCATGGTGGAACTGCGCATGCCCCGGGTGACGCCGGAGGTGAAGCACTTCTGGAAGACCTTCGTGCCGGCGACGCTGGGCTCGGCGGGGACGCAGATCGCGGTGCTCGCCGATACGGTGGTGGCGAGCTATCTCGTCGCCGGCTCGGTCTCCTGGCTCTACTATGCCGACCGCCTCAACCAGTTGCCGATGGGGGTCATCTCGATCGCGGTGGGCACGGTCCTGCTGTCCGAGATGAGCCGCCGGGTGTCGGCCGGCGACGAGGCGGGGGCGCGGACGGCGCAGCTGCGCGCCATCGAGCTCACCCTCGTCTTCACGCTGCCGGCGGTCGCCGCCTTCGTCATCGTGCCGGACATCCTGATGAAGGCGCTGTTCATGCGCGGCGCCTTCACCGAGAACGACGCGATCCAGTCGGCGCGGGCGCTCGCCGCCTATGGCGCGGGCCTCGCCGCCCTGGTGCTGATCCGGCCCCTGACGGTGACCTTCCATGCGCGCGGCGACACGACGACGCCGGTCATCGCCGTGGCCGTCGCCATCGCCGTCAACGTGGCGCTGAAATTCGCCTTCATGGGGCCGCTCGGCCATGTCGGGCTCGCCGCCGCCACCAGTGTCGGCGCCTGGATCAACGTGACGCTGCTGGTCGTCTTCGCGCGGCGGAAGGACCTCTTCACCCTGGACACGCGGGCCCGCACCGTGCTGCCGCAGATCGCCGTGGCCTTTGCCGTGCTGGTCCTGGCGCTCGTCGTCGGCAGCACGATCATGGCGAGCCTTCCCGGTCCCGGCCTCAACGACAAGGTCGCCCTCCTCATCCTGATGGTGGTCGGCGGCGTGTCCTATTGCGCGGTGCTGGTCCTGCTCTTCGGCAAGCAGTTCATGGCGGATGTGCGCCGTCTCCGGCGTGGCATCGCCGGCTGAGGCCGGCGGCCGGTCGTCAGCCCTGCGGCGTGGTGACCTTGCGCTGGCGGGCGCGCTCGATGCCGAGCTTGTGCTCGCGCCAGATGACGAAGATGCCCGAGGCGACGACGATGGAGCCGCCGGTGACGACATAGGCACTCGGCAGGTCGGCGAAGACCAGGTAGCCGAAGATGACGGCCCAGATCATCGAGAAATAGTCGAAAGGCGCGATCAACGAGGTGTCCGCATAGCGGTAGCTCAGCGTCAGGAATATCTGGCCGAGCCCGCCGGTGACGCCGACCATCACCAGGATGAGCGCCTTCCACGGGCTCGGCACGACCCATTGGCCGATGGCCGGCAGGACATGCCCCAGGGGCCAGGTGAGGAGGGCCAACGTGGCGCAGAGCGCCATGAAGGAGAAGACGATGGCGGCCGTCGTCTCGGTGTTGACGAGCCTGCGGACCTGGATGGTGGCAAAGGCGGCGCAGACCGCCCCGCCGAGGGCGAACATGGCGCCGGTGCGCTGGCTGTCCGGGCGGTCACCGAGGGTGCCGATATCGAGATGGGGCCAGAGGATGACGACGACGCCGACGAAACCGATGGCCACCGCCGACCAGCGGTAGACGCGGACCTGTTCGCCGAGGATGAAATAGGCGAGTGGCACCACCATGAGCGGCGCGGCGTAGCCGATGGCGGTGGAATCGGCGAGCGGCAGCAGGGTCAGCCCGACGAAGCCGGAAAACATGCCGATGGCCCCGATGACGCCGCGCTTCATGTGGGAGCGGAAGCTGACATAGCGGAAGGCGTCCATGACCTCATGGCGCCAGGCGAGCATCATGAAGAGCGGGATCAGCGCGAAGAAGGAGCGGCAGAAGACGATCTCGCCGACCGGAATCTCCTTGCCCGCCACGCGCGCCAGCGTCGACATGGAGGTGAAGGCCACCGTCGACATCAGCTTGAAGAGGATCCCCGTGGCGGCGCGGGAGAGAACTGGCATGAAGGGGAGGGGTCAGGAGGGATATTCGCCTGTCCCTTGAACCATGCCGGGCCGGGTTCGGGCAGGGCCAAAGCCGCACGCATGCCCTGCGACGGTGCCCCGGCTCCGACCCTGCAGGGCCATGGCGGCGCCGTCTTTGCGGTGCCGTCGGCCCGGACGGAACGGTTGCGCCACACCGGTCACCCGATATGGTCGCGCGACCGCCCTGCAAGAGGCGGTGCCACTCACTTCGTCACCATACGGGATCTTCTCATGGACAGCCTCAATCCGACCCTCAATGCCTGGGCGCCGCGCATGCTCTCGGTGCTCCGCATCATGTTCGCACTCGTGCTGCTGCAGCACGCCTTCGTGAAGCTTTTCGGCTTCCCGATGAGCGTCAATTTCGCCCCGGTCGGCTCGATGCCCTGGATCGCGGCCTGTATCGAGTTCGTCACCGGCCTGTTGATTTTGTTCGGCTTTTTCACCCGCCCGGCCGCTTTCGTGCTCGCCGGCACCATGGCTGCGGCCTATTTCATCGGTCATGCCGGCCGCGGCTTCTATCCGATCCAGAACGGCGGCAACCTCGCCATCATGTACTGCTTCACGGCGCTCTATCTGGTTTTCGCCGGTCCCGGTCCGCTGAGTGCCGACGCCCAGCGCTCCAGCAATCCCTGACGCCGATCCGTCACGGTGGTGACGACGATGGCCGCGAGTCGTCCGGTGCGTCTCGCGGCTTTTTTGCGTTTTCGCCCACTGCGTGCAGGTCTGCGACCGTGGTTGTCGGGCCATTTTTCGAACACAAGATATCCGCCGTCATTCACGGTTGCGTGATGGGCGGGGAAGTTTTTGCGTTGCAACAGGCGGTTACACTCAGGTAACCGGCAGACGCCACGACCCGCCGACCGGGCGGCGGCGTCGGCGTCCGATTGCAACTATGCAAACGACCGCATGCTTTCTTGCATAGGTGCTCGACCCGACGGCTTCAGGCGGCCTTCGCCGCCTTGGCATCCTGGATCGTCTGCCAGACGAGGGCCGGGGTCGCCGGCATGTCGATCTCCCTGATTCCGTAGGCGCGCCACAGCGCATCGACGATGGCGTTCATCACGGAGGGGCAGGCGCCGATCGTGCCCGCCTCGCCGGCCCCCTTGATGCCGAGGAGATTGGTGACGCAGGGCACGTTGCGCGTCTCGAAGTGGAAGTTCGGGATATGGTCGGCCCGCGGCATGGCGTAGTCCATGAACGAGGCGGTGAGCAGTTGGCCGCTCTCCTTGTCGTAGACGGTGCGCTCCAGCAGCGCCTGGCCGATGCCCTGGACGATCCCGCCATGGACCTGACCTGCCAGCAGGGTGGGGTTGATGGTGACGCCGAAGTCGTCGACCACCGTATAGGCGACGATCTCGGTGACGCCCGTCTCCGGGTCGATCTCCACCTCGCAGATATGGGTCCCGTTCGGAAAGGTCGGCTCGGGGGGCCGCCAGGTGCCATGGCTCTTCAGCTTGTCCTCGGCACCGGGAAGGCTGGCGATCTTCTCGTAGGAGATCGCCTTGTCGGTGCCGACGACGCGCACCGCACCGCCGACGATCTCGACGTCGCCGACGCCGACCTCCATCTCTGTCGCCGCGATGTCGCGGATGACGTCGGCCAGGGCCCGCGCGCCGACATCGACAGCAGCGCCGCCGACGGGCAGCGAACGCGAGCCGCCGGTGCCGGTGCCGGTGGGGATCTGGGCGGTGTCACCCTGGAGGACGGTGATCCTGTCGATGGGGATGTCCAGGTGCTGGGAGGCGAGCTGGGCATAGGCGGTCTTGTGGCCCTGGCCGTTGGACTGGGTGCCGATCTTGATGGTGACCGTGCCGTCCTTCTCGAGGCTCATCCAGGCGTTCTCGGGGGCACCGCCGCCGCAGGCCTCGACATAGGTCGCCATGCCGATGCCGCGGATCTTGCCGGCCTTCTTCGCCGCCTTCAGGCGGTCCTTGAAGACATCCCAGCCGGCGACGTCCATGGCGCGCGTCATGTGGCCGTCGAACTCGCCGGAATCATAGGTGCGGCCGACGGGCGTCTTCCACGGGAACTGGTCGGGCTGGATGAAGTTGCGGCGGCGCACCTCGGCCGGGCTCATGCCGGTCTCGATGGCGATCCGGTCCATCAGGCGCTCGATGAGATAGGCCGCCTCCGGGCGACCGGCGCCGCGATAGGCGTCCACCGGAACGGTGTTGGTATAGGCATATTTCAGCCGGACATGCATGGCGGGGAAGGCATAGACTCCAGCCAGCATGAGGGCGCCGACATAGGGGATGAAGGTCGCGTACTGGGAGAGATAGGCGCCCATGTCGGCGACCGTGTCGACCTTCACGGCGAGCACCTTGCCTCGCTTGTCGAGCGCCGCCGTGGCGGTGGAGACATTGTCGCGGCCCTGGCTGCAATTGACGAAATGGTCGCCGCGGTCCTGCACCCAGGCGACCGGCTTCTTCAGCTTGCGGGCGGCCAGCATGCAGAGCGGATATTCGCGGAACATGAAGGTCTTGGTGCCGAAGCCGCCGCCGACATCGGGCGTGATGACGCGGATCTGTTCCTTCGGCATGTTGAAGATGCGGGTCGCCAGCGTCGTCTGGATGCTGTGGCTGCCCTGGCTTCCGAGGGTCAGGGTGAAGCTCTTCGTCTTGGAATCATATTCGGCGAGGCAGCCGCGCGTCTCCATGTAGTTGGTGACCAGGCGGTTGTTGACGATGGTCAGCGACACCGTGCGATGGGCCTTGGCGAAGGCCTTCTCGGTCGCTTCCGCCTCGCCGAGATGGACCTCGCCGCAGAGATTGCCGGGAATGTCCGGCCAGACCTGGGGCGCGCCCTTCTGCAGGGCGTCGACCGCGTCGATGATCGGCTCGCGCGACGTCCATTCGATGGCGATGGCCTCGGCGGCGTCCTTGGCCCGGTCGAGCGTATCGGCCACGACGAAGGCGATGCCGTCACCGACATGGCGGACGGTCTTCGAGCAGAGCACCTCCCAGGGCGGATTGGGGATCGGGGTCACCGAGGGGATCTGCGACAGGCAGGGCAGGTTGCCGATGCCCTCGAGGTCGGCATGGGTGAAGATCGCCTTGACGCCCTTCATGGAGCGGGCCGCGCTGGTGTCGGAAATGACGAAGTCGGCGAAGGCGAAGGGCGAACGCACGACATAGCCGACCAGCGCGCCGTCCGGCACCAAGTCGGAGACGAAGCGTCCCTCTCCCTTGATCAGCGGGGCGTCCTCGACCCGGCTCAATGCCTGGCCCATTCCGAATTTCGTCGGCGTCATGTCATGTGCTCCGGGAACTCGGGATCAGAATGGAACGCTTCGCGGCTGCGAGGCAAGCCTTGGCCGTCGCAAAGGCGCAATGCGGCGGAGACTGGCCTTGCCACGGAGAACCCGCGTAAATGGCAAGGATCACGATCAGCGCAGGACGGGCTTCATGGCGCCGGACGATCCGAAGACATCGACCCCGCCGGCCATCTATCTCGGCCTCGCCTTCTGCCTGGTCTCGGTGGTCTGGTGGTTCGTCTACTACGCCCAGTATGGCGGCGCCTTCGGTCTCGTCGGCCTGAAGCTCGCCTGCATCGGCTTCGCGACACCCGAATGCGCCTTCTTCCAGGCCAATATCCGCGGGGCGATTCCGCGCTACGTGCCGGTGCTCTGGTATGCCGGCATGGTGACGCTGGCCTTCGGCGTGTTCCAGATCTGGCGGCAGCGCCAGCCCTGACCGGCGCGGTCAGAACGCCTTGAAGGTGATGATCGTATGGGTGTCCTGGATGCCCGGGATCAGTTGCACCTTCTCGTTGACGAAATGGCCGATATCGGTGCCGGGCTCGACATAGAACTTCACCAGGAGGTCGAAATTGCCGGCGGTCGAATAGATCTCCGAGGCGATCTCGCGGTCGGCGAGGGCGGCGGCGACCTGATAGGCCTTGCCGAGCTGGCATTTGATCTGGACGAAAAAGGCGATCATGGGGACCCTCGCAGCGCGCAAGGCCTCTCCCATGCCATCAAAGGGCGCGCGCGTCATCCCCCCGGTGCTTGCGCCGGCCGGTTCCTTGGCCTAACTGTCGCTCATTGTCTCGTCGGGGTGCCCTTATCGGGCTGAGAGGTCGCAAGGCCAACCCGTCGTACCTGAACCGGGTCATGCCGGCGGAGGAAACCGAGATGGACAGATGGCCCCCAAGCGGGGATTCCGACTTCAGCGACCGCGTTCTGCACACCGCCCGTGACGGCCTCGCCGCGATCCGGGCACGCAGGCCGCGTGTCCATTGCATCACCAACACGGTGGCGCAGGCCTATACCGCCAATGCGCTGCTCGCCCTCGGTGCGGTGCCGTCGATGACGACGGCGCCGGACGAGATCGCCGCCTTCGCCGGCAGCGCCGATGCGCTCCTGGTCAATCTCGGCACGCTGGAGCCGGAGCGGCGCGCCGTCATCCGCACGGCGATCGAGGTGGCCAGCGCGGCCGGCCGGCCCTGGCTCCTCGACCCCGTTTTCATCGACCGCTCGGCCGGGCGCGCCGCCTTCGCGCGCGACCTCGCCGCGCTCGCACCGGCGGCGATCCGCGGCAACGGCGCCGAGATCGCGGTGCTCGGTCCGGACGAGGACCTCGCCACGATCGCCCGCCGCCTCGCCACGGTCGTGGCGGCGACCGGGGAGACGGATGTGGTGACCGACGGCGATCGCCTCGTCGCCATCGCCAACGGCCATCCGCTGATGGCGCGGGTGACCGCCATGGGCTGCGCCGGGGCGGCGGTCACCGCCGCCTTTCTCGCAGTCGGCGACGATGCCTGCGCGGCAAGTGCCGCCGCCATGCTCCTGCTCGGGATCGCCGGGGAGAGCGCCGCCGAGACGGCGCGCGGGCCGGGCAGCTTCGCATCCGCCTATCTCGACGCCCTCTACGGTCTGGAGGCGGCCGATATCGCGGCGCGGGCGCGAGTCACGACACCAGAGCAGGGAGAGGCGCCATGACGGCCATCGCGGTGACCATTGCGGGCTCGGATTCCGGCGGCGGTGCCGGCATCCAGGCGGATCTCAAGACCTTCTCGGCGCTCGGCGTCTATGGTGCCAGCGTCGTCACGGCGCTCACCGCCCAGAACACCCGCGGCGTCCAGGCGATCCATGACGTGCCGGCGGATTTCATCGCCGCGCAGATGGATTCGGTCTTCTCCGACCTGAAGGTTGGCGCTGCCAAGATCGGCATGCTGTCGCAAGTGCCGGTGATCGCGGCCGTGGCGGCGGGGCTCGACCGGCACCGGGTCGGCCAGGTCGTGCTCGATCCGGTCATGGTCGCGACCTCCGGCGACCGGCTGCTTCATCCCGACGCGGTCTCGGCGCTGCGGCGCTTGCTCTTCCCGCGCGCCGTTCTCGTCACGCCCAACCTGCTCGAGGCGGCGGCCCTGCTCGACCAGCCGGTGGCACGGGGGGAGGACGACATGCTTGCCCAGGGACAGGCGCTGATGGCGCAGGGGGCAAAGGCGGTGCTGATGAAGGGCGGCCACGGCACCGGCGATACCAGCGTCGATCTTCTGGTGACGTCGGCCGGAACGGTACGGCTGGAGGCGCCGCGCGTCGCCACCCGCAACACCCACGGCACCGGCTGCACGCTCTCCTCGGCCATTGCCGCCGGCCTCGCCAAGGGCTTTCCACTGGGACAGGCGGTCAGCGAGGCCAAGGATTTTGTGACCGCCGCCATCGCCGCATCGGAACGGCTGCAGGTCGGCAGCGGCCATGGGCCCACCCATCATTTCCACGCCTGGTGGTGACATGACCTTCAATCGCCGAACCACGCTCGCTGCCGGCGCCGCCGGCCTGATCGCCGCTCCGGGCCTCGCCCGGGCCCAGCCCGTCCTGCGCTGGCGTCTCGTCACATCCTGGCCGCGCAACCTGCCCGGCCCGGCCTTCTCGGCCCAGCGCATCGCCGACCGGATCAAGCTCCTGTCCGGCGGGCGGATCGAGGTCCAGGTCCTCGCCGCTGGCGAGGTGGTGCCGGCCTTCGCCGTCCACGAGGCGGTGGGCAATGGCACCGTCGAACTCGGCCATACCGCCTCCTTCTTCGCCATCGGGCGTGAGCCGGCTCTGGCCTTCTTCACCACCATCCCCTTTGGCCTGACTCCGCCCGAGCACAATGCCTGGGTGCTGAAGGGCGGCGGGCAGGCGTTGTGGGACGAGGCGGCGGCGCGGTTCGGGGTGAAGCCCTTCCTCGGCGGCAATACCGGCGTGTCGATGGGCGGCTGGTTCCGCAGGGAGCTGCAATCGGCCGACGACGTGAGGGGCCTGACCATCCGCATGGTGGGCCTCGGGGCGGAGCTCTTCCAGCGCCTCGGCGCTACCGCCATCGCCATCCCGCCGGGCGATATCTACCCGTCGCTGGAGCGTGGGGCGATCGACGGGGCGGAGTTCACCTCGCCCGGTTCCGACATCCAGCTGGGACTGTGGCGGGTGGCGCCATTCTACTATGCGCCCGGCTTCAACAAGCCGAACGGATCGAGCGAGCTCGTGGTCAACAAGGCGCTGTGGGACGGGTTGCCGGCCGACCTGAAGGGCGTCGTCCAGGCGGCCAGTGACGCGGAGCAGGCCATCGCCCTCGCCGAGATCGAGATCCTGAACATGGACGCGCTGGCGACAATGGTCTCGACCCACGGCGTCCGGCTGCGCGGGTTCCCGACGCCGCTGGTGCAGATCGCCCGCCGCCATGCCGCCGACCTGGTCGGCGAACTTGCCACCCGCAGCGCCATGGCGGGCAAGATCGCCGCGCATTACACCGCCTTCCAGGGACGGATCGGGCCTTGGACACGGGTATCCACCCATGCCGCTCTCGGTGCGCGCGAGGTGTGACGGCTGGTCCGCCGCGGGGGATGGCGGGCTGCGATCCTTGCACCGGGGGCAGGCAGGGCATAGGGTCTTTTGGACGAACGATCGTTCGAAACAACGTACGAGACGCCTTGCCGCCGATGGCCGACCGGGACCCGAAAAAAATCGAGATGGATGCCGGAGCCCATGTGCTGTCCGGCAATCTCGGCAAGACCGTGCAGCGCCTGCGTAAGGCCTACAACCTGTCGCTGTCGGAACTGTCGGAACAGTCGGGTGTCGCCAAATCGATCATCAGCCAGATCGAGCGCAACGAGACCAATCCGACGCTCGCCACCATCTGGCGCCTCAGCCAAGCGCTCGACGTCTCGATCGAGCGGGTGCTGGCAACGGCGACCGAGGAGCCCTTCCTCGAGAAGCTGTCGCGGGCCGATACGCCGCTGCTGGTGTCCGACGACGGCAAGTGCCGGCTGTCGATCATCGGCTGGATCAAGACCGTCGAATGGCTGCAATGGTATGATTTCCAGTGCGACCCCGGCGGCGTCCTGGAGAGCGAGGGGCACCAGCGCGGCTCCATCGAGAGCCTCTCCGTGCTGTCCGGCGAATTGCAGGTCGAGGTGGGGGATCGGTTCGAGACGGTGGGAACCGGCGAGAGCGCCCGCTACCGCTGCGACGGGCGACACATCATCCGCAATGTCGGACAAGAACCCGCCCATGCGGTGATGGTCTGCATCCTCAAGGCGGCCGTGATGGAGTGAGGGCGGCGCCCGCCGGTCTCTCCTCGCGATTCCGTATCTGCCCGCAAGTGTCTGGACGTGAATCGCAATTCGTCCTCGTGCTCAGGTAGAGAGTCCGGTTCTTCACACGGTGATTCAACGACTCCGGCGCCGCTTTTCGCCCGCCAGGATGACCAGCGCGATCCCCGCGAGGATCGCCAGCGAGGCCGCGGCCATGCGCAGGGTCAGTGCCTCGCCGATGAAGATGACGGCGCCCGCCGCGGCGATGGCCGGGACAGTCAGCTGGACCGAGGCCGCGGTGACGCGGGACAGCGACGGCAGCACGGCATACCAGACGGCATAGCCGAGGCCGGAGGCGAGGGCCCCCGAGGCCACCGCATAGGCGAGGCCCGCCGCGTCCGGCGGATGGACGCGCCAGCCCCAGGCCATGAGCAGCAGCGCCACCGGCAGGCAGCGCAGGAAATTGCCGGCGGTGTCGGCGAGCGGATCGGCGGAGCCGCGCCCCAGCAGCGAGTAGACCGCCCAGCAGAGCCCGGCGACGGCCATCAGCAGGACGCCGAGGGGCGAGGGGGCGGCGGTGCCCGGTGCGACCAGCCAGACGAGGGCGGCGAAGGCGATGACGAGGCCGGCGCCCTCCAGCGGGCCAGGCCGGTCTCCCGCGGCGATGGCGCGGGCGATCATGCCGAATTGCACGGCGCCGAAAAGGACGATGGCGCCGACCGCCGCGCCAAGCCAGAGATAGGCGATGGAGAAGGCCAGGGCATAGCCGAACAGCGCCGCTGCCTGCGGCCAACTGCCGGCAACGGCGTGTGTGCCGTCACGGCGCCCGACGATGCGGACCAGCACGAACAGCACGACGGCCCCCGCGGCGAGGCGCCAGCCGGTATAGCCCATGTCGTCGATGGCCCCGCCGGCGAGGGCGAGGCGCGCCAGGATGGAATTGGCCGCGAAGGCGACCATCGCCGTCGCGGTGGGGGCGATGGTTCTCAGCATCGGTGATGGCCTCATGTCCGGCGGAAGCGCGGCGGGCGGGCATTGGTGCGCCCGCCGGTCCGGATCACTGCCAGGCGATGACCTTCTGTTTCTGCTCGCCGAGGCCCTCGATGCCGAGGGTCATGACGTCGCCGGCCCGGAGGAATTTCGGCGGCTTCATGCCGAGGCCGACGCCGGGCGGCGTGCCGGTGGTGATGACGTCGCCGGGCTCCAGAACCATGAATTCGGAGATGTAGGAGACGATCGTCTTGACGTCGAAGATCATGGT